>JBJXEC010000176.1:0-26547 GCA_046155125.1 Sphingomonas sp. | reverse complement strand
CGCGCAACTTCAACCAGCCAATGGCCACCGCGGGCAAGATGTGCATCGCCGAGGTGGAAGAAATCGTGCCAGTTGGCAGCCTTGATCCAGACCAAATCCATTTGCCGGGCATTTACGTCAACCGGCTTATCCGTGGCGCGCCCTATGACAAGAAGATCGAATTTGTGACAACGCGCGAGCGGGAGGCGGTGTGACCGGGCGTCGTTGGCTGATTATTGGCGGATGGCTGAGCGTTGGCGCGGCGTTGCTGCACCTTGGCTGCATCGCCGGCGGCGCGGACTGGTACCGGTTCTTTGGCGCGGGCGAGGGCATGGCGCGCATGGCGGCGCGCGGCTACTGGTATCCGGCGATCCTCACCACCGGCATCGCGACAGTGCTGGGGATATGGGCCGCTTATGCGTTTGCGGGTGCCGGGGTCATCCGGCGCCTGCCGCTGCTGCGAACGGCGCTGATCGTGATCAGTGCGATTTATCTGCTGCGCGGCCTGCTGATCATCCCGATCCTGATCGAGCCCGCGATGCGGAGCGCGTTCAACATCTGGTCGTCGCTCATCGTGCTGGGCTATGGCCTGGTCTATGCTGCGGGCACGCGGGCGGCCTGGCCCAATCTTTCGACGAAGGAACCGTTGTGATGCCCTGGACCCGTGACGACATGGCCGCGCGCGCCGCGCAAGAGCTTCAGGATGGCTTTTACGTCAACCTGGGCATTGGCATCCCGACGCTCGTCGCCAATCACATACCCGATGGCATGGACGTGACGCTGCAAAGCGAAAACGGGATGCTGGGCATTGGCCCGTTCCCCTATGCCGACGACGTGGACCCCGACCTTATCAACGCCGGCAAGCAGACGATCAGCGAGCTGGATTCCTCGGTCTATTTCAGCTCGTCGGACAGTTTCGCGATGATCCGTGGCGGCCATATCGACCTGACGGTGCTCGGCGCGATGGAGATTTCGGAAAGCGGCGACATTGCCAACTGGATGATTCCGGGCAAGCTCATAAAGGGAATGGGCGGCGCGATGGACCTGGTGGCGGGCGTGAAGCGCATCGTTGTCGTGATGGAGCATGTGTCGAAAAACGGTGACCCGAAATTCATCCCGGCATGTACGTTGCCGCTTACGGGGCGCAATGTGGTGGACATGATTATCACCGATCTTGCGGTGTTCGAGCGGCCTGACCATGACAGCCCGTTCCGGCTGATTGAACTGGCGCCCGGTGTGTCTGCTGACGACGTCGCTGCCAAGACTACCGCGCATTATGTGGGCTGAGACAGGTGCGGGTGCTCCTTACCGGGTCAAGCGGATGGCTGGGGCGTTTTCTCGCGCCCAGGTTGCGGGCGGCGGGGCACGTGGTGACGGGGCTGGACGTGGCGCGCGGCGCCGACACCGACCTTGTCGGTAGCGTCGCTGATCGAAGACTGATCGACAGGGCATTTGGGGAACGCGGCATTGAGGCGGTGGTGCATGCCGGCGCGCTCCACAAGCCCGACATTGCGCGTTACCCCGCACAATCCTTTATCGATGTGAATGTCACCGGCACGCTTAATCTGCTCGAGGCAAGCGTTGCGAACGGCGCGCGCGCGTTCGTGTTCACGTCGACCACGTCGCTGATGATTTCGTCGGCCATTCGCGAGGCCAAAGGCGACGCGGCGGTGTGGATCGACGAAGCAATGGCCCCGCTTGAACCGCGCAACATTTACGGCGTGACGAAGCTCGCCGCCGAGCAGCTATGCAAGCTCTATCACGCCAAGCATGGCCTGCCGTGCCTGGTCCTGCGCACCGGCCGCTTCTTCCCGGAGGATGACGACACCCATCAAGCGTTGTCGGGCGCGAACATGAAAGCGAACGAGCTGCTCCACCGCCGCCTGACGGTGGAAGACGCCGCCGATGCGCATGTGATGGCGCTTGAGCGCGCGGCCGATATCGGGTTCGATATGGTCATCCTGTCAGCCCCGACGCCCTTTCAGCGGCGCGACATTGTTGACGTGAAGGCGGATGCGCCGGCGGTGATCGCGCGCTATTTTCCGCGAGCGGCGGCGCTGTATGCGGCGCGCGGCTGGCAGCTTCCTGAGAGCATCGACCGGGTATATGATGCTGCGCGGGCCGAAGCTGTGCTGGGCTTTCGCCCGCGCACTGACTTTGCGGGCGTGCTTTCAGCGCTTGAGAGCAATGCGCCGCTCCCTGTCGCGCATGACGCTGGTTATGTCTCGCCCAAGGAGCAGCAAGCGCCTTGCGACGCATGAAAATGTCGCAAATCGGTTGCGGGAGCGCAGTTTTCGGTTAATGCCGCGCGCATGGCGAGCCGACCGTTAACCCTGTATGAAAAAATCTGGGCAGCCCATGTGGTTGAGCGCCGTGATGATGGCACGTGCCTGCTCTATATCGACCGGCATCTCATCCATGAAGTCACCAGCCCGCAAGCGTTTGAGGGGTTGCGGGTGGCCGGGCGCAAGGTGCGTCGGCCCGACCTGACGCTGGCAGTGCCGGACCACAACCTGCCCACCTCGGCACGGGTGGATGCCGACGGGCGACCGATCCCCATTGCCGATGCGCAAAGCGCGCAACAGCTTGATGCGCTGCGCCGCAATAGCACGGATTTCGGCATCGATTATATCGATGCGGCAGCAGCGGAACAGGGCATTGTGCATGTCGTCGGGCCGGAACAGGGCTTTACGCTGCCGGGCACGACGCTGGTGTGCGGCGACAGCCACACATCCGCGCACGGGGCGCTGGGCGCGCTCGCCTTTGGCATCGGCACCAGCGAGGTCGAACATGTGCTCGCCACGCAAACGCTGTTGCTGACACCATCCAAAACGATGGAAGTGCGGGTTGATGGCGCGCTTGGTGTTGGCGTGTCGGCCAAGGACGTGATTCTGGCGATCATCGGCAAGATCGGGGCGGCCGGCGGCACGGGCCATGTCATCGAATATACCGGCGAGGTGATCCGCTCGCTGTCCATCGAGGGGCGGCTGACCATCGCAAACATGTCGATCGAGGGCGGTGCGCGGGCGGGACTGGTTGCGCCCGATGAGACGACCTTTGCCTATCTGAAGGGCCGACCAATGGCGCCCAAAGATGGCGCATGGGAGGACGCGGTTGCCTGGTGGCGCACGCTCGCAACCGACCCTGCGGCGCCATATGACAAGCGCGTGCGGCTCGATGCGACCGATATCGCGCCAACGCTCACCTGGGGGACCAGCCCTGAGGATGTCGTGCCGATTACCGGCCATGTGCCTGATCCGGATAGCTTCGCTGACCCGGCCAAGCGCATCGCTGCCCGCAAGTCGCTCGAATATATGGGGCTTACGCCCGGCACCGCGATGCAGGATGTCGCGGTTGATTATGTGTTTATCGGCAGTTGCACCAACAGCCGCATTGAGGATTTGCGCGCCGCCGCTGGCGTTGCGAGGGGCAAAAGCGTGGCCAGTGGCGTGCGCGCGCTGGTCGTGCCCGGCTCCGGCCTCGTCAAGCGGCAGGCGGAAGCCGAAGGGCTGGACCGGGTGTTCGTTGACGCCGGGTTCGAATGGCGCGAGCCGGGCTGTTCGATGTGTCTTGCGATGAACCCCGATAAAGTGCCGCCCGGCGCACGCTGCGCTTCCACTTCCAACCGAAACTTCGTAGGGAGGCAGGGGCCGGGCGCGCGAACCCATCTGGTTTCGCCAGCGATGGCCTCGGCAGCCGCGATAACCGGGCGGTTGACCGATGTGCGAGATTTTGTCGGGGGGAGCGGATCATGAAGCGGGTATTGTTCTTGTTGGCGGCTGGCACCGTGCTGAGCGGTCTGGCGGCCTTTGCAGCAAGTGGACAGGCAGTACCGACTGCCGACGTGAAGCTGTGGCGGCTCGATTGCGGTACGGTGCAGGTGAACGATCTCAACCGCTTTTCCGACATCAACGCCTATACCGGCAAATCGATGGCGTTCACGGGGAGCTGCTACCTCATCAAGCACGGCACGGATTATATGCTGTGGGACACTGGACTGCCCGCAGCCATGAAGGGCGCGCCGCTTAGCAAGACTGCGCCGATTGCGGCCACGCTCTCGACCACGATTGTCGAGCAACTCGCAAAAATCGGCATGAAACCGGCGGATGTCTCGCGGATCGGTATCAGCCACTACCACTTCGACCACACCGGGCAGGCGGGCGATTTTCCGCAGGCAACGCTGATGATTGGCAAGGGTGATTTCGACTCGCTCGCCGCCAAGCCGCCGCAGAATGGCGCGGACCCGACGCCGCTCAAAAACTGGTTCGGCGGCACGGGCAAGTCCGAGGCCGTGTCAGGCGACAAGGACGTGTTTGGCGACGGTACGGTTACCATGATCGATTTGCCGGGCCACACGCCGGGGCATCACGGGCTGCTGGTCCGGCTTGTCCGCAAGGGCGCGGTGCTGCTGTCGGGCGATGCCGCGCATTTCCGCGAGAATTATGACAGCAATGGCGTGCCCGGCTTCAACTACAACCGTGCAGACACGGTTGCGTCGCTTGAACGGTTCAAGGGGCTGGCCAGGAATGTGCCCGCAACCGTCATCATCCAGCATGATCCGCGCGACGTCGCCAAGCTGCCCGCCTTTCCGGCATCGGCGGACTGAATGGAGCCCGTCACCCGGGTTGACGGGCGCGCCTATCCCTGGGGCGCCGCTAATGTCGATACCGATGTCATCATCCCGGCGCATTGGCTGAAGACGGTTACGCGCAACGGACTGGGCAAAGGCGCGTTCGAGACGGTGCGCGCGGTGCCCGGCAACATTTTTGATGACCCGCGCCATGCGGGCAGCGCGATTCTGATTGCCGGCGATAATTTCGGTTGCGGATCGAGCCGCGAGCATGCCGCTTGGGCACTTGCCGATATGGGCATCAAGGCAGTCATCGCGCCGAGCTTTTCGGACATTTTTTCGGGCAACGCCTTCAAGAACGGCATCGTTACGGTGGTCTTGCCGCAGGAAGCGGTCGACCGGCTGATCGAAGTGGCAGCGACGGACCCGATCACTATCGACCTTGAGACCATGCACGTTACCACGCCATTTCAGGACCGGTTTGCCTTCGCGCTCGACCCGTTCCGCCGCGCCTGCCTAATGGAAGGGCTGGACGAGATCGGGCTTACACTGGCAAGGGACACCCAGATTTCGCAATATGAGGCTGGTGTCGCTGAACACCGGCCCTGGCTTTACAGGGAGATGGGTAATGCGTGCATTGTTGTCGAAGGCACCGGGCGGACCTGACACGCTTGCGCTTGATACGGTGCCGGATCCGGTGGCGGGCAAGGGGCAAGTCGTCGTTGCGGTGAAAGCTTGCGCGATCAACTACCCTGATGTCCTTATTATCGAGGACAAATATCAGTTCCGCCCCGAACGCCCCTTTGCGCCGGGCGGCGAGATTTCGGGCGTTGTCGAAAGCATCGGCGAGGGCGTGACCGAATGGGCGGTCGGCGACCGGGTGCTCGGCACGATCGGCCATGGCGGGCTGGTGGAGAAGGTCGCGGTTGACGCCGCCCGGCTCTATCGCCTGCCCGAAGGCCGCAGCTTTGAAGAGGGCGCAGCGCTCCTCCTCACCTACGCAACGTCCATCCACGCGCTGGTCGACCGGGGGCATTTGAAGGCTGGGCAAACGCTGCTGGTGCTGGGTGCCGCGGGCGGTGTGGGGCTTGCGGCGGTTGAGCTTGGCAAGGCGTTTGGCGCGCGGGTGATCGCGGCGGTGTCGTCGGCAGAAAAGGCCGCAGTGTGTCGCAACGCAGGCGCCGATGAGGCCATTGTCTATGGCCGCGCACCGTTCGACAAGGAACAGTCCAAGGCGCTGGCAGACCAGTTCAAGGCAGTGCTGGGGCCCAATGGCGCGGACGTCATTTATGATCCTGTTGGCGGCGACTATGCTGAACCGGCGCTGCGCTCGATTGGCTGGGAAGGGCGCTATCTGGTCGTTGGCTTTCCCGCCGGCATTCCGCGCCTGCCGCTCAACCTGACACTGCTGAAGAGCTGCGACGTGTGCGGCGTGTTCTGGGGTGCCTTTGCCGCGCGTGATCCGCGCGCGAACCAGGCGCATGTCGAGCAGCTCTTCGCACTGTGGGCAGAGGGCAAGATCAACCCGCGCGTAACCGATGTGTTCGATTTTGCGAAAGGTGGCCAGGCAATCGCGAAAATGGCGGCGCGCGGTGCCATCGGCAAGCTGGTGGTGCGTATCGCTGAATGAGCGGGCGGACGCATGCGGGCAATTGCGCTGCAGCGCTTGCATCCCTATCTGGGGCGCGGCTGCGACAGGAAGGGACAAGCGACCAATGACCACCTTCGACGACCGCGAACGGGCGTTTGAAACGAAATTTGCGCGCGATGAAGACCTCGCCTTTCGCGTGACCGCCCGGCGCAACAAGCTGGTCGGCCATTGGGCCGCGGCGCAGATGAAGCTCACGCCGGCGGAAACCGATGGCTATGCCAAGGGCGTCGTCCAGGCCGATTTCGAGGAAGCGGGCGATGAGGACGTCGTGCGCAAGCTGGTCGGCGATTTGCTGGGTGCAGGGGTCGAGACCGATGAGGCGACCGTGCGCCGCGCGCTTGATGAGGCGACTGTCGAGGCCCGCCGCCAGTTGATGGAGCAGTAAGCACCATGCCAATGGCCGCCACCGAGATCGAGACGCTGATCCGCGCGGGCATTCCCGATGCTGAGGTCGAGATCACTGATCTTGCAGGTGACGGCGACCATTATGCAGCACGCGTGACGAGCGAGAGCTTTCGCGGGCTGCCGCTTCGGAAACAACATCAGGCAGTATACGCAGCCCTTGGCGGCCGCATGGGGGGCGTGCTCCATGCATTGCAGCTGAAAACCGGCGTACCCGAGCAATAAGGACGAACGACGATGACCGACAATGCCCAATCGCGGATCGCAGAACTGGTAACCAGCAGCGATGTTTTGCTGTTCATGAAGGGATCTCCGCTGTTTCCGCAGTGTGGCTTTTCCAGCAAGGCTGTTGCGATCCTTCAGCATCTGAATACTGAGTTCGACAGCGTGGACGTGCTGCAGGATCAGGAAGTGCGCCAGGGCATTAAGGCCTTTTCGGACTGGCCGACGATTCCGCAGCTTTATGTAAAGGGCGAGTTTGTCGGCGGATCGGACATCATGATGGAAATGTTCGAAAGTGGCGAGCTTGCCCAATTGTTGACAGATCATGGGGTCACAACCGCAAGCTGAAGCGAGGCGGAAAAAAAAGGGGTCGTGCATGCTGTTGGAAACGGGTGACCTCCGGTCGGGTCCCGGGGGTTCCGCGCCCTTGCTGCTATGTGACCTCACGCAAAGCTATTCGCCGCATGGCGGCGGCGGCGTCAGCACCTATCTTGCTGAGAAGCGCAATTTCATTCTCGATCACACGCCGCATTCGCTGCTGCAAATCGTGCCGGGGCCGGAAGACAAGGTGGTGGTGAGTGGCCGTCACATCTGGGCCGAAGTTGCGGCTGATCCGGTACGTGGCAGTCCCAATTATCGCTTCATCCTGCGCACCAGTGTCGTGCGCGAGTTGCTGAAGCGCTATCAGCCCGATGTGATTGAATCGTTGTGCCCGTGGGTGCTGCCCTGGACCGCCATCCACCACCGCCGGGCCTTTCCCGGGACCACGCTGGTGGCTGGATATTCCACTGATTTTCCCAATGCGCATGTGTACCGTGTGGCCCGGGCCAAGTTCGGCAACACGCTGGGCAAGGCGTTTCGCTGGCTGTCTTATGGCTATGCCGAAATTACTTATCGCGAGTTTGATTGGGTTTATACCCTTAGCCAGGACGTGTGCGACGTGCTCGCCAGGCACAATGTGCCGCGCACCAGCGTGCTGCCGCTGGGCGTCGATATCGCGAACTTTCACCCCGGCAAGCGCGATCCCGGTTTTCGCGCGGAACTGGGGCTCGCGGGGGATGGCCCACTGCTCATTTATGCCGGGCGGCTCGACAATGAAAAGCGCGCTGACCGGCTGATCGACATGTTCCGCAAGCTGCCGCGCGCGCTTGGTGCGGCCATGGTGATGATTGGCGACGGCAAACTGCGCGACCGGCTGATCGCCGAGGCGCAGGGGCTTCCCATCGCGCTCCCCGGTTTCGAAGCGAACCGCGAGCGGCTGGCGCGCGCGCTCGCCTCGGCCGATATCTATGTGTCGGGCATGGCCGATGAAACCTTTGGCATTTCCATCGTCGAGGCGCAGGCATCGGGCCTCCCCGTGGTGGGCGTGGCAAGTGGCGCGATGATCGACCGGGTGCCCGCCGGGCTTGGCTATCTGGTGCCCGTCGATGACACCCAGGCGATGGCCGATCATGTGGCGATGCTGTGGCGCGGTGGCCATCAGGCAATGGGTGCAGCAGCGCGCGCGCATGTCGAGCAACATTTCAGCTGGAACCGGACCTTTGAGCGCCTTTTGGGCGAAATTTACCCCAAGGCAATGCAGCATGCGGCACTTCGGGCCAGCCATGGCCGGGTGCGGGCAGGTCGACTGGCCGCTGCTGCTGGTTAAAGCATCGTGCGGAAAAGTGGGAACCGGTTTTCCGCACCAACGATGCGACCGCAAGGAGACAGAGCAGCCTGCCCGATTTCGCGTGAGACGCAGCTTGCTATAGGTGGGTGCGCCGCCATTTTGAGGAGTGCCGGGTAGGGCGGGTTGAGGGGAGACCGGCAAATGGCACTCTCAACCCGCCCAGCTGAAGCGTGACCGCTCGGCTTGCCATACCCTGTGCACCGCGCGTGCCAGTTTGCGATTTGTCGCTGATTTCTGCGAGCGCTGATGGTTAACGCCAGCGTTTACCGTTGCCGGGTTGTCAAGAATGCCGACACTTTGCGGACGCTGGCTGATGCGCTGGCGGGCGCGGCGGGCTAGCCGAGCGCATCAATGCTATTGACTACGCCCGTAAACAATACGATTACAGGCGTAGTCAATAGGAGGGCGCCGTGGCCGAGCGAATCAGCGATGCCGAATATGCCGTGATGGACGTGTTGTGGGAGGAAGCGCCGCTTTCTGCGCAGGATGTGGCCGAGCGGATTGGTCCGGCACGCGCATGGAGCAGCAACACTGTCAAAACGCTGCTCGGCCGGTTGCTCGCCAAGCAGGTCATCGCGCATGAAGCCGATGGGCGGCGATATCTTTATCGCCCGGTGGTTGCGCGCGACGATTATGTCGCGGGTGAATCGCGCCGACTGATGGACCGGCTGTTCGACGGCAAGCTAACGCCGCTGGTCGCGCATCTTGCCGAGCGTGACGCGCTGACCGCGCAGGACATTGCCGATATCGAGGCGCTGCTGAAGGCGCTGAAATCATGATCGCCGCTGGCGTGTTCGCATGGGGAGCCGAGGCGCTGATTGCGTCGACGCTGCTGATGGTGCTGGTGATGGTTTTGCGCGGGCCGGTGCGGCGGGGCTTTGGGCCGGGTGCTGCCTATGCGCTGTGGCTGCTGCCCGCGGTGCGGCTGCTGCTGCCGCCGGTGCCCGTTGCCTGGCAGGAACGGGTCGCAGCGCCAATTGCCCGCGCCAACGCGCAATTCACCGTGCTCGTCATTGAGCCGCTTGGTCTGGGGCGCGAGGTGCCCGTAGCGGCGACCCCCTCTACAGGGGCGTTGTTGGGCGCATTTTGGGCGATTGGCGCGCTTGCGTTCATTGCCTGGCATATCGCCGCCCATACCCGGTTTTGCCGCAGATTGCTTGAGAGCGCGCACGAGGTCGCCTCAGGGCCTGTGCGCGTCATTGAAACACCAGCCGCCACTGGCCCGCTCGCCTTTGGCATCTGGCGGAAATATGTCGCGTTTCCGAGCGATTTCGGCGCGCGCTACGATGCTGAGGAGCGCGCGCTGGCGCTGACCCACGAGCTTACGCACCATGCGCGCGGCGATCTGCTGGCAAACTGGGTGGCGCTGCTGGTGCTAGCGATTCACTGGTTCAATCCGGTGGCGTGGCGCGCTTTCCGGGCGTTTCGCGCCGATCAGGAAATGGCGTGCGACGCGCTCGTGCTCGCCAGTCGCGGGCAGGGCTGCGCCCATGCTTATGGCCGCGCCATCGTGAAATCGGCGCAGGGCCGGGCGGTGGTGGCTGCCTGCCATCTTCACACGGTAAGTGATCTGAAAGGAAGGTTGCACATGTTGTCAAAGGCGAAACTCTCAAAAATGCGGCGGCTGGCGGGTGCCGGAGCGATTGGCGCTGCGATGATCGTCGGGCTCGGCGTGACGGCGTCCGGCGGTCAGGCGGCTGAGACGCTGCGTGGCGGCGTGGGCGCTGCCATTGGCGTGGAATTGCCGCGCGCGGCATTGCTTGCGCCGACGCCGCCCGCGGCGCCAGTTCCCGCGATTGCGGCAGTGACGCCCTTGCTGGTGAGCGGTCAGGCGGCAACTCCGCCTGCGCCTCCCGCCCCGCCCGAGATGCCCGCCCCGCCCAAGGTGGCGCGCAAAGTCATCATCGTGCAAAAGAGTGGGGATGGGGCGCCAATCGTCATCAGTGATGATGGCGACGCCGCTGCCGATGTAATTGGCGGCAAAGACGGCATGGATACAATCGTCAGTACGCGCATCATCAAACGCGACAAAAACGGCAAGACGCTAACCGATGATACCAAGCGTGGCAGCCTTTTGTTCTTCAACGACAAACAACTGATCGAGCGGCCGATCAGGATCAACATGCCCGAGATTGACAGCAAGGATTGCCCGGATGTGGCCGGCAAGCGGGGCGAGCGGATTATTCACGAACAAAAGGACGGCAAGCGCCGCATTATTTTGTGCATGAATCGCATTCACAAGCTCGCGATCGAGCAGGCCCAGCTTGCGGGAAATTCGGCGGATATCGAGCGCCGCGCTTACCAGTCGGCGCTTGATGGCGTACGGGCCGCGCGCGACCGGATGGCGGCGAATTCTGATCTTGCCGCCGACGCCAGGAAGGAAGCGCTGACCGCTTTGGACCAGGCCATTGCCGAACTGGAAGAGAACGTCGCCAAGGCGCAATAGCCCAGTCCCTGCTTGACCCGATCGCCGCTTGACCAGGCGGCGTGCCTCCCGGGGGGGAGGTTGGCCGGCCCGCGCGCATTGCCGTGCGCGGACCGGCCTTTTGCGGGCTGTGGTCCAACGAGCAACGCGCACCCTTGCCTCGCTCGAGCCGAGGCGCCATTTGCACCCTATGGATGCAACCCAGACCATCGCCATGCCGACCGGTGATCTTGTGATCTATGAGCCGCTCGTCGCGCGGGTGCTTGCGCCCAACCCGTCGCCCTTCACCTTCACCGGCACGCAAACCCATCTCGTCGGCAGAACGGACGGCAGTGGCGACGTTGCCGTCATTGATCCCGGGCCCGATGATCCGGCGCATATCGAGGCGATCCTGCGTGGCCTTGGCGGGCGGCCAGTCAAGGCAATCGTCATTACCCACACCCACCGCGATCACAGCCCCGGCAGCCGGCCCCTGAAGGCGATGACGGGCGCGCCGATCATCGGTTGCGCGCCGCTGGTGCTGGAGGATCTGGGGCCGCGTGCGGATGCGGCGTTCGACCGCGACTATGCGCCCGACCGGGTGCTGGCCGATGGCGAGCAGATCGCCGGCGATGGCTGGACGCTGACGGCGGTCGCGACGCCGGGCCACACCTCGAACCATCTTTGCTACGCCCTTGAAGAGTCGGGCGCGTTGTTCACGGGCGATCATGTGATGGGCTGGTCAACCACGGTCGTCGCCCCGCCGGATGGAGACATGGCGGCATACATGGCGAGCCTGGACCGGCTGCAGGCGCGTGCTGACCAGCGTTATTACCCCGCGCATGGCGAGCCGATTGACAATCCGCAACGGTTTGTGCGGGGGCTCGCCGGGCACCGCAGGCAGCGCGAGGGGCAGATATTGCGGACGCTTGGCGACGGCTCGAGCACGATCCCGGTGATGGTCGAGCGGATGTATGTCGGGCTGGACGCGCGGCTGATGGGTGCGGCGGGCGGATCGGTGCTTGCCCATCTCATTGATCTGCGTGACCGCGGCATGGTGGTCGCCGAGGGAACAGGCGCTCGGGCCATGTGGCGGCTGACGGCGTGAAGCGCTGGTTGCCGGTGCTGGGCGGCGCGGCGGCGCTGCTGGCGATCGTGTTTGGCGGGTTCTACGCGCTCACCCGTTACATCGCTGCAACCACCGGGCCAAGCGTCGAGACGCTTGCGAACGCCAGCCTCCAGGGCTTGCGCACGCAGAACCGCCTATCGGTGTTCGCTGCGCGGTTTGTAGCGGTGGTGACGTCCACCCAGACGCGGCTCGGGCTTTCGGCGCAAAAGACGCTGATTTTGCCGGGCACCGTTGAGTATCAGCTCGATATGGCAAAGTTGTCGCCGCGCGAGGTGACGTGGGACGAACCGCACAAGACGCTCACCGTCACGCTGCCGCCGCTTGCCCTGTCCGGTCCGCAGATCGACCTTACCCAAATCCGTGAATATGGTGACCATGGCCTGCTCGCGACCTTCACCAATGCGCCAAAGGCGCTGGATGCGGCTAACCGGGCTGCCGGGCAGGCAGCGCTGATTAAGCAGGCGAACGGACCGCTGCCGATGCGGCTCGCGCGGGACGCGGCGCGCCGCGCCGTTGCCAGCAATTTTGCGCTGCCTCTAAAAGCCGCCGGGATTGATGCCCATGTTGTCATTCGGTTCGCCGATGAGGGCGTGAAATCGGGCGAGCGATGGGATACGACGCGCTCACTCGACGAGGTGTTGGGCAAGGGAGGCTGATGATGGACGCACGAAACGGCATTGGCGGGTCGCTCACCGGGCTTGACCTGCGCGCCGAAATTGACCGGCTGCGCAAGGAGCATAACGCTGTCATCCTTGCGCATTATTATCAGTCCGCAGACATTCAGGACATTGCCGATTTTGTCGGCGACAGCCTGGATTTGAGCCGCAAGGCCGCCGCGACCAAGGCCGATGTCATCGCCTTTTGCGGGGTGAAGTTCATGGCAGACACGGCCAAAATCCTGTCGCCGGACAAGATCGTGGTGCTGCCGGATCTGCGCGCCGGGTGCAGCCTTGAAGACAGTTGCCCGCCGGACAAGTTCGCAGCGTTCCGCGCCGCGCACCCGGATCATATCGCGCTCACCTACATCAACTGCTCCACCGAGGTGAAGGCGCTGAGCGACATCATCGTCACCTCGTCGTCTGCCGAAACAATTCTCGCCCAGCTGCCGCCCGACCAGAAGATCATCTTTGGGCCCGACAAGCATCTGGGCGGGTATCTGGCGCGCAAGACCGGGCGCGACATGCTGTTGTGGCCGGGGGTGTGCATCGTGCACGAGGCGTTCAGCGAAACCGAGCTGTTGAAACTGAAGGCCCTGCACCCGGAGGCGCCGGTTGCCGCGCACCCGGAATGCCCGGCTTACATTCTCGACCATGCCGATTATGTCGGCTCCACCAGCGGCATTCTGGCCTATGCCAGGGACATGCCCGGCGACACGCTGATCGTGGCGACCGAACCGCACATCATCCATCAGATGCGCAAAACCGAGCCCGGCAAGACGTTCATTGGCGCACCAGGCGCTGATGGCAACTGCAACTGCAACATTTGCCCCTATATGGCCATGAACACGATGGAAAAGCTGCATGTGGCGCTGCGCGATCTCGAGCCGCGTATCGAGATTGAGGAGGGGCTGCGGCTGCGCGCCAAAAAGTCGCTGGATGCGATGCTCGCCATGGCGGGCACCACTGTCGGGCAAGGAGATCTTGGTCCGGTAAATGCGGGCTAGCGTGGCCTGCCGACAAGCGATTCGTTGGAACGGCGCCGCAGACAGCGCTAAATCTCATTCTTTGCGGGACATAGTGTTTGCGCCGGAATGCCGCTTTTTCCGGTCAGTTATGCGCCATGGTCAGCCAATGTTCATCCATTGCCGTTCGGACAATGGCCAACGGGGCGCAAAGCGCAACGATTTGCCATTCAACGGCCAAAACCCCTTGCGCGTAATGGTTAAGTCGATATGGGAGCCGCCTTTGCCGGGGACCATGAACTTGTCGCAGTTTCGACCCAGTATTCGTAATGCGTTGGCGATGACAAGTTTGGCATTTGTACTTGGCGCGGGCGCGGCTGGCGCGCCGGCCAAGGCGCAGTCGAAGACGTCGGGGCCAGGATCGCTGCTCGCTGATCCGCAGCGCGGCGCGGCGCCTGCGCCGCTACAGACCAAAGTGCCGCCGCCGGCGACGCCGGTTTTCACGACACCTGCACCTGCCAGCGCCCCGGCGCCCCGGCCATTGATCGTCGATCCGGTGCCATTGCAGCCGATCAGCGGCAGGCCGGCAGTGGCGGTGGAAAGCGGTGCGGACACGGTGCTGCGCCGGACGACGCAGCCCGGCGGCCTGCCCGCGCCAACGGGAGACCCGATGGCAATTGATGCCGCCAACGATCCCTTGCTCTCGCTTTTTGAGGACACCGCGCCGCGCGCGTCGTTCGTGTCGACGATCCGCTCAGCAATCGAGCGCAGTCCCGTCCGCGACGAGGCCGAGGCTCAAAAAGACGTAGCGGCCGCCTCACGCTCGGAAGCGCGCGCCGGGCTGTTTCCGGTCGTTGATTTGTCGGCCACTTATTTTCGGGTGCTGACGCGCGCCTTTTCCAACGATCCCAACAATGTGCTGGAGCGGTCGCGACCGTCGCGGCGGACCGATGAAGTTCTTCGCATTCAACAGTCACTGTTCGATTTCGGATCGACCAACGCGCGCATTCAAGCCGGCAGCAAGCGCGTCGACGCGTCGATTGCTGGCATTGATGATGCCTCCGGCCAGCTCGCGCTGCGCACGGTCGCTGCCTGGAACGAAGTGTTCGGCTATCGCACGCTGGTTACGCTTGGCGACCGGTTCGGCGAGACGTTGACGGAGCTGCGCGGCCAGCTTGCCGAGCGGATCAAGCAAGGCGTGTCGGCCGAGGGCGATCTTGCGCAGGTCGACAGCTATATCGCGGCGTCAGACGCGCAACTCGCGCAGTTCCGCCGGTCACTGGCAAGTGCAGAAGCGCAGTTCGCGCAGCTAACTGGTTTGCCCGTGCCACCGTCTCTGGGGCGGGCGCCCGAGCCGGTCGCCGCGCCCATGTCGCTGGAGCGTGCGCAAGCGGAGGCGGACAATATCCCGTCGGTGGTCTCCGCCAAGCGACTGGCCGAGGCCGCGGGTTATGATACCAAGGCGGTAAAGGCGGATGCGTTGCCTGGCGTTTCCGTGGGCGTCGATGCCGGGCGCTATGGCGTGATCGAGAATGCGCGCGACTATGATGTGCGCGGCACGGTTACGCTTAGCCAACGGTTGTTTGGCGGCGCGACGCAGCGGATCGATGGCGCCAGGGCGCGTGCACGCGGCGCGGACGCTGCTTACCGCCGGGTAAGAGCCGATGCCACCCGCGATGCAGCCATCGCCTGGTCAGATGTCAATGCGCTTGAAGAGGCGCGCGCTGCAATCGAGGCCAATTATATTGCCACCCGCAAGTCGCGTGACGTGCTGGCGGAGCGGTTCCGGGTATCACGCGGCACGTTGTTCGACCTTTTGGGAACCGAGAACAACTATTATAATGTCGCGGTGCGTTATATACAGACGGTGATTGAGCTGGATACGGCACGCTATGTGCTGATGGCGCGCACCGGCAAACTACTGGATGTTCTGGAAATTCCTTCGGCGCAGCGGAACCGCAAATGACGACTGAAAATCTCTTACCCGAACGCGGCTACAAGTTTGCGCGCTGGCTTGCCGAGCCGATGTTGCGCAATCGCGGGGTTTATCTCAAAGTCGCGCTGGCTGCGGTGATGATCAACATTTTCGGGCTGGTCACGTCGCTGTTTACGATGACGGTGTATGACCGGGTGGTGCCGAACAACGCCTTGTCATCGCTCACGGCCTTGTCGATTGGCCTGGCGGTCGTGATGGTGTTTGACTTTGCGCTGAGGGTTTTGCGCGCCTATTTCGTCGATATGGCTGGCGCCGATATTGACCGCGATATTGGCGGATCGGTGTTCACCCGGATGCTGGGCATTCGCATGGAACTGAAGCGCGGGTCGACCGGCGCGCTTTCCGGCATGATGCGCGAACTGGAAACGCTGCGTGACTTTTTTGCCTCCGCCACCATGACGGCGGTTGTGGATGTGCCGTTCATCATCCTGACGCTGATCTTCATCGCTATCATTGGCGGGTCGGTGGTGTTCGTGCCGATGGTGATGATCCCCATCGTTATCATTGCTGGCTGGTTGACGCATCCGGCGCTCGACCGGCTCTCGGCGCGGGCTATGAACGAGGGGTTGAACAAGCAATCCGTGCTGGTCGAGACGATTGGTTCGCTCGAGACGGTAAAGTCGACAGGTGCAGGCAAACTCCTTACCAAACGCTGGGTCAACGCCATGGACGCGCACGCTGACAGCGCGCTGCGCCAGCGGCTGGTGTCGACCATCGCGGTTACCATTGCCGCCAGCGCCAACACCATTTCCTATGCCGGCGTGGTGATTGTCGGTGTGTTCGAGATTGCCGCCCATAATCTGACGACGGGCGCGCTGGTTGCGTGTTCCATCTTGTCGGGGCGCGCCGTGCAGCCGCTGGCGCAGATCGCCACGCTGTTGTCACGCGTATCGGCCACCCGCACGGCCTATCGCCAGATTGACCAGATGATGGTCATGCCGTCCGAAGGCCCCGGCGCGGCCGGGCTTAAGCCGGCGATAGTTGCCGGAGCGATTGAGCTGCGCAACGTGACGTTCAAATATCCAGGCGCTGCGGAGCCAACGTTGCAAGGCTTCAACCTCTCAATCCCGGCCGGCCAGAAGATCGCGATGCTGGGCCGCGTCGGCTCCGGCAAATCAACGATCGCGCGCATGATCCTGGGGCTGTATCCGCCGCAGGAAGGCCTGGTCATGGTCGATGGCACGGACATTCGCCAGTTCGACCTGCCGGCGCTCAGGCGCCACATTGGCACCGCGCTCCAGGAAAGCGTGCTGCTGAGCGGCACGGTGCGCGAGAATATCCTGCTCGACCGCGATGGCCTTGATGACGAAGAAATGTTGCGGGCGGCGATGATGACCGGCGCGCATGGCTTTGTCGGGCAGCTCGCCAATGGCTATGACTTGCGGCTCGCTGATCGCGGTGAAAGCTTGTCAGGCGGCCAGCGCCAGTCAATCGCGCTGGCCCGGGCGCTGGCCGGTAAGCCGTCGATCCTGGTGTTCGACGAGCCAACCAGCGCGATGGACAACCTCAGCGAAAATCAGCTGATCGACAATCTGATGGTGGAGCTGGCCGGTCGCACGGTGGTGCTCATCACGCACCGGACCGCGCTGTTGCGGCTGGCCGACCGCATTGTCGTCGTCGATCAGGGCAAAATCGTGAGTGACGGTCCGCGCGACGACATCATCAAGCAGCTTAACCGCCCGCGGGTCGCTGCATAAAGCCTCTTTCTCCATCGGACATCAGACCTGCCATGAACACGCACACGCCCATTCATCTTGAGGATTATGCGACCCGCATGAAGCCCAGGACGGCGTCCAACGTCTTGCTCTGGGCGATCCTTGCCTTCTTCACCATTGCCGTCGTTTGGGCAGCGCTGACCGAACTTGACCGGACCGTTCATGCAGCCGGCCGGATCGTGCCGAGCGACCGGTTGCAGGTCATCTCCAACCTTGAAGGCGGCGTGGTCCAGCAGATCATGGTGCGCGCCGGCGATCTGGTGAAGCGCGGCCAGCCACTGGTGCAGCTGGCACAGGTCCAGGCGGGCGCGGAGCTTGGCAGCAGCCAGGCCTCGGTCGGCGCGCTTGATGCAAAGGTCGCCCGGCTGGAGGCGGAGGTGCGCGGGTATGATCCGCGGTATCCTGCGGCCAAAAATCAGTCAGAGGCCGAGCAAATCAGGATTGAGCGTGCGCTGCACGGCTCGCGCATGGCCGATTTGTCGGCGCTGACAGCCGCTGCCTCGGCGCGGGTGCAGCAAGCGCGCCGCGCCGTTGCCGAAGCGCAGGCGAGCTATCAATCGCGCGTGTCGGTACGGGAGTCGGCGGTGGCGCAAATGGCGCTGATCCGGCCGCTGGTGGAAAAAGGGATCGAGCCGCGGATGTCGCTCGTTCAGCTGGAAAATTCGGCATCGGTAGCAACCAGCGACGCGGCGGCAGCGCAAGCGGCGATTTCGCGCGCGCAGGCCGGCGTGCTGGAGGCAAGCTCGACGCTGGCGCAGCTTCGGCAGGACTGGCGCGCGCAGGCGGCGGCCGAACTGGCAACCGCGCAAACCGAACGCGAAGCACGGCAGCGCGTGCTGCCAGCACTTGCTGACCGGGTCCGCCGTTCGCTCGTTAGGGCGCCGCTTGACGGGCGCGTCAACCGCGTGCTCGTTGCCACCATTGGCGGCAGCGTGTCACCTGGCGCACCGATCGTTGAAGTCGTGCCCACCGACAAGCGGCTGCTCGTCGAGGCGCTGGTTTCGCCCAAGGACATTGCCGCGGTGCATATTGGCCAAAGCGCCAAGGTGAACCTGTCGGCCTATGAGTCGGCCGTGTTCGGGTCGATGGACGGCAATGTCGTGACCATTTCGCCAGACGCGACGTTTGACGAGCGCACCGGCGAAAGCCATTATACCGTCAAGATCCGGGTCGATCAGCGCTCGCTCAAGGACCAGCAGGGCAAGCCGCTGCCAATCGGGCCGGGCATGACTGCGGACGTCAATCTGCTCGGCGAGAAGCGGTCGATCCTGGCGTATATCTTCACGCCCATTACGCGGCTCAGCCAGTCGGCACTTCGCGAGTGATCGTGCGGATGGCGGCAATGGTTGTGGCGGTTGTGCTTGTCGCTGAACAGGCGGGCACCGGTTTGGCTGCAGCGCAGACAGGCATTGCCCAGGCACGCGATGCCAAGGACGCGGGCAGTTCTGCGTCGACGGGCGCACCCGCAGGTACGACGCTGGCGCCTCCGGCCGCAGATCAGCTAAGGGCGAACGCCCCCTATGGCCCGTCTTTGCCGCGTGATCTTCCCCCGGTTGCGCGTCCGGACGAGCGACCGCCGGGCATTGCGCCGGCGTTGTTCCAGGCGGTGGAATCCGCAACTTCGGACTATCCCGGCATCGCGTCTCGCAAGGCGGCAGCGCGAGCGTCGGCCCTCGATGTGCGGGCCGCAAAGAGCCAGCGCTTGCCAAGCCTTGGCGTGCAGGGCGTGGCGCTCGGTACCGGGCGTGGGCTTGGCAGCCAGATTGTCGTCGACCAGCCGCTGTTTTCCTTTGGCCGGATCGGCAGCAATATTGAACGCGCAAAGGCGCAGCGCGTCGTGCGCGAGGCCGAGGTCGATGAGAGCGTAAGGTCAATCGCGCTCGACACCATCAGCGCCTATTTCGACATCGCGCGGCTGGCTGAACGCGCGGTCATTCTGCAGTCGACGGTTGATGAGCAGCGCCAGCTCGTCGATTCGATTGGGCGGCGCGTTGAGCAGGAGGTCAGCCCGCTCGTGGATCTTGAGCTCGCGCGCAGCCGGTTGGCGCAGGGCCAGCAGGAACTGGCCCTCACATTGTCGCAGCGCGACGCAGCGCTCGCCCGGCTGGAGCAGCTGGTGGGCAATACTCGGATCGATCTGGGGTTTGTGCCGACCTATGACGCGGTGGCCCACCATCCCGATCCCGCCAACGCCGTGGAGCAGGCGATTGCGTGCAGCCCGCAGCGGGACCGCCTGATCGCTGAGGCGAGTGTGGCGAGGGCCGAGGCCAGGCAGGCCAAGGCGGCGATCCTCCCGCAACTGAGCGCGCAGTTTTCCTACAATAATATCATTGGGCCTCGCGCCGGCCTCGGGGTGAGCGCACAAACCCAAGGCGGGCTGGGCGGGTTTCAGAACGCGTCTGCGGCGCGGCTGCGGCAATCGTCCGCCGAAATAACGATTACGACGGCCGAGCGTGAGTTGCGCGAGCGCGTCCGCACCGATCTGGTGGAGAACGCTGCCGCCAAAGCGCGGATCGAGAGCAGCGCGTCAGCGACGCTGTCGACGCAGAACGTGACGGAATCGTTCAAGCGGCAATATTTGGCGGGGCGCCGGACGTGGCTTGATGTAATGAACGCCGTGCGCGAGGCGTCGGCGGCGCGACTGGGTGAGTCCGACGCACGGTTTAGCGCCATGGCGTCATCTGCCCGCTTGCTTATCAACACCTGCCGCTGGCAACCCCAGGCGCGCCAAGCGGAGACCCTTCGGTGACCCCTGACCTCACGGCGATCGTCGGTGATTATGCCCGGTTGCGGGGAGTGCAGCTCTCGCCGCACTGGCGCGACGATCTTGCTGGGCGGGCGCTGACCGGGCAAGGCGCGTTGGATGCGCTTTGCGGCGCGCTCGGGTGGCGCCGACCCTCGCCGCTCGGCCGCCGTCCTCGCGCACACAGCCTGCCTGCGATGATGTATGCCGACGCCGGCGGCTGGGCGATCGCCGAGCAATGGGAAGCTCCCGACCTCATCCGGGTACGTCGCGGCAATCAGGCGATGACCGAGAGCTATGCGCCTGGCATGAGCTTTTACGCCGTCAACTTTCCCGACCCGGCACGCAGCGGCGACGAGCTTGACGCAGCAGCGGTGTTCCGCAAGGCGGTGTTCTCGCGCAAGGGGGCGCTCGTCACTGCATTTATCGCGACGGTGATGACCAACATCATCGCGCTGGTTACATCGCTTTATTCGATGCAGGTCTATGACCGGGTGATCCCGCGCCAGGGCTATTCGACATTGTGGGTATTGACGGCCGGGGTGCTGTTCGCGCTGACGCTGGACTTCCTGCTGCGCACGGTGCGGTCGCTGCTCATCGAGCAGGAGGCAGCGCAGATCGACACTGAGGTCTCCGAGTTCTTCTTTGCGCGCGCGCAAGGGGTGCGGCTTGATGCGCGCAGTGGCGGCGTTGGCACCATGGCGGCGCAACTTCGCGGGCTGGAGCAGGTGCGCAGCGTCTATTCGTCGGCATCGCTGTTCCTGCTTGCTGATTTGCCGTTTGCGCTGTTCTTCCTGGTCGTGATTTACCTACTGGGTGGCTGGATCGTGCTGGTGCCGCTTGCGGTGCTGCCGATATCGCTGTTCCTTGCATGGTTGCTGGCCCGGCTGATCCGGTCTGCCACGGCGCGCGCGCAAATCAGTAGTTTTCGCAAGAACGGGCTGCTGGTGGAAGGCTTTGATGCGGCCGAAACCGTCAAGGCCAATCTTGGCGGCTGGTACATGCTGAGCCGCTGGAATCAGCTGGTCGAAGACGTCGTCTCCGCCGAAGAGCCGGTACGGCGTTGGTCGGCCACGGCGCAGTCGGTTTTCTCGACGCTCCAGCAAATGGCCTATGTCATGCTGATCGCGGTTGGCGCCTTGGCGGTTGGTGCGGGTCAGATGACTACCGGTGCGCTGGTGGCGGCCGCCATTATCGGCGGGCGAGTGAACGGCCCGCTGATCGCGCAGCTCCCCTCGCTCATCGTCCAGTGGGGCTATGCGCGCTCGTCGCTTAACGCGCTGGACGCCATTCTCAAGCAGCCGCAGGATCGCCCGCCGGGCATGGCATTGCTGCGCCCGACCAGCCTTGATGGAACGCTCCGGCTTGAGGATGTCGAGTTTGCCTATCCCGGTGCCCGTGGCGGGTTGCAGGTGCCCCGGCTGGATATTCGGGCGGGCGAGCGGGTTGGCATCATTGGCGGGATCGGTTCGGGAAAGTCCACGCTGCTCAGGCTGCTGGCTGGCCTGTACGCGCCGCAGCGCGGGATCGTGACGCTCGACGGGCTTGATCTGGGCCATGTTGCCGAAGACGTGCTGCGCCGCCACATTGGCTATCTGCCGCAGGATTTTCGTCTGGTTAACGGGTCGCTGCGCGACAATCTGCTGCTTGGCATGTCGGACCCCGGCGACCGCGTCGTTCTTGAGGCAGCGGCGACCACGGGCCTTGCCCATCTCATTGCCGGGCATCCGCGCGGCCTTGATCTGATGATTTCTGAGGGCGGGCGCGGGCTTTCTGGCGGGCAACGCACCTTGACCGGGCTCACCCGCCTCCTGCTTGCCCAGCCCAAGCTGTGGCTGCTGGACGAGCCGACCTCGAACCTCGATCAAGGTACCGAGGCCGCGGTGTTGGGGTCTATCGAGGCGCAATTCAGGGGCGACAGCACGCTCATTCTGGTCACGCACAAGCTGTCGCTGCTCTCGATGGTTGACCGGCTGATCGTAATGCAGAGCGGCCGCATCACGCATGACGGCCCGTGCGACGCGGTGATTGAAGCGCTGCGGGCAAGCGGCACGGCCACGGTGCAGTCAGCAAGTGCTATTACGCCGCCTGCGCGCCAATCCACTCTGACAGGTGGGGGCGGGGTGGGCTCAATCACAGCCGGGGGTTTTAAGTCACATGGCTGAGTTAAGCGGGCCGCGCGCTCGATCGTCACTATACCGGCCAGCGACGATGATCGTGCTGTTGACCGCCATTTTGGTCTTCGGGTCGATCGCCTGGTCGGTGTGGGCCAAGCTCGATCAGATCACCCGCGCGCCGGGTCAGGTCATCCCGAGTGACCGGGTGCAGGTTCTGCAGTCCACGGATGGTGGCCAGATCAAGCAGATATTGGTGCGCGAAGGCGACAAGGTCCGCACAGGGCAAGTGCTCGTCACCCTGGATACGACCAAGGTGAGTGCAGGCGTTGCCGAAACACGCGCAAAGGTTGCCGCCCTGCAGAGCTCGCTCGCCCGGGTGCAGGCCGAACTGTTCGACCGTCCGCTGACCTTCCCGCCCGAAACCCGCGGTTATCCCGAATTCGTAGAGAACCAGCGGCGGCTATATAATAAGCGTCGGTCGGCGCTGGCCGGTGAAGTGGCGGCTGTGCAAAAGCAGGCGTCGCTCGCCCGGCAGGAGCTCGATCTCAACGAGCCGCTGGTCAAGAGCGGCGATGTCAGCCGATCGGAATTGTTGCGGATGGCGCGGGCTGTGTCTGATCTCGATAGCCAGGCAATTGTTCGCCGGGACCGGTATCTGCAGGAATTGCAGGCGGAATTTACGCGGACCCAGGAAGAGCTGGTGTCAGCCCAGCAGCAGCTGGCGCAGCGCAACAGCATCCTGTCGGATACCGAGATCCGCTCGCCAGTGAATGGCATCGTCAAGAACATAAGGCTTACGACCATCGGCGGCGTGCTTCGCTCCGGTGATGAGGTGATGCAGATCGTGCCGACGGGCGAGGCGTTGATCGTCGAGGGCAAGGTTGCGCCGGCCGACATCGCTTTTGTGCGTGTGGGGCAGGGGGCGACCGTCAAGTTCGACGCTTATGACAGTTCGATCTATGGTTCGGGTGAGGGGCGCGTGACGTTTGTCAGCCCCGACACGATCAGCGAACCGCGTCCAGGTGGCGGCGAGCAGACCTATTACCGCGTTCATCTTCAGGCAGATACCCGCGCCATGCGCTCGCCAAATCCCGGCGACCGGGTCGAAATTCAACCGGGCATGACCGTGTCCGTGGAAATCAAAACAGGCGAGAACACCGTGTTCAGATATCTCACCAAACCGCTTCTCAAGACTGTGTCGCAATCGCTCGGCGAACGCTGACTGGCCGGCGAGCGCCAATGTTAGGTTAATGTAAGGTTTGGCGGGCGAGCTATGGTCGTGAGGCAAGCGCTTGCAGAATTGGCAGAAATCGCCCGCAACACCTTCAGATATTGCGCTTATGTTGCACCTTTGCCGCAGGCAGCAAAATGTTGAATCCGGCTCTGGAAGGCGACAAGATATGACTTGCAATCAGATTCCGCTTCGGCCATCAGAAGAATATTGGGCCCATAGGTGCATCCAAACGCGCCAGAATAATTCCTTAAGGGGGTAGTGATGATTAAGCGTGCTCATAGCACCCACGTAGCTGGTAAGGTAAAGTCGGCTGTCGATGTCGATGGCATCGTGGGTGCTGGCTTGACCGCTCAGGGGGTCCAAGCCCCGGCGAATGTCGGTGCCAAGGCCGACATTGCAGCTAATGATACGCAAAAGGTTGAGCTGGTAGAGAAGGTTTCGGGCGCCGCAGTTGCGCACGATATTGCCCTGCCGGTTGTTGGCGCAGCAACGCTTGCGCCAGCGGTTATCGCCCCGCTCGCCGTTGCCGATAGCGCGGCAGCAGAGCCCGCACCTCAGGCCGCTGAGAAGGAAAGCTCTGGCGGCACCAACTATACCCCTTACATCATTGGCGGCGTTCTGATCGCTGGGGGCGTTGCTGCAGCGGTTGCCGCTGGCGGCGGTGGCAACAACACCCCGGCGCCAGCGCCCACGCCAACCCCTACGCCGCCGCCGGCAAATACTGCGCCGACCTTCACCTCGGGCGCAACGGCTACGGTTGCGGAGAACGCGCCGATCACGACGGTTGTGTATGACGCGAACGCGACGGATGCGCAGAATAACACGATCGTGTTTTCGCTTTCCGGTGCTGATGCTGCCCTGTTTAACATTGACGGCGCAACTGGCATTGTAACGCTGCGCGCGTCCGCAGACTTTGAGGCGCGGTCGACCTTCTCGATCAACGTCGTGGCAACGGACAATGGTTCGCCCGCGTTGTCGACGACGCAGGCGGTTGCGGTCACGGTTACCAACGTCAACGAAGCGCCCGTGTTTGCGGCAGCAACCCGCACCGTCTCGATTGATGAGAATGTGCCGACGACGACGACGGTGCTGACAGCGGCCGCGACGGACCCGGATGCGGGCACCACCCTGCGGTACAGCCTTACCGGTGCGGATGCCGCGGCATTTGCGATCAACGCGACGACGGGCGTTGTGACGTTTGTTGCCTCGCCAGATTTCGAAGCGCGACCGTCATTCGCCTTCAATGTGGTTGCCACTGACAACGCCACGCCGGCGCTGTCTGCCACGCAGGCGATCACCGTGAACATCAACAACTTGCCAGAGCCAGTTGCGCTTGACGGCGGCACCATCCCGGCGACGACGCAGCAGACGTTCAGCGCAGCGGGCGCCGATGTTCAGTTCACGGAGAGTGCGGCTGCCGGTAATATTTCGCTAATCACTGGTTTTGGTGTTGGCGATATCATCACGACCAACGTCGCGACCAGCAGTTATTCGTTCTCAAGCGTTGGGACCAATCTGGTAGTCAGCTTCAACAATGCCGGCGTGGTTAGCCAGATCACGTTGCAGAACGCTGTTTCTGCAAATGCGTTTGTGTTTAACGAAGCGACGGCTGAGCAGGCTGTAGGTTTTGATTTCTTCCGGTCCAGCGCGACCGGCGGCAATCCGGCGCCAACGCCAACGCCAACGCCGTCACCAACGGCGACGACCAGTCTTGATGCCGCGGGTGCACCGGCGGTCTTCAATGCTGCGACGACCGCAACGACCTTCACCGAGAGCGCTACGGCACCAAACACGAGTGAAATCAACGGCTTTGGTAGAGATGATCGTATCGTGGTGAGCAACGCGGGGAGTGCGCTCTACTCCTTCACGTCGATTGATAATGATTTGGTGATCACGTTCAACAATGGGGGCATTGCCAGCAGGATTGTTATCAACGACGTCGTCAGCCCAAATGCGTTCATCTTCGATGAGGCATCGGCAGAGGCTGCGGTTGGGTTCAACTTCTTTTCATACGCATAGGCAAAAGCAGAATTTTCGGGAGACTTAGGCAAAATGGCACGCATTATTCTTTTTGAGGGTGAAACCCTCGGCTTCACCCTTGGTGGTTCGAACGAGATTTTCGGTACGACAGCCGGCCGCGAAACAATCACCATTGGCTCGGGCACCGAAGTGCTCGACGGCTCCTTCAACGCAGGTCGCGACATCATTCGCTTCACGGGTGCCGCTAGCGAGTATCAGATCGTGCGCAGCGGGTCCTCGCTGATCGTGACCGGTCCTAACGCGACCAACGTCACTCTTCCCGCGCCGAACCCGACGCTCGCCGCCGCGGACCGCCCGGTTCTCGCGTTCAGCGACACGACGCTTGCTCTGGCGTCGACTGTTGCTGGTGGTGTAGCGACCTTCACGGTCGGCACGCAGACGATCGCGACCACGGCAGCCCCGATTTCGGGTGCTGGCGGCACGCCGACCATGGGCGGCACGGGCGGCACGATCGCCCTTGACGTTACCGTCGCCAATGTGACGGAAGGCGCAGGCAACCTTGTCTACACCTTCACGCTCGCCCGCGCCGCGACGTCGCCGATCACGCTGAACGTTGCCACCAGCGGTGGCACCGCAACGCCCGGCCAGGATTTTGTGCCTGTGTCGCAACAGATCACTTTTGCGCCTGGCCAGACCGTTGCGTTCCTGACCGTACAGGTCAATGACGACACGATCGTGGAGCCTTCGGAAACTGTTATCCTTCAGGTATCGGTGCCATCAAATGTTGTCGCAGCGGCGGCAAGCTTCATCGGCACCATCACTGACAATGACGTCAACACCCCGCCGCCGCCGCCAGTGCCGCTGTCGTTCTCGCTCTCGACGGCATCTGACACGGTTCAGGGCGGCGCGGCTAACGACCGCATCAACGGCGTGCAGAACGCGCTGCTGGCCGGCAAGCTGCTCTCGCAGACGGACGTTATTGACGGCGGTGCAGGCAGCGACACGCTGATCCTGATCAACGCCAGCGGCGGCACTGGCAACTTGAACATTGCCAACGCAATTGACGATGTCGACTTTACCCGCGTCACCAATGTCGAGCGGATCGAGACGAACTA
>JBJXEC010000175.1:0-45388 GCA_046155125.1 Sphingomonas sp. | reverse complement strand
CGCCAAAACTTGGCTGCGCTATAGGCAACCTCGTCGCGGGCGTGGTGGAACTGGTAGACGCGCTGGATTCAAAATCCAGTTCCGAGAGGAGTGTGGGTTCGATTCCCACCGCCCGCACCATCCAATTGCAGGTTCCGCAAAGCCCACCGCACGGGGGTTGGAACCTGCATCAGTGGAGCGCTCTGGGCTGGACGGCCCGCGTTCCGCTGCGCGAAATGGCAGCCAAAGGATGTTGTCATGCTGGCGCTTGGCAGACCATCCGGGATGCAACCATCACCACAAATCGACGTTGCGAAGCGTCAATCCGCCTCACCTGATTGATTGGCTGTCGCTTTATCAATCATTATTAGCCCATATTATGATCGATGGAAGGGCATGGGTGCGCGCCGGCCCCGTACGACGCTCTGCGCCGTCACACACCCATGCCGACGTTCCTCAGTTCCATCATCAGGCTTGACATAGCGGGGTCAATGTTGGGCGCCGACAGGAGGTCAACATAGCGCGCTCGTCGACAGGCATATGCCTTTGCTGCACACACGCACCCATCGATTAGTCAAACCGGCACCGTAATTGCCTTTGTTGCAAAAACTGCCTGCCAGTTCTCGATTTCGCTGAAGATGATATCGTCGATGGCGGCGGCAAGCTCCGCCACTTGTGCGAACTGCAGTTCGCCGACTGGATTGCGGATCAGCCTGTCGATCCGACGATTGATGACATCGAGCTTCTCGGCGGCAACCTCTGAAATTGCCGCAAAACGCTCGAAATCCCCGAAATAGCGGATACCGGCGATGGCACCGCCAACCGTCGGGAAGACGACTCCCAGAAAGGTGAACAGCTTTGACGTTCGGTGCGCCAGCTCAATCGGCATGAAATGCGTGGCGTCACCAAGAGCGATCAGCAGGTACATCGCGACTGACAAGACCGCCAGTTTGAAGGCACTTTCCGACAGCCGATCGAGACTGTGGTGAACATGGGCCAGCCGTGCAGCCTTGGCGTGGTGGTAGCTGGCCTGATCAGCGACATGGACCGACAGAATATCGGTGACGATCGAGCGCAAATAGGCTTGGGTAATCACCAGATTGGGCAAGCCGATATCGCTCAAGACCTCGCGCACATGGGCTTCCGGCCAGGCGCCGTTCTTTCTCTCCGGCCAGCGACCCGGCGAACGACCGACACCCAGCAACAGCAGCGCCGGGGCATGCCGCAGATACTCGGCCACACGGCGCGTCTGTAACCAGCGGCTATGCCAATGCCGACGACCGCCCACCATGGTAATCGCGACAATGGCGATTAACAGGATGAACTCGAACAACGCGAACGGCCATTTGATCGCGGCGTCGGTGATCGGCAGATAGGCCACGCCACCAATGATCGCGAGCGCGGACAACAGGAAGTTAAGAACCATGCCGCCGCGATAGGCATCAGCCAAATAGGTCGAAATCCTGTCCGCCCAAGCAAAGCGCGCAATCACACCATGTTCGACCTGCACGGCAAATTCGGGGTCAATGCCCGGCAAGGCGCGCATCCTTTCAACGAACGGCACATTGGCCTTCGGCGGCGTCTCCCCGGTCGCGGTTGCGCGGGCTGTGCGAACCAGCCGATGCTTGCCCGCAAATCCATGTTCGATCCAGCGATACGCGTGCAGCAGTCTAGGGCTGTGTGCGCGTAATGCTTCGCTCTGAAATGCCGAAGTGCTCAAGGCATTAAGGTGCTGGGATGAGCTGATCATATCGTTGAAAAAGGCGTCGAGTGCGTCGGGCGAGATGGCAGCGCGCTTGTGATTCGATGCCAACAAATCCTCTGGTAGCCGCAGGAGCGACCACGAACCGGGCGCTGTCGCGTCGATCCAAAGCACCGGCAGGCCCAGGGCCAGCGCCGTCGCCATCGTATGGCGCGTACCGCCCAGCGCGCCGGGGGTTCGGCCATCCCAAATTGCTATCAACAAGTCGCTCTGCTCAACCACTATTCGGGCGGCCGCCGCCGCGCGCTCGGATGATTGTGCGCCAAAGCGCTGAACGGCTGCCGAATCATCTGGATAGCGCAGCGTGTGTATCAGCAAGTTACGCAAATGGTCGTCCTGTTCGGCCAACTCAAGCCGACATGCCACAGCGGCGACTGTGCGCATTTCTTCGGCTGCGCGCTGGGTTGCCGCATCGCAACCGCTTCCTTCAAGCAATGCAAGCGTTTGGGCCGTATCGTCCGGGCAGGCGTTCATGGCAATGTTGAGTTCCAGCCCGAACGGCGTTGGAGCGCTGAGTTCCCATTTTCGGTCGATGGCCGATGCTGCCGCGATCAAGTCGGCGCCCTGCGCCAACGGCGAGATCAAGCGGGTCGTGGCCGCGGCTGTCGTTTGCCGCGCAGTAACGCGATCGACAATATCAAAAACCTGCGCCAACGCATCGACAATTAACGCGCGATTGGCGCGAAAGGCCTCATTCCCCTCACGATGCCCTGAAATCCCCAATGTGATCCGCGATCTCGGCTGGTCGACCTTGTTCGGCATGTGCATCGATCGCTTGGCCATGTTTCCCCCTTCGCTCCCCAACCGCCATGGCCTACCGGACCAGCCAATGTCCGCACGGACGGCATAGCGTGTTGGTTCGTGACAAGGCTAGTGCCAACAACTAGGATCGCGGGCCGACCAAGCGGCAGCTAGACGAAACTCATAAGGTTATCGCGGCGCATGGATGATACCGAAACGGGTGATCAACACCAACGGGAAGGTGAAAATCTAGTCTTCGTCAGCTATTCGCGAGACGACCAGAAAGTCGCGGCGGCGATCATCAGCATTTTGGGAAAACAAGGTTATTCGGTTTGGTGGGATGGCTTGATCCCCGGCGGCGACCGTTTCGAGAAGACGACCAGCGACGCGCTGGAGCGCGCTGGCGCTGTGGTGGTATTGTGGTCGAAGGTCTCGGTTGGTTCACACTGGGTGCATGACGAGGCGGCACGCGGGCGCGACCGGCGTTGCCTGATCCCGCTGTCGATTGACGGCAGCGAACCGCCGCTGGGGTTCCGACAATTCCAGTATCTTGATGTTTCGCGCGAACCGCTCAAGGCGGAAAGCCCGACGATGCAAAGGGCGTTGCGCTCGCTTGCCGAGGTGGTCGGCAGGGCGCCCACTCCGGCAGCCACGCCCCCATTTGCTGGATCGCGCGTCCAGTTCAGCCGGAGGACCATATTGACCGCCGCCGGGGTGGGCGCCGCTGCCGCCGTCGGCGGCGCGACGGCCTGGGTCCTCTCATCCGGCGGATCACCGCGATTGCCGAACAGTATTGCGGTGCTGCCCTTCGATAATCTGAGCAACAATCCCGACCAGCGATATTTTTCGGACGGGTTGGCGGCCGAACTGCGCGCGCAACTGGCCCGCAACCCAATGCTCAATGTCATGGGCCAGGCATCATCGAACCAGTTCCGCGATAGCAATGACACTGGCCAGGCGATCGCCAACAAGCTTGAGGTGACCTATCTGCTCGACGGTAACGTCCGGGTGGCGGGCAATCAGGTTCGGATCGCGATCGAACTGATCGAGGGGAGGACCGGATTCAGCAAATGGTCCAACAGTTACGACCAACCGCTGACGAACATTTTCAAGCTGCAAGAAGACATTGCAGCCGCCGTCACCACAACGCTTGCCGCCAAGTTGGGCAACCCCGGCACTGACAGCGCCGAGCGCAGTGGCGGCACTAGGAATTTGGCGGCATTCGATGCCTATTTGCGCGGCAAGACGCTGTTCGAATCGCAGCTTGATGAAGGCACCGATCGCGCGGCGCTGGCCCGGTTCGAACAAGCTGTGCGACTTGACCCGCTTTATGCCGCCGCTCGAGCTGCCCGATCACGTGCGCTTGCCGTGATCGCCAATCAATATGTTCAGGCCGCAGAACGAAAGCGACTTTATCACGAGGCCGTCGCCGAGGCTCAGCGATCGGTGCGCGATGCAGCCGAATTTGCCGATGGCCATGCAGCGCTTGGTTATGCGCTGTTCTATGGATCGCTTGATGTCATTGCCGCTGACGCTCCTTATAAAAAGGCGCATGATTTTGGCTTGGGCAGCGCCGATGTCCAGAGTCGTTATGCGCTATATCACGCGCGCCGCCGACAATTTGCAAAGGCCAATCCCGCCATTGCGCGCGCCGTGGCGCTGGACCCGCTGAACCCGAGCGTGTTCAAGACCGAGGGGCTGATCAGATTTGCCAGCGGCGATTTTGAAGGAGCGATCACATCGGCCAAGCGCGCGCTCGAGATAAATCCCAAGCGCGGAACGCTGCACGGCGATATCGGCAATGCCCTCGTCAATCTCGGCCGGGTCGACGAGGCGAGCGCGGCATTTGCGATCGAAAAGATGGGGCTGCTTGCGATCCCCGGCCGCGCCTTTGTCGCTGCACGGCGCGGCGACAACGCTGCGGTGAGCAGGGCATATGATGAGCTCGTCAGCACCGAGGGCGACAACGGGCTATACCAGCAGGCCCAGATTCTGGCACAATGGGGAAAGTTCGATCGGGCGCTCGATGCGCTCGATGCCGCCAAGGCGCAGCAAGATGCCGGGCTGGTGCTGTTGCTGAACGATCCTTTCCTTAAACCGCTTGCTTTGCATCCGCGATTCATAAGACTGTTGCGGCAGCTGCACTTCGTGTAGCGATTGTCCGGATCGTTTTGTGGGGGAGATATTATGCGCAAGATCACTTTTGGATTGGCGGTCGCCGTTCTTGCTACAACACTTGCAGGGTGCACACCGACAGCACCAACATCTGTGGCTGGCAATGAAACAGAAATGACGTCCAATCAGATGGATGCAGCGTCAAACGTCGAATCCGCATCAGCGCCCGACAATGCGATGGATGCCGCCGACAACATGGCGATGGGCAACACGACCGATCATGGAGTGACCGACCATGGCGTTACCGACCATGGCGTTACCGATCATGGCGTTACTGATCATTGAGGCTGTCGGACGACAGCTTCTCCATCACGGTGCCGATTGAGCAATCGATTTACCATCGGCTGAGACCCAGACGACACCGCCGGGGCGGAACAGCTTTTGCGCCCCGGCAATCCATTTCCTGTAGAAGGCAACATCGGTGTAGACTGATGGGGTGTCAGGATTACCGCAACCTTCTGACCAAGAAGCCAGGCCAACGATAACCGCGTCGGTCCCGGTGTGCTGGACCAGCGGACCGCCGCTATCACCGCGACAACTGAAAACGTTGCGGACGGGCTTTCCCGTTGTCGGATCGAGGGGCGGGACGGCGCACAACATCCCGGGGGCAAGAAGATCGACGAAGCGCCGCTTGCAGGTGTTCCAGCCCTGCGTCTGCAAATTCCCAAATTGCAGGATCGGGGGGTTGCGCTGAAGCTCCCCTCCAGAGAAGTCAATCGGCGCATTCGGCCTTACCACACCGGTAAAGCCCCATCCGAACACGGTGACCGATGTGTTGCTGACCAGGGTGCCGGTGCGATCAGTGGGAAGATTGACGCTGGCAGCATTGACCGGCCGCGTATCGCGATCCGGCTTCAGGTGCAGCAGGGCGATGTCGTTACGCTGGAATTGGGGGTTGTAGCCGGCATGTACTGCCACCGCGTCGATCGCATAGGTTGTACCCCCTGCCCCGAGGCGGATGGTGCCGATGCGGATGCGCCGTCTCGTCAGCACAAGAATGGCATCATTCCCGGCAAAACTGCCCTTTGCGACACAATGTGCCGCCGTCAGCACGACTAACGGTGCGATCAGCGTGCCGCCACAACGATGGCCGCGCTCCTCCTCCGACCAGATGCTGATGGTTTCGTGCCCCTTGTTCACGGTGGCATCGCGCTGACGCTCTTCGGGCGTGTAGGGGACGGTCGAATAATAGGCGGCCATCCACGGGGCCATGCGGGCAACGGCAGGATTCCCGCCGCCAACATAGGTCACTGATGCACGTTCGACGCTAAAGTCGGCGACCGTCGCGGACCAGCCTTCGTCTCCAGCTGCTGCATTGTCGGCGCCTACCCCGCATAGCCTTGCCCCCAGCGATCCCCAACAGCCTTCCTCTGCATCGCTGCCGAATGTTGTTGGCGTGAGAACCGCATCGGGAATCATGGTGTCCGATGAAATCGTGACGAGCCGGTGATGACCGCTGGTGCCAAAGATATTAGAGGCCGAGCTGCGGACGGTGTCGCCCGGCGCGGTGATTGTATCGCTCGCCAACCTCAGGCGTCGGATGCGGTAGCGATAATCGATGTCCAGCACATAGAGATATTGTGGCCTGTCACTGATATTGGTCACAGCAAGCACGAACGGGCTGTCGGGATCCAGATACGGGATGTACCTCGGATATCTGTCGTCCACGATGACGACTGTCTGCAGATAACACTCTCCGGCAAGGCCGTCATCGTCGACGCGGCGCAGGCAGGTCCGGCTAGACGGCTGGCTGCTGGGTGCTGGCAGCGCAAGCAATGCCTTCGCCCGACGAATCGCGCGAAGCGTTGTATCAAGCGTTTGGGCATAGTCACCAAGTACCAGATTGCCGAGAGCGACAGTCCAGGGCTGCCTCTTAAAACCATCACGCGTTTCGTCGCGCACCCAGTCTTCAGGCGGCGCGGCGCGATTGACGAGGACCGCCGTCAGCGGAAAATCGGGCTTGGTGGTGATTTCAAAATCGCCATTCGGATCAACCCTGACGAAGTCATGCCTGGTCACAGTCTCCCGGACCGCCGGCGCCGATTCGCCGAGGTCGTCGCTAACGTGCAGGGTAATGATGGGAGAAGCAGGGGTGGCACCGATCACAGCGCCCGAGGCAAATTGCAACGCAGGGTCAGTTGCATGGATCGGTGGCAGTACGGCGCTTCGTTCTGGCGCCGCGCAATTAGCGCTGTCAACGGAAACCGCGCCGCATAGCGCACCCGCCGCCAGCGTCAGAATGCACCCGCGGGCGAAGGGCCGAGTGGTGACCTGACTTCCCGTCGCGCTGCTCATCCAATTCTCCCTTTCGGATTTCGCACATCGTGCAACGATGGGCTATGTATCGGAGTCATTTTTGTCCGTCGTCAGAACATTCGGCACAGCTGGCTGCGCAAATCAGCGGCGTGCGGGGCTCGCCCGGGGATTGATGTTAGGCGGCGAGGTTGCGGTGTTGCAAGCGCCGATGCCCGATGGTGTGTCGCTTGATCCTTGCGCGCTGTTTGATGATGGCCGGTGGCCTGCCGAACTGGGCGTTGGCGGGCGTCACGTTGCGCAAGCTCTCGTGATAACGCTGGTGGTTATAGTGGACCTCGCCGGTGGTCGCGGCACGGGCGGTGTCACCATCCAACCCGCGGTTGCCCTTCACGTGCTCGCCATCATCTCGTGATCGCCGCGCTGCTCGGTCCATGCACTCCTTCGACCAGGTGTAATGCGGGCTCTGCGCGATGCCTTCCTGGCGGCACAGCCTGGCGATACTGTTCTCACCGCGCGGCTCGTCCAGCACGATGCGGACCGTGTCTTCGGCCGACAGATGCTGCCGGGTCTGCCGCCGGATGTGCTCCACTACCGCTTCCGCAGGGGCCTTCACCCGCAATTTTTTCAAGAAGAGTTGGGGCTTGATCTTCGTTCCTTTCGTGACGACGACGGCGCCCCAACTCCCCTTAAATAACAATCTCAACTCTCGGCCATTGGTGCTGGCGGGGACCAACCGCCGACAGCTTGTTAGAACCTGCTCCTTAGCTCCTCAGGCACACCTGCTGCCCCCGATCCACCGCTACATATCCAAGCGCCAGTCCCAGCCCAGCGGGTCGCCGTCCATCACCTCGACCCCGGATGCGGCAAGCGTGTCGCGGATGGCATCGGAGCGGGCGAAGTCCTTGGCCGCGCGCGCTTCTCTACGGTCTGCAAGCTGTGCGTTGATCTCGGCTTCGGTCAGGGTGGCGCTCGCGGGGCGGATGCGCAGGTCGGTGCGGGCGAGGGTGGCAAGCTCAAGCCCCAGCACGGCGTCGAAATCCGCGAGCGCTGCGAGCCGGGCAGCGGGGGACAGCGCCTTATCGCCAAGCATCTCCTCGAGCGCTGGCAGCGCGCGCGCAGTGTTCAGGTCGTCCGATACCGCCTCATCGAGCAGCGCCACGTAGCGGCTGGCATCGCCCTTGATTTCAGTGTCACCGCGCCCGCGCAGCCCAGCGACCGCTATCACCAGTCGCTTCAGCCGGGTGAGTGCGGCTGCCAGATTGTCCCAACTGAATTCGAGTTCGCTCCGGTAATGCGCCTGCAGGCACATCAGGCGGTAAGCCATCGGGTGGAAGCCGGCATCGATCAGCACTTGCAGCCGCAGGAACTCACCCGTCGATTTGCTCATCTTGCCGCCACGATCGACGAGGAAGTTATTGTGCATCCAGATACGCGCGCCAGTGTCGCCGCAGCCGCAGAATGACTGGTTCTGGGCAATTTCGTTGGGGTGGTGGATTTCGCGGTGGTCGATGCCGCCAGTGTGGATGTCGAACGGGTGGCCGAGATGCGCAAGGCTCATCACCGAGCATTCAAGGTGCCAGCCCGGCGCGCCCTTGCCCCAGGGTGAGTCCCATTCCATCTGGCGCTGCTCGCCCGGTGGCGATGTCCGCCAGATCGCGAAGTCGGCCGGGTGGCGCTTGCCGGACACCGGATCGATCCGGCCTTCGCCTTCTTCGGTGGTCACGCGGGCGAGCGCGCCATAATCCGGCACTTTCGAGGTATCGAAATACAGGCCACCGTCGATCTGGTAGCAGTCGTGCTCAATTGCTTTTGCGAACGCGATCATTTGCTCGATGTGATCCGTGGCGACCGTCCATTCGCTGGTCGTGGTAATGTTGAGCAGCGCCACGTCCTGCTTGAACGCGTCAGTATAGTGCGCAGCGATCTCCCAGATCGATTTCGCCTGAGACGCGGCGGCGCGCTCCATCTTGTCGTCGCCAGCATCGGCATCGGAAGTCAGGTGGCCGACATCAGTGATGTTGATGATGTGCCTGGCGGGCCAGCCCTTCCAGCGGATCACCCGGCCGAGCGTGTCGGCAAACAGGAACGCGCGCATGTTGCCGATGTGCTGATAGTTATACACCGTCGGCCCGCACGTATAGAGGCGCACGAGCGACGGGTCGATTGGCTCAAACGGCTCGATTGAGCGGGTCATGCTGTTGTACAGCGTCAAGGGTGCGATTGCCATGGAGTGCGCCATAGCTTGGCCCTCGTGCAGCGGCAAACGCGGGCTTAATGCCGCGGGATAAATCGCCATTTCGCTTGATTCACGCGCCGCCGGCTGATAGTGCCCGGCCAATACGGCGCAGACCCATGTCTGCGACGACAATTTTCTATAGACCGGAGACTTGAGCGTTTATGCAAATCATCGTTCGCGACAATAACGTCGACCAGGCGCTGCGTGCCCTGAAAAAGAAGCTGCAGCGCGAGGGCGTTTACCGCGAGATGAAGCTTCGTCGGCATTACGAAAAGCCCTCGGAAAAGCGCGCTCGCGAGCGTGCAGCGGCAGTGCGGCGTGCGCGCAAGATGGAGCGCAAGCGCATGGAGCGCGACGGCGTAAAGTAACGCGCTGCGAAGCCGGGCTGGCCTAACCGCCCGGTTTGCCAGTTTCTCCCCGCTTATTTTGAAAGATCGCCTGATGTCGACCACTGCCGCGCCGATTCCGCCCACGAAACGCGGCGTGCTGATCTGGATATGGGCAGGGGTGATCGCCGCGATTGGTATCGCCATCTGGCTGGCATTTGCCGGCACAGCGGGCGCGATTGCCAATGATCCCAAGGCAACCAACGAAGCGTTCCTGGCGTTCAACCGCACGCGACCGGGCGTTGTCGAAACGGCGTCTGGCCTGCAATATCAGGTGCTGAAAAAGGGTGAGGGCGTAACCTTCCCAACCGATGAGGACGTGTCGCTGATTCAATACACTGGCAAGCTGCGAGACGGCACGGTGTTCGACGCCTCCAAACAGCCAACCCCGCTGCCGGTGGCCGGCAGCGTGCCCGGCTTCTCCGAGGGGCTGAAGCTGATGCACAAAGGCGCCAAATATCGCCTGTGGCTGAAGCCTGACCTGGCTTATGGCCCAAACGGCGCCGGACCTATCCCGCCGAATTCACTGCTCATCTTTGACGTCGAGCTGATCGATTTTCTGCCGGAAGCCGTCGTGCGGCAGGCCCAGGAACGCCAGCAGCAGGGCCAACCGGGCGGTCCTGGTGGCGCTGGCGGCCCGCCGCCGCCGGGCGCTCAGCCGCAACGCTGATCGCGCCCCCGGCTGTTTAATCGACCGGCGGCAAATGGCGGCTATTTCGTGCCGCCATCGATGTTGCGTGATACAATAGCACGTTTGCATCCTGTGCACTTGCCTACAGGCGGTGCGCCGCTGCATGGGTTGATGGCAACGGAGCAGTGCACATGCTTGAATCCTTCGACGCCATAACGCTGGCGCGCATCCAGTTTGCGTTTACGGTAAGCTTTCACTTTATCTTTCCCAGCTTCTCGATCGGGCTGGCGAGTTATCTCGCGGTGCTGGAAGGGTTGTGGCTTCGCACCAAGAACCAGATTTATCTCGATCTCTTCCAGTTCTGGCTGAAGATATTTGCGGTTGCCTTTGCGATGGGGGTCGTGTCCGGTATCGTCATGTCCTATCAGTTCGGCACCAACTGGTCGGTGTTTTCGGACAAAACCGGCCCAGTGCTCGGGCCACTGTTGGCCTATGAAGTGCTAACGGCCTTTTTTCTGGAGGCTGGCTTTCTTGGTGTGATGCTGTTCGGCATGGCCAAAGTTGGCCCCAAGCTGCATTTCATGGCGACTTGCATGGTGGCGGTCGGTACGTTCATCTCGGCATTTTGGATTCTGTCGGCCAATAGCTGGATGCAGACGCCGACAGGCTTTGCGATGAACGACAAGGGCCAGTTCGTGCTGGCCGGATCGTGGCTGACGGTCATTTTCAACCCGAGCTTTCCCTATCGCCTTATCCATACTGTTACGGGCGCTTACCTCACCACGGCGTTGGTGGTCGGCGGGGTAGGCGCGTGGCACCTCCTGCGCCAACGCCGCGCGCCCGATGGCGCGTCGCCTGAAGCGGCCCGCGTGATGTTTTCGATGGCGATGTGGATGGCTGCGATCGTCGCGCCGGTTCAGATTGTCGCAGGCGACGAGCATGGGCTGAACACGCTGGCGCATCAGCCCGCCAAGATCATGGCGATGGAGGGGCATTTCCAAAGCCACCCCAATGGCGCCCCGTTGATACTGTTCGGCATTCCGAACCAGGCCGAGCAACGCGTCGATTATGCGTTGGAGATTCCCAAGCTGTCGTCGCTGATCCTGAAGCATGATGCCGATGCGCCGCTGGCCGGCCTCGATACCATTGCGCGGGACAAGCAGCCGCCGGTCGCGATCGTTTTCTGGTCGTTCCGCGTGATGGTCGGGCTCGGCCTGGCGATGCTGGGGCTCGGGCTGTGGAGCTTGCTCGCGCGGGCACAGGGTAAACTCTACGACTGGCCTTGGCTGCACCGGGCTGGGGTGCTGATGTCGCCGGCCGGGTTCGTCGCCGTGATCGCGGGATGGATCACGACGGAGGTCGGTCGCCAGCCCTATACGGTCTATGGCCTGCTGCGGACTGCTGACAGTGCCTCGCCGCTCGCCGCGCCTGCCGTGGGCGCATCGCTTGTGGCCTTCGTCATTGTGTATTTCGCGGTCTTCGGTGTGGGCACCTGGTACATATTGAAGCTGATGGCAGCGGGCGTGCACCCGGGTGAGGACAAGATTGAGGCAGGGCCGATCCGCACTGCCGGGGTTGGTTCCGCAGGCCCGGCGACAGAACTCGCAGAGCAACTGGCATGACCGCATCCGAATGGCTGCCGCTGATCTGGGCGGGTATCATCGCTTTTGCGGTGTTCGGTTACGTCGTGCTCGACGGGTTCGATCTGGGCATCGGGATTTTGTTCCCTGCCTTTGCCGTTGGTGACGAGCGCGACCAGGCGATGAACGCGATCGCGCCGGTGTGGGATGGCAACGAGACCTGGCTGGTGCTGGGCGGCGGCGGCTTGTTCGCGGCTTTTCCGCTGGCTTATGCGATCATCATGCCAGCGATGTACCCGCCCATAATTGCCATGTTGCTGGGGCTGGTGTTTCGCGGGGTGGCGTTCGAGTTTCGCTGGCGTGACGCGCGCCACCGGGCCTTTTGGGACCTGGCCTTTACCAGCGGCTCGGTGATGGCGGCCCTGTGCCAGGGCATTATCCTCGGTGCGCTGCTGCAAGGCGTGGCGGTCACTGGACGGGCATATAGTGGCGGGTGGCTCGATTGGCTGACGCCTTTCTCCGTACTCACCGGTGTCAGCGTGGTCGCAGGGTACGCGCTGCTCGGTGCGACCTGGCTTATCGCGAAAACGGACGGGCGCGCGCAGGACCATGCCTATCGACTGGCGCGGCTTTTCGGGATTGCAACGGTTGCAGCGGTGGCTGCGGTGAGCGCTTGGACCCCGTTTCTAGAGCGCGACTATTACCATAGCTGGTTTGCGTGGCCTGGCGTGATCTTCACAGCGCAAGTGCCGCTGCTGGTCGCAATCCTTAGCTATGCCTTTTGGCGGGCGCTTGCGCGGCGCGCGCAGATCGCGCCGTTCATGTTGGCGCTGGGGGTGTTTTTCCTGAGCTATGTTGGCTTGGCGATCAGCATGTACCCCTTCATCATTCCGCCCGCTGTATCGATCTGGGATGCCGCCGCACCGCCAGCGAGCCAGGGGTTCATGCTGGTTGGCGCGGTCATCATGATGCCGGTCATCCTGGGCTACACGGGCTGGGCCTATTGGGTGTTCCGCGGCAAGGTCGCCCAAGGCTATCACTGATGGTGGCGCCGGATGCTGGCCCATTGTGGAAACGGCTTGTATGGCTTGCCGCGATCTGGGCGATGAGCGTCGCCAGTCTGGCTGCGATCGCGCTGGTGCTGCGGTGGTGGCTGCGGGCGTGAGCGGTATCGACATGCTGGCATGGCAGCGTTGCGCGGATTCTGCGCGCTGGCCGGGGCGTGATTTTTTGGGTCGCCCCGAATCACGGACGAAATTAGGCCGCGGCGCCCATAGTTAACCAAAGCGAGTCAGCGCCCCATCGACACTACGCCACGGCTAGTCGAGAAGTTCGCCCAATATCACGCCGCTACCGGTATATTGGGCATGGCTGACGGTGAAGCTGGCTTGACCTTTGGGCGGGATTGTTGCCAAGGCCGGTTGACGTCATCGAAGGGTGCGCAAAATGACATTGTTGGGCAACATTTCGGTGCCCGCGCCAGTAAGGGCGCCCGGACTGACGCCGGAAGAGGCGGCACTTTTTGCGTCGCAAAAGCGATCAGCTCGGGTGCGGGCCTATATTAGCGTAGCACTTGCTGACGTTGTAGCGATTGGTTGCGCTGTATTGTGCGCAGTCTTGGTATGGTTTGACCAACCAGATATTTCTATGTTGTACCGCTTGCTAGCTGTCTTGACGGTAGTTTACTTTCTGACTGCAATCTCGACGAGTGCCTACAGCCACGAATCACTTGCTGAGCGCCGACGTTTTGTGATTGTCGGGGTACGATCAGTTCTGATAAGTATCGGGCTGGTGTTTTTCATTTTGTTCGCTATGAAATCTGGTGATAATTATTCGCGCGCCGTTGTGTTTTTGTCGTCGGTATCAAGTGTTGCGTTGATTGCCGTTCTTCGGTACTTTATTTGGCCGCGGCTGGGAGCACCAGCTAATGGGCTGGCTCTTTCCGAACTTATCATTCTAGACGGTGTCGATGCGCCCGATGGTACGGGCGCCGCGATCGTTTGTGCCGATGCCTTGAAGCTTTTTCCTGACGCGTCGAGCGCTGATAGCATCGAACGGGTTTGCGCGCTTGCCGGGCTGTTTGACCGGGTGCTGGTGTATTGCCCCGCTGATCGTCGTTTGGAATGGGCGCACACGCTGCGGTGTATTCGGGCGCGGTGTGAATTGTGCATCCCCGAGCTTGACGCGTTGCAGCCGCTGTCGGTTTCTACCCATGATGGGACGACCACAGCGGTGGTGTCCGAACGCCCGCTACAACTGCACCAAATGGCCTTGAAACGCGCTTTTGACCTGATCGTGGTGGTGCTGCTGCTGCCGCTGCTACTTCCATTCATGGCCGCCGTGGCCGTGGCAATCAAACTCGACTCGAAAGGGCCGGTGTTTTTCCGCCAGAGCCGGCTCGGCATCGGCAACAGCAGCTTTACCATGCTTAAGTTCCGGTCGATGTATGTCGACCGGCAAGATAAGGACGCCAAGCGCCTGACGACGCGCGGTGATGTCCGAGTTACGCCCGTTGGTCGGTTTATTCGCCGAACAAGTATTGATGAACTACCTCAACTTTTCAACGTTTTGCGCGGGGATATGAGTATTGTTGGCCCGAGACCGCATGCGCTGATGGCGCTGGCAGGCACTCGCCTTTATTGGGAAGTCGACCAGAAATATTGGTATCGCCATGTCGCTAAGCCAGGGATCACCGGGTTGGCCCAGGTGCGCGGGTTTCGGGGTAATACGTTCGAAGAAAACGACTTACGGTCTCGCCTGGCGTCAGATCTTGAATATGTGGCGCATTGGTCGTTGCTGCGCGATGTCGACATCCTGCTGGCGACTGTAAAGGTGCTCCGTCACGACAAGGCGTTCTGATTGCGGGCGCGGCGTATTTGGGCAAGCGCCTGAAAGACTCGCCCGAAAAATATTGGCCGCGCCGCATTGCATCTGCGACCTAGGCGATAATTGAACCACGGGGGAGGTGCCTGATGATCCGCACCAGGGAACGTATTTCGGTGCCATTCGCTGTCCTCGTTGCGATTCTGGCCTGCGCCTTTTTGCTAGGGGGCAGCTCGCGGGACGACCAGCCGGGCCTTATAATATTGCGGCCGCTATCAGTATTGGTTTTCGGTTACGCGTTGCGGGGACTGACATGGCCAATGGTCGTGCGGTATCGATTTGTCGTCGCGCTGGCGCTGGTATCGTTAGCGTTACCGCTTCTCCAACTGGTACCGCTTCCGCCGCCGATGTGGCAGGCATTGCCGGGCAGGGCGATCATTGTCGATATCGACCGCTTGGTCGGTTTGGACCCGCTGTGGCGCCCGCTGTCGCTGGTGCCCGCGGCAACCTGGAATGCTGTCTATGCCATGTTTTTGCCGCTTGCGGTGTTGCTGCTGGGCCTCAAGCTCAGCGATGCTGAGCGAGCCCTGTTGCTGCCGGTGATTTTGGTCCTGGGGCTGGCGAGCGCAACGCTCGGCATTTTTCAGCTATTGGGCCCCAATGACAGCCTGCTGTATTTTTACACGCAGACCCATAACGGCTCTGCGGTAGGCTTTTTTGCCAACCGAAATCATCAGGCGGCATTTCTGGCGTGCTTGTTTCCGGCGATTGGCCTTTGGGTGACGATGCAACCGCGCGCGCGGTTGCAAAGGGCGCGACTGATCGGTGGTGGCGTGGCCGCGCTGATGCTGGTGCCGCTGCTGCTCATTACCGGTTCGCGCGCCGGCTTAGTTGCAGGAGTCTTGGGCATGATAGCCGGCTTGGCACAATCGTTCAGCCGGCTTTCCGCGGGCGCGAGGGGCCGGGGTCGCGGGCTAATGCTAGTTTACGCGGCGCTGGCGTTCCTGGTCATCGGGCTTGGTGCGCTTAGCGTCAGCGTGGATCGCGGTGAAGCCTTCAAGCGATTGGCAGCGTGGAACCCGCAGCGCGACCTCCGCCTCGACGCTTGGACCACGGTGGAGACGATGGTTTGGCACTATTTTCCGGCTGGCATTGGCATGGGCAGCTTTCCCGACGTGTATAAGATTGATGAACCAGACCATTTGCTGACCGGCGTCTATTTCAACCATGCGCATAACGACTGGCTTGAAATGCTGCTGACCGGCGGGCTGCCGGGAGCGATTCTGATGGCGCTGATTGGCCTCGGCCTGGTTTGGAAGGCGGCTGGTCTGTTCGGCACAATCGGCAACGACTCGCACCGGGTCGGGTTGGCCTGGCTTGGCCTTTTCATGCTCGTCATCCTTGCATTTAGCAGCATCACCGATTACCCGCTTCGCGTCCCGGCAATGATGTGCATCGCGATGGTTGCTTTGGTTTGGCTGGCCTCATGGTCTCGCCAAGCGCCTGTTGTTTAAGCCTGAGGCAGTCAGTTAGAACGCGCAAGTCGCACTCAATTTTAGGGTTTGGTATGTCGAAGAACATCTGCTGGAGCTTGCTTTTGATGCTGGCCAGCGCCTGCGCGGGTAAACCGGTGCTTGGCGGCGATCCGGCGCTTAAGGTCGTTCAGGGGACCGTGCTCCCCGCGCCCGAGCGCAGCGACCTCACCGCGCTCGAACGCCCGTACCTCATTGGCCCGTTCGATAAACTCAAGATCGATGTGTTTGGTATTGAGGATTTAAGTGACAAGGAAGTTCAGGTCGACGCAAGCGGAAGGATTTCGTTTCCGTTGGCGGGCATCGTTGAAGTGGCGGGCAAAACACCCGGTGAGATCGAGACGTTGCTGACGCGGCAGCTCGCCGCGCGGTATGTGCGGAACCCTCAAGTGACCGTTAATCTGTTGGAGACCGTCAGCCAGGTGATGACCGTGGAAGGCGAGGTGCGCGAGCCAGGCTTGTATCCAGTAATCGGCCGGATGACGCTGCTTCGTGCGGTTGCGCGGGCCAAGGGCACAACCGAATTCTCGCGGCTGGATGATGTCGTCGTTTTCCGCACCGTCAAAGGGCAGCGCTACGCTGCGCTCTATAATCTCACGTCGATCCGGCGCGGGACTTATGAAGACCCGGAAATATACGCAAGCGACGTCGTCGTCGTTGGCAATTCAAGTGCACGCAAACTGTTCAAAGATCTGCTCCAGATTGCCCCACTGCTGACGACGCCACTCATCATCGCGCTACAACGGCTATAGATATTATTTGCCACCGTGATGGCCAGTCCTGTTATCGAGAGTTCAAGATATGAATAACAATGTTGCGATAGCTCTGGAGCGCGAGTTTGTTGATCCGGCCTTGCCGTCTGATGGCATCCACGATCAGCGATCGGCAACGCCGCTTCTGCTGCAATATTGGGTCATGTTGCGGCGGCGGCGTTGGCTGATTTTGGGGGCGCTGGCGTTGGCGCTGGCCGCGGGTGTCGTCGTTACGCTACTCACTCCATTTAGTTATACGGCGACATCTCGTGTGGAAATCAGCCGAGATAAAAAGAACATTACGAACGTTCAGGGGCTGGAATCCGCCGACGCGGGGCGCGACCTTGAATTTTACGATACGCAATATGCGCTGCTGAAGGCGAACTCGCTTGCGCAACGGATCACCCGCAGCTTGGGCTTGGCGCAAAAAGACGAATTTTTTAACGCGCATGGCATACGGCTCGATGCGACGAAATTTGGCGTCAGCGGTGCCGGTCGTTTGTCGCGCGAGCAGCTTGCGGAACGCGAAAAAGCCGCCGTAAAAACGTTGTTGAACAATGTTGATGTGTCGCCAGTCCGCAAATCTAGCTTGGTCGCGATTGCCTATACCAGCCGATCGCCCGAACTGTCGGCGCGGATCGCCAATTCCTGGGCGCAAAACTATATTGACGCCAGCGTTGCTCGCCAGTTTGCATCGACAGCAGACGCGCGGAAATTTCTTGAAGGACGCCTTGAGCTGCTGCGCGCGCGCGTTGAACAATCGGAGCGGGACGCGGTGAACTACGCGTCGCAAAAGGGCATCATTACGCTGAGCGCTGCGCGCGACGCGCAGGGCAAGACAACGTCGGAGCGAACATTGGTCGCGGCCGATCTTGAGGCGCTCAATACGGCGCTGGCTGAATCCACGGCACATCGCATCGAAGCCGAGAGCATGGCCGCCGCCGGTTCGTCCAGTGACGCAAGCCCAGAAGCGCTATCCAATACGGCGATTAGCGATTTGCGCCGCCGCCGCGCGGAATTAGCGGCCGAGTATGCCAAAATCCAGGTTCAGTTTGAACCAGGCTATCCGGCCGCATTGGCGATCAATGAGCAGATCAAGTCCCTTGACCAGGCCATCAAGCGCGAGATTTCACGTATTGGTGCCGGCCGTGACCAGGCCTATCGCGAAGCTACCCGACGCGAGCAGGAACTGCGTGCACAAGTCAATCTGTACAAGCAGCGCCTGGATAGCCAGGCACGAGACAGCATTCAATATAACATCTTCCGCCGGGAAGCAGATACGAACCGGCAGTTATATGATGCGTTGCTGCAACGTTACAAAGAAATTGGTGTATCTGGATTAGTTGGCGCAAGTAATATCGCAATAATTGACTCGGCGGAGGCCCCCGACACGCCATCGGCGCCAAGCTTGCCGCAAAATCTGGGTATTGCCTTGCTGCTGGGCGCCGGTCTTGCGCTGTTGGCGGCTTTCGCTGCGGAGCAAATTGACGAGGGTTTGCGTGACCCGAGTCAGGTACCTGTGTTGTTCGACTTGCCGTTGATAGGATATGTTCCGGTAACAGCAAATGACGGTGATGCTGATGCTGATGCCATAGCCTTGATGGACGATGCCAAATCTACTTTGGCTGAAGCTTACTTCAGCGTGCGTTCCAACCTTGCATTCGTGACACCGCACGGTGTTCCGACGTCGATAATGGTTACCAGTACCAGCGCCGCTGAAGGCAAGTCGACAACCGCGCTGGCGCTGGCGATAACGATCGGCCGGACAGGCAAGCGAGTGTTGCTGATCGATGCCGATATGCGGTCACCTTCACTTCATCAGTATATTGGCTGTGAAAATGCTGCGGGACTAACGAACCTGCTGGCAGGCTCAAATGATATTGATGGCATCGTTATCGATACCCGCCACCGCGGCGTTTCACTAATGACAGCAGGGCCCATGCCACCAAGCGCCGCTGAGTTGCTGAGCACTGATCGGATGGCGACGATGGTGAAGGCAATGTTGCATGATTTCGACCACGTAATCATCGATTCACCGCCCGTACTTGGGCTTGCTGATGCGCTCCTAATTGGCCGAGCGGTTGAAGGTTGCCTGTTTGTCATTCAATCTGCGACCGTGCCAGTGCGCGGTATTCGCACCGCGCTGCAGCGGTTGCGCAGTGTCAATGCGCGGCTGTTTGGCGCGGTGGTAACCAAGCTGAAACTGTCTGATTCAGGTTATGGTTATGGTGCGCGCTATGGCTATGGCTATGGCTATGGCGCGACACAGCCGAAGGCTGGCGAAACTGCATAACAAGGTCCGCTTTTTGGGGAGGGCGTGTGGCCGGGAAATTGCGCTATTTGCTGCTGCCAATGATCGCAATATTGGCCGTCGGCGCGGTGCAGTCGGCAATGACCAGCGTCTGGCGGGAACGGCGTCCGGCATGGACACTGGCGGTTGACCCCAGGGATGGCATCGCGGCGATACGCCAGGCAGATCTCGTGCTGGCGGGTGCGGTTGACCCTGGCACTACGCTGAGCAACTTGGCGCCGACGGCGCGGGCGGCAATCGCCAACACGCCACTCAACCCCTCAGCGCTCGGTCTGCTTGGCGCGGCCGAGTTCGTGGCTAACCATCCCGAGGCGGGGTCGCGGTTGCTGAATTTGTCGCAACGTCTGTCACGGCGCGACTTGCGGACGCAAATTGTCCTGATTGAACAGGCTGTTGGCCGAGGTGACGTCAACGGCGCGCTGAGACATTACGATCTGGCACTGTCGACCAACAACGCCGCTGGCGACCTGTTGTTCCCGGTGCTGGGGCGCGCAATTGCCGCGCCACAGGTGCGCGATAGTCTCGCGACCTATGTAAGGCGAGACCCAAGCTGGCTGCGTAGATTCCTTGTGCATTACATTGCTAGTCCGGAGAATCCGGTGGCGCTGTCGCAGCTAATCCGGCGCGCTGGCGGCCTTCCGGCGCACCCCGATTATCGCCATTACGAAACGCAGGTCCTTTGGGCGCTGACGCAGCGCGGCGCCTTTGATGAGGCGCGCGCGCTCTTCCTGATGCTCCCGGGCGCCACTCCTGCGATGTTGCGGTCGGTTTCGATCAGTCCCGACAACGCTCAATTCCGCTTTGGACCAATGGCATGGCTGTTGATTGACCGACCGGAGGTTGGCGCCGCGCTAGAGGCGCCCGATCGGCTGTCTGTCCGGATGGGGTCGGGCCAAGGCGGCCTGGCTGCGCAGAAATACCTTTACCTTTTGCCAGGCGATTATCGTTTTAGTTTCAAAGCTATGTTTGGCGAAGAAGGCGGCCGCGCGACGATACAGCTTTGGTGTTCGTCGCCCGGTCCCGCCAAACGCCTCTTTAATCGCGAGCTTTTGCCTCATCAGCCGGTCGCCGTTAGCGACACATGGTCAGTTCCGAAAGGCTGTACGACGCAACTGCTTATGATCACTGCAACCGGCGACGACACGCAAGCTGAATCGAATCTCCAATTGAGTAATATCGCTGCTGAAAAACTCTAACCCGGGTTACTGTATTCTATACTGTATTAAAACAATAAACTATTACGTGGAAGATGTATGAAAAAGGCGATAATTACCGGAATTACTGGACAAGATGGCGCATATCTTGCGGAGTTTTTGTTGAACAAGGGGTATGAGGTACATGGTATCCGTCGGCGGGCATCGTTGTTCAACACCGGTCGCATCGATCACCTCTATACCGATCCACACGAAAAGGGCGCACGGCTTTTCTTGCATTATGGAGACATGACGGACAGCTCTAGTCTAATGCGGATCATTGAGCTAGTGAAACCGGACGAATTCTACAATCTTGCTGCTCAATCTCATGTTGCCGTCAGTTTCGAGGAGCCAGAATATACGGCGAATTCGGATGCACTCGGTACGTTGCGGGTGCTGGAGGCGATCCGCCTACTTGGATTGCAGCGCAAGGTTCGATTCTATCAGGCGAGTACTTCAGAGTTATACGGCCTTGTCCAGCACACTCCGCAGAATGAGCTGACTCCGTTTTACCCGCGGAGCCCTTATGCCGTGGCCAAGCTTTATGCGTATTGGATAACGATTAACTATCGTGAGGCTTATGGGATTTATGCGTGCAACGGCATTTTGTTCAACCACGAAAGCCCGTTGCGCGGTGAGACGTTCGTGACCCGCAAAATCACGCGCGCGCTGGCGCGGATCAAGCTCAACCTGCAGAATTGTCTGTATCTCGGCAATCTCGATGCGCGGCGCGATTGGGGGCATGCGCGTGACTATATCGAGATGCAGTGGCTGATGCTCCAGCAGGATAAGCCCGACGATTTTGTGATCGCCACCGGGCGCCAGTTTTCGGTCCGCGATTTCGTTGATGCGGCTGCGCGCGAGCTTGACATGCCCATCAGGTGGGTTGGAAGCGGCATCGATGAGCATGGCTTTGATGCCTCGGGGAGATGCATTGTCCGGGTCGATCCCGAGTATTTTCGGCCTACCGAAGTAGAGACGCTGCTGGGGGACGCGAGCAAGGCGCGTGAAAAGCTTGGCTGGGCGCCTAAAATAACTTTTGAGGAACTGGTGACGGAAATGGTGCATGCTGACCTCGCGGGTGCGCGCAAGGATCAGTTGGTAGAGAGCCATGGCTATGGCTCGGCCGATCGGTTTGAATAGCGCAGTGGCTGCGGATGAACAGGGGCGGCCGATGCTTGAAACCGTGACAATTGACGGTCGATTTTGCGCGCTGGTGCTTCGTGCCGATTTCCGGGGGGACGGAATCGAGTTCTTCACGCAAGACGAGGACACACTTCAGCTGGGCTATATGCGTCGAGAGAGAGGATATGCCATTCGGCCGCATATCCACCAATCCGTGCCACGAACTGTCGAGTTCACGAATGAAGTGCTATTTATCAAATCCGGCCGAGTGAAGGTTGATTTCTACGACAACGCTCAGGTGTACCGCGAATCGCGTGTGCTTTCTCAGGGCGACGTCATTCTGCTTGCCGAATGCGGGCATGGCTTTGAGATGATCGAGGAGAGCGAGATCATCGAGGTAAAGCAAGGCCCTTATGCTGGCGCGGCGGACAAGCTGCGGTTCTAGCGGGGGTCGTCAGCCAGCGCGGCTGGCAAAACCCCGCGATGGATGCGGGCATCATCAAAGATTGGGGACGTGATGGACAGTGACTTTATTGCGGTGAACGAACCGCTGCTGGCCGGAAACGAGGAGCGCTACCTCGTCGAGTGCGTGCGGTCGGGCTGGATTTCGTCGGAGGGTCCGTTCGTTGGCCGTTTTGAGCGCGAATTCTGCGCGCGTGTTGCCAGACGGGAAGGGATTGCCGTCGCGAATGGTTCCGTCGCGCTTGATGTTGCGGTGGCCGCGCTTGGAATCGGCGCGGGCGATGAGGTCATCATGCCAACCCATACGATTATATCGTGCCCGGCTTCGGTCTATCGCGCGGGTGCTACCCCCGTGGTCGTTGATTGTGACCCGTTCACCTACAACGCCAGTGCCAGCGACATTGAGGCACGAATCACGCCCCGCACCAGAGCGATAATGGTCGTCCACATTTTCGGCCTCCCGGTCGATATGGATCCTGTGCTCGCCGTTGCGGCAAAGTATGGCCTGAAAGTCATTGAGGATGCGGCTGAAATGCACGGTCAGACCTACAAAGGCCGCCCATGCGGCAGCTTTGGCGACATAAGCACGTTTAGCTTTTACCCGAACAAGCACATTACCACTGGGGAGGGCGGGATGGTTGTTACTGATGATCCCGCGCTCGCCGAGCGTTGCCGTTCGCTGCGCAACCTGTGTTTCAAGCCGGAGCAGCGCTTCGTCCATGACGAACTTGGCTGGAACTTCCGCATGACCAATATGCAGGCTGCGCTCGGGGTTGCGCAACTGGAGCAGCTGGAGGCCTTCATCGTGCGCAAGCGTGCGATGGGCCACCGCTATACCGAGCTGCTCGCCGACGTGCCGGGCATCCAGTTGCCGATCACCCGCACTGACTATGCCGACAATATCTATTGGGTTTACCCGATCGTGCTTGATGAGTCGGTGGGGATCGATGCCAGGACAGCTATGCGCAGGTTGGCCGATTTGAAAGTCGGCACACGCCCGTTTTTCTTCCCCATCCACGAACAACCCGTGTTCCGAAACGCGGGCCTTTTTGCGCACGAGCGCCACCCAGTGGCGGAGCGGATCGCGCGACAGGGCTTTTACATTCCAAGCGGCATGGCGCTGACTGCGGATCAGATTGACACGGTGGCTGCAAGGGTGAAGCAGGCGCTTTCCTGATCGGTTGCATTGGTTCATAGGGCCCGGCAGGCCGGGGTGGAGCAAGTCTGATGAAGGTACTGGTTACGGGCGCAGACGGATTTATTGGCTCGCACCTGACCGAGTATCTTGTGCGCGAGGGCTATGATGTTCGCGCCCTGTGCCAATATAACTCCTTTGGTAGCTGGGGATGGCTTGAAAATATCGCTGATTTAAAGAAAATCGAGATTATAAGCGGTGACGTTCGGGATCCGCATTATTGTAAGCATGCTACCAAAGATGTGGACATTGTCTTCCACCTTGCGGCATTAATTGCGATTCCTTATTCCTACGCGGCCCCTGACAGCTATATTGATACGAATGTGAAGGGCACGCTGAATATTTGCCAAGCGGCGATGGAAAATGGCGTCAAGCGCGTCATCCACACCTCGACCAGCGAAGTTTATGGCACCGCGCGCTATGTGCCGATTGACGAAGAACACCCCTTGCAACCGCAATCCCCCTACAGCGCGTCAAAAATCGGGGCTGACGCGATGGCGATGAGCTTTTTCAACAGCTTCGATCTGCCGCTGACGATTGCTCGGCCTTTCAACACCTATGGCCCGCGCCAGTCCGCACGCGCGGTCATTCCGACTATCATCAGCCAAATCGCAAGCGGCATGACGCAGATTCAGCTGGGCGACGTTACGCCAACCCGTGATTTCAACTATGTGCTTGATACGTGCCGGGGGTTTGTGGCGCTGGCGCGGTGCGAGGCGGCCATCGGCAGCACAATAAACATCGGTTCAAACTTCGAGATTTCTGTGCTCGATACGCTGAACCTCATCCGCGATATCATGGGCAGCGACGTAGAATTTCTGTTTGACGAACAGCGGGCGCGGCCGGGCAAGTCGGAAGTGTTTCGCTTATGGTGCGACAACACCAAGTTGCGTGAGCTGACTGGCTTTGAGCCGGAATATCCGCTCCGGCGTGGGCTGGAGGAAACGGTGGCCTGGTTCACGCACCCGGCCAACCTCGCCAAATACAAAGCCGATATCTACAACGTCTGACATGCACAGCGCACTCATCAGCTTCATCCGCGACGAGTATCGCACCGCCGGGAACATCCCGCTCCACGTGCCGACTTTTGCCGGGCGCGAACAGGAATATGTTGCTGACACAATCGCTTCAACGTTCGTGTCGAGCATTGGCGCCTATGTCGACCGCTTCGAAGCGGAAGTGGCGGCCTATACCGCCAGCCCGCGGGCCGTAGCGACGATGAACGGCACGGCCGCGTTACACATAGCGATGGTGCTTGCGGGCGTGAAGCCGGGTGACCTTGTTGTGGTGCAGCCCCTTACTTTCGTCGCCACATGCAACGCGATTGCCTATTGTGGAGCAGAGCCGGTATTCGTCGATGTTGACCGCGACACGCTGGGAATGTCAGCCGGCGCTCTGGCGGCCTGGCTGGATGACAATGCGACACGCGATGTCGAGGGGCTATGCCGCTCCAAGGCCGATGGCAAGGTCGTGCGGGCGTGCGTGCCGATGCACACGTTCGGCCACCCGGTCGACCTCGACGGACTGGTAGCGGTCTGTGACCGGTGGGGTATCCCGCTAATCGAAGACGCAGCCGAATCGCTGGGCAGTTTTTACCACGGGCGCCACACGGGGACGTTCGGCACTCTCGGCACGCTGAGCTTTAACGGTAACAAGCTGATGACGACGGGCGGCGGGGGTATGGTGCTCGCCAACGATCAGCTCGGCGCGCGGGCCAAGCACCTGACGACCACTGCCAAAATGCCACACCGGTTTGAGTATGTGCATGACGAAATCGGCTATAATTATCGCATGCCCAATCTCAACGCAGCGCTCGGCTGCGCGCAGCTTGAGCAGCTCGAGGGTTTCATTCACGCAAAGCGCGATTTGGCACAGCGTTATGCCGCGCTGTTGAAGGGCAGCGCGCTCCAGTTTGTGGTCGAGCCGGCGGAATGTCGTTCAAACTATTGGCTGAACGCGGTGATTTGCGAGGATCGTGCCGCGCGCGATGCGTTGCTGAAGGAGACGAATGACAGCGGCGTGATGACGCGGCCAATCTGGGCGCTCATGAACCACCTGACAATGTACGCGCAGTGTCGGCGGGGTGACCTTGCACAGGCTGAATGGCTCGAATCGCGCGTTGTCAATTTACCGAGCAGCGTGCCGCCGCTGCCTTTGGAATAAGCAATGGCGATACTCATTTCGGGCGCGTCGGGCTTTTTGGGGTCACGGCTGGTGGCCCGGCTCGCCGCTCAGAATCGCGCCGTCATCGCGTTGCATCATTCGGCACTTCGCGACGATGCGCCCCGGCATCCCCTGGTCCAGTGGGTCCAAAGCAACCTCGCGCGGGACGGGATCGACGCTACTGCATTTCCTGAGGTTGACCAGGTCGTGCACCTTGCCGGCACCGGATGGGCGCGCGGCGCGCGCACCGACCAGCTCTTGGACGAAGACTTTTTCCTCGAAGGCAACGAGCGGACGACGGTGCGGCTGCTCCAGGCATTTGCCCCGCGCGTGCGCCAGTTTGTGCTCGCGTCGTCGCAAGTGGTATATGGCTGGCCCCGCAGCCTTGCGGTCAGTGAGCAGATGCCGCTGGCTGGCACGAGCCCCTATGCCATGAGCAAGGTTAACGGCGAAGGGTGGATGCGCTCGTTTCAGGCGCGACACGGCGGTGGGTACCGCGCGTTGCGGTTTTCCGGCTTTGTCGAGGGGGGCGGTTTGGTGGAGTACATGATCGACCAGGCGCTGGCAGGCGACCCGATCGAATTGTTTGCCTCGGGCGAGATATGCCGCGACTATCTTGCTGTAGACGAGGGTGTTCGCGCGATTCAGCTTGCGATTGACGTGCCCGCGCAAGATGGTTTCGTGGCGATCAACATTGGGTCGGGGCAGGCGCTGAAGGCCAAAACCATGGCCGCGATCGTTTGCGAGGCGCTGGCTTCGACAAGTGACGTCGTCCTCGTAGACAAGCCGTCGGCGCAAGGCAATTTCGTGTTCGATATTGGGGTGGCGCGTGGCCTGCTGGGTTTCGTTCCTGAGGATTTGAAGGAGGCAGTGCGCCGATATGCGTTGGCGCGCGGCGGAACAGCGGAGGCATAGAGTGCAGCGCAAGATCACCATGGCTGACCCGCATTTCAACGCGGAGGACCGCGCACGGATTCATGCCGGGATAGACGCGATTCTCGATGGCGTACTCAGCATGGGCCCGAATGTGAAAGCGTTCGAGCGCGAGTTCGCCGAGATGACGGGCGCGCGGCACGCGATTGCGATGAACGCGTGCACGTCAACGCTGGAAGCGGCGCTGCTCTATTATGGCGTCGAGGGGCGCGAGGTGATCGTGCCGGCCGAAACGTTCATTGCAACGGGCATGGCGGTGCATCTGAGCGGCGGCCGGGCGGTGTTCGCCGAGATACGCGAGGATACGCTGTGCCTTGACCTTGAGGACGTAAAGCGCCGCGTGACGCCGCTGACCGCCGGTATCATCCTTGTCCACATGGCGGGCACTATTACGCCCGACGTCGAGGCGTTTCGGGCCTTTTGCGATGCGGCAGGCCTTTTCTTGATCGAGGATGCCGCGCACTCGCCTGGCGCATCGGTTGGCGGGCGCCGGGCGGGCGTGTTCGGCCATGCGGGGTGCTTTTCCTTTTTCTCGACCAAGGTGATGGCGTCGGGCGAGGGCGGGATGCTGACCACCGACGATGATGCGATTGCGGCATTTGCCCGCAGTTTTCAGAATCGTGGCCGCGACATGGATTTCCCGGGCGAGCGCTATGCGATGCCGGGCCGCAACGTGCGGATGACGGAGATGGCGGCGCTGTTGGGCCGCGTGCAGCTCTCGCGGCTTGACGATTATCTCGCGCGCCGGCGGGCCGTTGCGGCGATTTATGCCGACGCGCTTGCGGGGCAAAACGCGCTGCGCGTGCTGGTGCCGCAGGCGATGGAAAGCTCGTCGTTCTGGAAGGTGCCGGTTATCCTCGATCCTGGCCTAGACCGCGTGGCCATCACTGACCATATGGCCAAGAACGGCGTGGCGGTCGATTGGGCCTACCAGCCCGCATTGCACCTACAGCCGGTTTTCCGGCAGCTTGGCGGCTATCGCGAAGGGCAGCTGCCGCGCACCGAAGATTTGCTTAGCCGCCATCTGTGCCTGCCCTGTCACCCCCGCATTGATGACGACGACGCGTATTATGTAGCGGAAAAGCTGATTGAGGCAGTGCGTGCTGCGCAATCTGCTGCCCAAGGATGAAGCTCGCCATCCATCAGCCGCAGTACATTCCGTGGCTACCGTATTTTTTGAAAATCGCTGAAAGTGACTGCTTTATCTTCCTCGACACCGTTGATTTTCAGAAAAACGGCTTGCAGAACCGCAACCAGATTAAGACCGGGCAAGGCGCGCATTGGCTCACGGTGCCAGTCCAGCACAAACTCGGGCAGAAGATTGCAGACACGCCGATCCAGAATGCGACTGACTGGCGGCGCAAACATTGGCAGACACTCCAGCAATGCTACGGCAAAATGCCCGTTTTTCAGTCGCTCGCCGAAGAACTGGAAACGTTGTACGCTCGCGAATGGAGCAATTTGTCGGATCTCGACATTGCGTTTACCCGCGCAATGATGCGCTGGTTGGGGATTGAAACGCCAGTTACCACAAGCAGCGCGATGGCGGCCGAAGGGACGGCGTCTGATCTCGTGCTGAACCTTTGCCTTGAAGCTGGCGCGACGACTTATCTATCCGGCACCGGCGGGCTAGACTATCTGCGCCTCGACGACTTCGACCGAGCAGGCGTTGCGGTGGAATTTCGCCCAACGCCGGCAATTGCTACCTATCCGCAGGCGTTCTCGAAGATCGGCTTTGTAAATCATCTGTCGGCGCTCGACATCATCTTTAACTGTGGCGACGAATGGCGTCGCTACGTTGCGGGACTGGCCAGTTGAAATGACACGCAAGAAGCTGATCCTGGGCGTTACCGGCATTCGGTCGGATTATGACATCATGTCGTCGGTTTTCCGGGCGATTGCTGACCATCCGGCGCTGGAACTGCAGCTAATCGTAACAGGCGCCCATCTCGCCGATGCTTTTGGCCATACGATTGATGAGATTTCTGCCGATGGGTTTGTGATCGCGGAGCAGATTCAAAATCTGCTGAACGGCGACCAGGCCTCATTCCGCGTCAAGGGAATGGGTATCCAGCTGCAGGCACTGGTCCAGTCGGTCGACCGGATCAAGCCCGATATGTTGCTGGTGCTCGGTGATCGTGAAGAGGCAATGACGACGGCGCTGGTGGGCGCGTACATGAACGTCCCTGTCGCGCATGTCTCGGGCGGTGACCGGGTGATCGGCAATGTTGATGACCAGATCCGCCATGCAGTGACCAAGCTGGCGCACCTCCATTTCGTCACAAGCGCGCCGAGCGCCGAACGGGTTATTCGGCTTGGCGAGCAGCCGTTTCGTGTATTTAACGTCGGCAACCCAGGGCTCGACCGCTTGCTTAGCGTTCCTGACCTGAGTTCGGCCGACCTTTCGGAGCGTCTCGGCTTCGAGATTGTCGACGGTGCGCCCTTGATAATGCTGATCCAGCATGCGCTTTCAACCGAGATCGACGACGCGCATCGGCAGATGAGTGTCACGCTTGAAGCCGTGCGCGACCTCGGGGTTTCAACCGTTCTGAGCTATCCCAATTCTGACGCTGGCGGACAGCAGATGATCCGGGCGATCGAGCAATTCGCGGATACGCCCAATTTGTACATCGCACGAAACATTCCAAGGCTGGAATTCGTCAACCTGATGCGCCGGGCGTCGTGTATGCTGGGAAATTCAAGCGCTGGTATTCTTGAAGCGCCCCTGCTCAAGCTGCCAGTGGTCAATGTCGGTAATCGTCAGACCGGGCGCCTGAATGCCGGCAATGTCGAATTTGTGTCCCATGACCGGGACATGATTATGGCCGCGGTCCACCGCGCGTTGACGGATCAAGATTACATTGCACGTGTGCGGCGGTGCGAAAACCCCTATGGTGATGGTCAATCATCGGCTCGGATTGCGACGATACTCGCCGATACCGAGATCGACGACGCCCTGCTCATCAAGGACATCACATACTGATATGGCAAAGAAGATCCTTTGCATCGCGCCGCACCCCGATGACGAAACCCTTGGCTGCGGTGGCACGTTGCTGCGCCACAGCGGCGATGGCGACGAGGTCCACTGGCTGATTGTCACGGCCATTTCCGAAGCGATCGGTTTTTCTGCCGAGCGCGTTGCAAGGCGCGATGCCGAGATCGCGACGGTTGCTGCCGCATACGGATTTGCCGGGGTGCATCATTGTCACTTGCCGACGATGCGGCTCGACACGGTGCCGCTGCTCGACGTTATCATGGCGGTTGGCAAGGTGGTGTCAGCCACTGGTGCCGACACATTGTACGTGCCTTATCGCAATGATGCGCATAGCGATCATAAGATTGTATTTGACGCATCGGTCGCGTGCGCGAAGGCCTTTCGTTACCCCAAAGTCCGCGCCGTCTATGCCTATGAAACCGTGTCGGAAACCGAGTTTGGGCTAAAGCCCGAAGACGGGGGGTTCCGCCCCAATCTGTTTGTCGACATTACCGGGACGATTGATCGCAAAATTGCCATTATGCAGCATTTCGACGGCGAGATGGCGGCATTCCCGTTTCCCCGCAGTGACACCTGTCTGCGGGCATTGTCGCAATTACGTGGCAGCCAGTGCGGCGCCATGGCCGCCGAGGCATTCATGATTATCAAGGAAATCCGCTGATGGCCGCTGTCTACATTGTTGCAGAAGCGGGCGTGAACCATAATGGGGATCGTGACATGGCTTTTCGCCTGGTCGATGCCGCCGCCGAAGCGGGCGCCGACTGCGTGAAGTTCCAGACCTTCGACGCCGCTAGGCTCGCTTCCAAAAGCGCGCCCAAGGCCGCCTATCAGCAGCGCACCACTGATGCCGCCGAAAACCAGCTGGCGATGCTTAAGAACCTGGAGCTGCCGCGCGCATGGCACGGCGAGCTGAAGGCGCGCGCGGCATCAAACGGCATGGCGTTCATGTCCACTGCCTTCGATGTCGACAGCCTCGATTTCCTGATCGAGCTAGGCGTGCCGCAAATCAAGGTGCCTTCGGGCGAGCTCACCAACGCACCGCTCGTGTGGCGCTATGCGCGCGCGCGGTTGCCGCTTATTGTTTCCACGGGCATGGCGACGGTGTCGGAAGTCGAGCAGGCGCTCGCTGTTATCACCCATGCATATAATTGTGATTCGGAGCCAGCATCCGTTGAGGAAATCTGGCGAGCCTGGAGCCGGGCTGACTGGCGCGCGCAGCTTGATGAACGCGTAACCCTGCTGCATTGCACATCGCAATATCCAGCACCGCTTGCCGAGATAAACCTTTCGGCCATGGACACGCTGGCGGCCGCTTTCGGGCTTGACGTTGGTTATTCAGATCATAGCGACGGCTTGTTGATGCCGGTTGCCGCAGTGGCCCGCGGCGCGACCCTGATCGAGAAGCATTTTACGCTCGATCGAACATTGGCTGGCCCGGACCATGCCGCGTCGATTGAACCATGCGACCTGATTAGGATGGTCGCCGATATCCGAGCAGTCGAGGAAGCGTTGGGCGATGGGGCTAAAGTGCCTCAGCCAAGCGAATGGAATACGCGGATTGCCGCGCGCCAGCAATTGATCGCCTCGCGTGACATCGCGCCTGGTGCTGTCATCGCGCGCGACGATCTGGGCACTGCGCGTTGCGGGCATGGCTTGCCGCCAATCGCGCTGTGGAGCCTTGTCGGGACGGTGAGCGCCCGTGGCTATGCGGCAGGTGACGTGATTGAGGGGCAAGTCGGGTTGGGGTAGCCGTTAGCGCCTAGCCTTTGCCGGTTGAAGGCGATACGGGAACCCCCGGGGGATTAGAGCAGTTGCGATGAGCGGGTTTTTGGTTCTTGTGGGCGGCGGCGGCCATGGTCGGGTTGTGCTGGACACCGCGTTGTCTATGGGCCTCGAGATTTTGGGCATTGTTGATGCCGGCTTTGCCCGCGGCGACCGGATTTTCGGTGTGCCGGTACTCGATGGCGACGATGTCCTGCACCGCAACGGCGCTGACTCTATGGGCTGGCTCAACGGCATTGGCGCCAATCCAGATATTGCGCGCCGTCGAGCGGTCTTTGACGATTGGGGCGGCGACACTGCGGTCGGGGTTGTGCATCCCGGCGCGGCAATCGGCCGGGAATGTCGCATTGCGAGCAGCGCGCAAATCATGGCAGGGGTCACCGTCCAATCGCGGACGTCAATCGGGGACAATGCAGTGATCAATACCGGTGCGCAGATTGACCATGACTGTTGCATTGGCGCGCATTCCTTTATCGCCCCGGGTGCTATTCTGTGCGGCGATGTTGCGCTTGAGGAAGGCGTGTTTGTTGGCGCGGGCGCTACCCTGCTTCCCGGTGTTCGGATCGGCAGGGGCACGATTATTGCCGCGGCGTCGGTGGTCACGAGCGCGGTGCCGCCTGCCGTCTTGATGAGAGGTTCTCCGGCCAGGCCCATAAGGTCAATCGAACAATGATCGACTGGAAAACCGTTGCCGTGCGGCAAGACGCCACCCTTGGTGATGCTATCAGCTGCATCGATGCGTCGGCGCAGCAAGTGGCACTAGTGCTGGCGCCCGACGGTACGCTGGCGGGCCTGCTGACCGACGGCGATGTACGGCGCGCGTTGCTGCGCGGTCTGGGCATGAATGCGCCCGTCGTTGATGCAATGAACGCCAGCCCGACCAGCGCCCAGACGGGTTCATCGCGGGAGCAATTGCTGGCTGAAATGCGCCGGCGCTCCATCCGGCATATGCCGCTGGTCGATGCTGCGGGCATTGTGGTTGGCCTGGCGACCGAGCATGATTTGTCGGGCGTTCCCAAACGGGCCAATTGGGTCGTGTTGATGGCGGGCGGGCTCGGTTCGCGCCTGGCCCCGCTGACGGACGACTGCCCCAAGCCGATGCTGAAGGTTGGCGACAAACCGTTGCTTCAGACCATTTTGGAACGCTTTATCGACGACGGATTTCACCGCTTCTATATCTCCGTCAACTACCGGGCAGAGATGGTGCGGGACCATTTCGGCGACGGTGCCAAATGGGGCGTCGAAATCGTCTATTTGCAAGAGACGCAGCGGCTGGGCACGGCCGGCGCCCTTGGCCTGATCTCCGACGTGCCGGACGAGCCGGTGATCGTGATGAACGGCGACTTGCTGACCAAGGTGAATTTTCAACAATTGCTAGATTTTCACACCCATCACGCCGCCGCTGGCACGATGGGGGTACGGGAATATGACATTCAGGTGCCCTTTGGCGTGGTCTCGATTGATGGCCACAGGATCGCCAGCATTGATGAAAAGCCGGTACATCACTTTTTCGTCAACGCAGGCATTTATGTGATTTCACCCGACACGCTTCGGCTGATCCCGTCTGGCCAGTTTTTCGACATGCCAACCCTGTTTTCGCAGTTGCTCGACATGGGGCGCGAAACGGCAGTTTTCCCCGTGCGCGAATATTGGCTCGATATCGGGCATTTGGCCGATTATCACCGCGCTAATGGAGAATATGCCGAGTTGTTCGCGTGAAAGCGGTGGTCATCGGCTATGGATCAATCGGCGCGCGGCATGCCCGCGTGCTGGCCGACCTTGGTTGCGCGACGGCGGTGCTCAGCGCCCGTGCTGTCGATCATCCAACCGTCTTTCATGGCCTCGCGCACGCGCTGGAGGGGCACACGCCGGAGTATGTTGTGATCGCCAATGCCACTGCTGCGCATGGCGACACGCTGCGCGAACTGATTGCGTTGGGGTTTGGCGGCCGGGTACTGGTCGAAAAACCGTTGTTCCGTTATGTCGAAACAGTGCCCAGCATGCCCTTCGCCGCGGTGCACATAGCCTATAATTTGCGGTTTCACCCAATCATCCGGCGCCTGGCTGAAATGTTGGCGTGCGAGCGCGTGTTGTCGGTACAATGTTATGTCGGGCAGTATCTGCCAGAATGGCGCCCCGGAACCGACTATCGGCAAAGCTATTCGGCGAGCGCAGCGCAAGGCGGCGGCGTGCTGCGTGACTTGAGCCATGAGCTGGATTACTTGGCCCATCTGCTCGGCAATTGGCGCCGGGTGAGCGCTCTGGGTGGCCATTTCAGCATGCTTGAAGGCGACAGCGACGACGTCTTCGCCTTATTAATGCAAACCGAGCGGTGCCCGATTGTTCAGGTGCAGATGAACTATCTCGATCGCGTCGGCCGGCGCTGGCTGTTGGTGAACACCGACGCCGGCACGATTGCGGTGGATTTGGTGGCGGGCACGTTGACGAAAGGGAGCGATGTGGAGCAATTTGCGGTGGCGCGCGACGATAGCTACCGCGCGATGCACGCAGCAGCGCTTGCCGGCGAGGAGGGCGTGTTGTGTACCCTGTCCGAAGGCATGGAGACGATGCGTCTCATCGCTGCAGCGGAACAATCATCAAATACTGGGACCTGGTCGGAGGCTAGACCATGACAACGGCAGTTTGCACCATTTGCGCGCGGGGCGGGTCAAAGGGCGTGCCCAACAAAAACGTCCGCCCGCTGATGGGCAAGCCGTTGATCGTTCATAGCATTGAACGCGCGCTGGAGTGTGATTTGTTTGACGGCGTGGCGGTTAGCAGCGATTCACCCTTGATTCTCGACATTGCGCAGCGCGCGGGTGCAACGTGGCTGATCCGCCGCCCCGACGCTTTGGCGACGGATCAGGCGGCCAAGCTGCCGGTGATTCAGCACGCGTTGCTTGAAGCCGAGGTTGCGGCGGGTAAGACGTTTGATGTCATTGTTGATCTCGATGCCACCTCACCGCTTCGGCTGTGCGATGATATCAATGGAGCCTATCGGCTGCTGCTTGAGGCGGGGTCTGGTAACGTCATCACTGGCGCCCCGGCGCGCCGCTCCCCCTATTTCAATCTCGTTGAGCTTGACGAGCGGGGTTTTGCGCATCTCTCAAAAGTTAGCAAAACGCCCATCGTCCGGCGTCAGGCGTCGCCAAAATGCTATGACATGAACGGGTCCATCTATGTCTGGTACCGGGATGCGCTGCTCGCCGGAACTTCGGCGCTGGCTGACAATACCCGGCTCTATGTGATGCCGGAGGACCGCTCGATTGATATCGATTCCGAACTGGATTTCCGCTTTGTCGATTTTTTGCTGCGCGAACGGGCGTCCGCGGGCCTGCCAGCTTGATGGGCATCCTGCGCGAATTGCCCGGCAGGTTGCGGTTCTGGCGAGCGGCAGACCGGCTGGGTCCCGATGTCCCGACCACGCACTGGCGGCTCTATTTCAGATCGGCGATGGTGCGGCTGTGCACGCGTCGATTCAGGCATTTTGGGCAAGGGGCAGAGTTTCGGCCAGGTGCCTATGCTATTGTTTGTTCAAAGATTTCCTTGGGAAACCGGGTGGTGGTTCGACCCGGCTGCATGTTGTTCGCCGACCCGCGGCCCGATGGCGCCGGGATTGTTATCGAGGATGACGCCATGCTTGGGTCCGGGGTCCACATCTATGTGGGCAATCACCGCTTTGACGATCCGGCGCGGCCAATCATCGATCAAGGGCATTATGAGTCAAAGCCGGTGCGGGTGTGCCGGGGAGCGTGGGTTGGCGCAAACTGCGTGTTGCTGCCCGGGGTCACGATTGGCGAGAATGCCGTGGTTGGCGCCGGAAGTATCGTGACACGCGATGTGTCGCCGCGGTGCATTGCTGCCGGCAATCCGGCGCGCGTGATCAGAAAGCTGGAGACGTGATCGTGGGCAATGGTCTGCAAGACCGCGTGGTCATCGTCACAGGCGGCAGCGGCTATCTTGGGGCAACTTTTGTCCGGGCGATCGCAGATGCCGGCGCCGTGGCGGTGATCGCCGATATCGATGAGGCGCGCGGCCTTGCGGTGCGGGACGACATCTTATCCGAAGCTGCGGGGCGGCGGGTTGAGGTCGAGCGGTTCGATACTACCTCCCGCGATTCGGTGGATGCAGCGTTTGCGGCACTGATGGATCGGCATGGCCGTGTGGACGGGCTGGTCAACAACGCTTACCCGCGTAACCGCAATTATGGGCGCAAGCTCGAGGACGTCAGCTATGATGATTTCTGCCAGAACATGGGCATGCATGTGGGGGGCTATTTTTTAGCGTCACAGCGTGTGCTGGCGCCATTTCGCGCCTCTGGTCGGGGCGGCGTGATCGTCAATCTGGGCTCAATCTACGGCGTCGTTGCCCCACGCTTTGGCGTGTATGACGATACCGCCATGACGATGCCGGTAGAATACTCGGCGATCAAGTCGGCCGTGATCCATCTCACCAAATATTTCGCGCAATACACCAAAGGCCAGAATATTCGCGTTAACTGTCTCAGTCCGGGTGGGGTGCTCGACAAACAGCCCGAAAAATTCCTGGCGGCCTATCGACAGTTTGCCAGCGACAAGGGGATGCTCGCGCCCGGTGACCTTGCGGGCGCAATGCTGTTCTTGCTTGGCGACGGCTCGCGCTATGTGAATGGCCAGAATCTTGTGGTCGATGACGGCTGGTCGCTTTGAGGCGATGCTGCATGTTTTTGTCGATGTCGTGCGATCGCGCCATGATCACTTCGCGGGCCTGCGCGCAGCTATCGATCGCGAGGGGCTGGGCGATATGGTCGACGTCCGGTTTTCGCCAGCCGAGTTCGATTGGATAGACGAGGTTGAGTATAGCGAACGGCGCTTTTTGCGTGTGCTGTATTACCGCCGAATTTTCCGCAGTCTCGTCGATCGGCTCGATGCGGTGATTGCCGCTCAGCGCGATGGCGAGTCCGTGCGGGTCTATTTTTCGGATGAGGGCGTTTGGGCCGTGATTTGGGCCGATTACCGCCGCCGTTTGGCGCGGTCGGGGGTTCAAGGTGTCAATGTGCAGCACGGTTTTGCCCTGGTCAGGCCGGCTCGGTGGATGGGGCTGCGCCGTGCAGTCAATGCGGTGTCGCGGTTGGCGACTGGCTTTGCGTGCATTGGGTACGGGAGTCTTGCAGGGGCCGGGCCTGAACCGTTTGAACTCTATCTCACCTATGACGAGGCAGGCGCCGCGCACATTCGCGCGACAAGCGGCCGCGCGGCGATTGTGGCGCCACATTTAATCAAGCATCAGCTGGTAACCGAATTTGCCCGGCTCCCCGCAGCCTGTCCTGATGGGCCAATGCGGGTGCTATTTGCAATGAACGTCAAGATGCGCGGATCGCCGATCAAGTGCGATGTCGTCGAGACGTTCGATGTGCTGCTACCGCTTGCGCAGGCGCTGGAGAAGCTGGACGCGCGGTTGGTGATACGATTCCACCCCGGCATGGACCAGCAGGTGGAGACCCGTCGGTTTCTAGCGCACCCCATTGCCCGACATGCAGAACTCGATGAGCGCGCATCGCTTCAGATGGCGCTGGCCGGGTCTGGCATGGTGATGTCGCTGCTCAGCACCGTATTGTGGGAAGCCGGGCTGTTAGGGATATTGCCCGTGCAGATTATGTGCCGCTGCTGTGACGATGTGGAGCTAGGGTATGCGCGCGCGCAGCTGCGGCTGGATGCAGACTTCAGGCCGCAGCTGGCGTCGCTGGTCGCCACGGCGCAATCGGCGGACCGGTCGCGCGCGCTGGACCAGATCGATGTGGAGTGGCGGCAGGTTAAGGCCGCGTTGCTGCAGCTTGCTTGAGCGCTGCGCACGCTTCGCCATGCAGTGTCAGGCCGGGGCTGGGTTGCACGCCAGCCGTGTTCGTGGCAGGAGCCTTTTCGTCCCCGTTCCTGCGCGAGATTCATTAGTCGTGACTGAAATTCTCGCAGCCACTGGCGCCAAAAATGCGTGATATGGTTGCGCAAGCAAATCGTTTTCAACCGGCTAACCGGATGGTGGATGGCTTTAGGGATCACCCCACGGTCGGCCCGGTGGTGGTGGGTTGGGTGTTTCTCAATCTAGTTGCGGGCAGCATCCCGTTGGCGGCTTCGGGACTTTATTTGTCGCAGCCACTGCTAATCGCACTGATCGCCTATTTTTGCCTGTTGCGCTTGGGCGAAAGCAGGGCGCTGACGATGCCGTTTGCCGCGTTGGTCTGCGCGGTTACGATTGCGCTGCCGTTGATATCGTCTGGGACGGACAATGACCGGTTTGTCCCTGAGCAGCTAAAGATGCTCATGCTTGTCGTCGGAGTGCCGGTGATCGGCATGTATCTGCGATGGTCGCATGTGCCATTGATGGCAAGGTTCGTACCGCCAATCCTGTGCGGCATTATTCTTGTTGTGGTGGCGCTGGGGCTAGGCGATTATTATGGTGATGAACGGTTTGGCGTACCGGCGCTTGGATCGCCTAACACCACAGCATTTGTTATTACCATCAGCTTGGCATTTGCCTGCTACAACGCGGACCTGCGTGGCAAGGTTCATCTGTTCGATGTGGCCATCCTCGCCGTTTTGTTGGGGACGCTGATTGCCACGGATAGCGACGGCGGGAAGGTAAGCGTCCTGTTTTTGGGGTTGCGCTATTTGCGTGTGCCCATGCGGGTTTTGGTTCCGGTGGCCCTGACCGTGGTCGCGGTTGTCATATTGATGATCGTTCTGCTGGGCATCGAACTCCCCGATCTGCTTGGTTCCGGGCGGCTCCATATCTGGCGGACGCTCACTTATGACCTTTTCCATTCGGGCTGGATTCACCTTTTGCTGGGCTTTGGGCCCGGCGCGATCGATCTTGAGCCAGGGTTCACGGCCAGCATCAGATCTGCCCATTCGATGTTCATTGAGGTAGCATATGCTTATGGGTTGGTAGGCCTCGTGGCGATGGTCTATTTTACCGCGATGATGGGTATCAGGCTCGATCGAGCGCCGCTTGCTGCCAAGCCACGCCGCTTTCTGGAGGGCTTGTATGTGGCCATGCTCTCTGGTGCGTTCGTAGATGCGTATTTCGTAACAGCGCAACTTGTCTGGCTTGGCGTGCTGGTATTGGCGATGCTCACCGGCTTGGCAGCGCTGCTAAATGGTGGGCGGCGTGATCGCCCAGTGTTGCGGCAAAAAATAGCGCGTCAATGGTCTTGAAAATGGGCAGTGCGTTGTGACGACTGCTGAACCACAGGCGTTTCGCAATGCCGGCGCACATGAAGTATCCGGGCTTCGGCCCGAACTTGATGCAATGCTGGCGCGAGCGATTGTCGGGTGCCGGACGTTGCTAGATCACGGATGTGGTTTTGGTGGCTGGACAGCCTTTTTTTTACGGCGAAACAGCCAATTCTGTTATCGTGCCTATGATCCTGATCGCGATGGGGAAGCCCATACGCGCAGCTTGGCGCCCAAACGCTATGACGAAACGCTCGAACGTTTCGATGTCATTGTTTGTTTTGGTGTGCTTGAGCTGCTGCCGGAGGCCGAGCAGGTGGCGTTGCTGCGGCAGTTCGCTGGCCAACTCAACCAGGGTGGGCGCTGCCTAGTCCAGTATAATGTTTTTAACCTGCTCGCGCCGCGCTGGTTCGTGTTCTGGCTGGCTGGTCGCGGGCGTGCGAAGGCGTTTCACCAGCGTTTCCGTTTTAATCGGACCTATTTTGGTTACCGCAAGGTCAATGAGATTTTCGCGCGCGGCGGCTTCACTATTGTCGAGCGTCAAGTCAACGGCTTCTGGCACAAATTGCCCCGCCGGCTCGACCGAATGCTCAGCGATTTCATTCCTGCGAGGCATTTTTATTCGCAGTTTTTCTATCGGCTTGAGCCGATAGACGCTGCGGCCCAAATTGCTCAGGGCGATGCGTGTTGATGGCCGCACCGTCAGGAAAATCAGGTTGACGATAATCGGGGTTGTCAGTTCGATTTTGCGCTCGCCGCACATTAACCCGATATGGCGAATGCGCTATTATGCGGTTGGCCTTGCTCTGCAAAAGGGTCTGGCGATTGCATTGTTGCCATTGATCGTGCTGATTTTTGGCCGGGAAACCTTCAGCAATTACGCCCTGCTGATGTCGACGGTGCAGCTCTACGGCACGGTTTCCGGTCTTGGCGTGCCGCTTGCGGTGCTGCCGTTGTGGTTCCGCTCGCCCGATCCGCTGGCGGCCGTGCGGATGATGCTGGGGATAGTGGCGATGGTTGCGGCGCTCGCCGCTGCACTGCTCTGCCTGATCGGGGTGTTTTTGGGCCGGGACGTTGTCCACGGCGTTAGCGCGGCCGAGGCGGCGCTTTGGATCGCTGCTGTCGCGCTACTCTACAATGTTAACCTCATCGCTTTCAGCGTCGCCCGGTCGCAGGGGCGACAGATGGCCTTTGTTTTGGCCAATGTGTTTGGCGGGCTCGTGCTGTTGGTCGGCCTGTTTGCGGCATACTTGTTTCAGGTCGTGAGCTTGCGCGCGTTGACCTTGGCGCAAATGGCCGCGCTGGCGGCATGCTCGGTGCCGCTGCTCGGGCTGCAGATTGTTCGTGCGCGCGGCGTCATATCGCCGGGTTTTCGTGAGCAGGCGACAGCATTGATGCGCTTTTCTGTGCCGCTCATGACCAACTCGGTGCTGCTGTTGCTGGCAATGAATGTGGACAAATGGGCAGCGCTTGCTTTTTTCACCAAGGCCGAGTTCTCGTCATACATCATCGACTATCAAATGGGGTTTGCAATCCTGTTCGTACCCGCGGTGGTTGCGCTGCATTATGGCCCGATTTTCGCAGCCCTTGTTGCTGACGGTAATGAGGCTGCGTTGGCGCGAGAGGAGCGCCAGGCGCAAAAAGTCGTGGTTGCAGGCTGGGCGGTGATTGCGGTTATTGCTTATTGCTACGCGCTGCTGACCGGCCTGAAGCTGACGCCGGGCTATTGGGTATTGTCGCTTACCTTTTTGTTTCAGGGGTTGTACCTGATAAAATCAAACCAGCTCATGGCGCAGATGCGGTCCGCAAGATTGTTCTTCGCATCGATGGTTTCGTTAATCTTTTTTTCTGCCATATTGCTGATTGCGGGAAAGTTGCATTCCCTGCCGCTACTTTACGGCGCCTACCCGCTGTATGACGCGCTCTTGCTGGCCTTAATCAGCCGCAAAACGGTGCGCTTGTCCGCTAGCTAGCGCTGGTGTTCGGCGAAATTGTTCGTTGACAATTTGAGCGAACACCGCGCTAGAAACCTCTTTAGATCGTCGGAGCTGGGGGAAGAAAATGCCGTCGTCGCACGCGCCGGTAAAGCCGGACGAAAAGGTCGCCGAGTTTTGGGACGAGATGTATGCCGCGTTCGACCCGACGGCTACGGTGAGTGGTGCGCTCGAACTTCCGGACGACGCGCCACGGCTCGGCGGCAAATCAATTCTGATTGTGGCATGCGGTACCGGTGCTGAAGTGGTTCGGGCCTGCCGGGAGGCGGCGGCCGTTACCGCTATTGATATTTCGCAAAAGGCCGTGGAAAATGCGCGCGCAATGGTGGCGCACAATGGCCAATCCGCTGAGTTTGTGGTGGCAGATGCGGGCCAATCGGGCCTGCCTTCGGGATCATTCGATGTAATCTGGGGCAGTGCGGTGCTGCACCATCTCGAACATGCCGCCGTGGCGCGGGAATTTGCGCGACTTTTGAAGCCCGACGGCGTTGTGTACATGATCGCCGAGCCGACATTCTTCAATCCGCTCCTCAAGTTTGCCTATGAGACTGCGTTTGGGCGCGGGCGCGTTGGGCGTCGTCGCAGGTTCCTGATTTTTGTGCGCAAGGGGGACGAGTTTGAAAAACCAATCGAGCATAGTGACCTCGCACTTTGGCAAGATGGCTTTCACGTCGCTACCCGGTCGCGCAACTTCATGTTTATCGAAAAAATCGGGCATGTGCTGAGCCCGAATCGAAAAGTGCACAATGTCTTTTCCGCTTTTGACCGTGGGTTGACTCGCTTGTTACCGCCGCTGAAGCGCTATGGGTATGAGCACGACATTATCCTTCGCAAGAAGGGCTGAGTTGCGCCGGCGCGCAACGGTGCAGCAGGGCCAACAGAGGTTCTCATGACACAGGATTTCAGCATCGCCCGCGTGCTTGATGTCGGCTGCGGGCCTTCAAAGATGCCGGGGGCGATTGGCGTTGATCGCTTTGACTTGCCGGGAGTGGACGTCGTTTGCGACCTGAACGAGCGCTGGCCCTTTGAGGACGCGCGGTTCGGCCACATCATCTTCCGGCACAGCATCGTTCATTTGCGCTCGCTTGAAGCAGCGCTTCGAGAGGCGCGGCGGGTGTGCCAAACAGGCGGCCGGATAGAAATCATCTCGCCGCATTTTTCGAGTGATAATGCCTTTACGGACCCGACAATGACATTCTCGACCGGCTATCGCACCATGGATTATTACTGCGAAAACGGCTCAATGGGCTACGGCTATTATGGGCAACTTGGGTTACGGATCGTCGGACGGCGGATTTATTTGTACCGCGCGACACCAAAAACGAGTCGGCAGCGCGCGATCGCAACGCTGTTGTGGCCGGCTGACGCGCTCGTCAACGCCATGCCCCGTCTGTATGAGAAGTTCTGGTGCTTCGTCGTCCGCGCAACCGAAATCCGTTTCGTTCTGGAAGCCGTTTGATGCCGGACACCGGCGGCGCGTGCGCAATCGGCAAGCGCATCGCAATCGTTTACGATTGCGCTTATCCCTTTGTGGCCGGCGGCGGCCAGAAGCGGCTGTTTGAAATCGCGCGACGTCTGGTTGTACGTGGCTGGGCGGTGGATTGGTACGCGCTGAAATCCTGGTCTGAACCGGGTAGCGTAACCGTCGATGGGGTGCGTTTCATACCGGCCGCGCCTGACACCGCGCTATATGATGCAGCAGGCAAGCGGTTGATTGGCGAGACACTCTATTTTGGTCGAGCAACGATGCGGCTCACCCAGCTGCGGCACTATGATATCGTTCATATCGGCCAATGGCCCTATTTTCATTTCTTTCCGATCCGTCTGTTCGCTGCTTTCGGAAAGGCGCGCGTGTCGGCAGATTGGTGGGAAGTTTGGGGGCGGGAATGGGTGAATTATTATGGTGTCAAAGGCTATCTTGGCATGGCACTCGAATTTGTCTGTGCACATCTTCCCAGTAAACTAATCGCAATCAGCGACATTGGGGCGCAGCAACTGCGCGGGCTCGGGATCCCGGCTCGACGGCTGCGTACCATCCACAACGGCATTGACTGGGAGCGGCTGCGCGAGGGGCCGATAGCGCCGACGGGCAGTGCGCTGATCTATCTGGGGCGATTGCAGCCACATAAAAATGTCAATCTTTTGATTGATGCACTTGCGCTGCTGCGCGCCCGTGGTCTTAAACTTGACCTTGCTGTCATTGGTGATGGCCAGCAGCGTGCCGCGCTGGAAGCGCAAGTGACCGCGCTTGGCCTTGTAGATCAGGTGCAATTTCACGGCGCGATTGCTGATGATGACGCAGTCTATGCCCTGCTGCGCGCTACCAAAATCTTTGTACATCCCTCAACGAAGGAGGGTGGGGGCAGCATTACGTCGCTGGAGGCTAACGCGGCTGGTGCGCAGGTTGTGGCATTTCGTTGTGTCGCAGGGCTTTCGCCCGAGCTGATCGAGCCGGGCATCAACGGACGATGGGTTGAGAAGATATCCGCATCTGCGCTTGCCGATACGATTGCCGATCTATGGGCTAATGAAGACTGGCAAGCATCGCGACGTCGCGCGCAAGAGTTCTCCAGGGGATTCGATTGGGAATCCCTTGCCGAGCAGTACCACGACTTTTTTCTGGATAATTGCCGCGCCTGATCGACGTTCATAGCCAACATGCGTGCGCTTGTTAGCCCGCTCTCAACAGTCGCTGGACCGATGCGCAGCAGTGCCGGCACAACACGAGCTGGTTCAATACACTAATATATCGGGAGGCGACGACGGGTGCCTGCCAGTGTCAAACGATGACTAGAATACAAAAAAAAGGAGCGACTTTCACCACTCCCTTTTTTCTATTCGTGAAATCAAGACTAGGGGCTGGTTGTGCCCGTGGTTGCTGCAACGATACCACCAATTCCACCGCCCACCGCGAGAACGACGATCGCGATCACGCCAGCCTGACCGATCTTGTTTTTCTTCTTGGCAGGGGTAGCTGCACGGATCGACTTTGCAGTCGGTGCGAGCGACAGACCCGCCGCTGGATTGGCGGACTGCGCCATTGCCGGAGTGATTGCCATTGAGGCCGCCGCCGCCGTTACAAGAAACTTTCCAATGCTCATAGATCACTCCCTAATCCGTCACCGAGCCTATAAGGCGCGAATGACCATTTTGCAACCCGGTTCGAGCCCTGAAAGAACCCAAGAGATACAGTGCACATGTCCCTCAAAGGTTCATTGCAGTGCGGCATTATCCGTTAACCAGACAAAATACCACCCAAAAAAACATGCACTCCGGAATAATCTCGCGGTATCCGACGACCTGTTATCGGCTCACGATGAACCGACGTTGGCCGCCTTCCACCACTAGCGCCGTCAGTGGGCCACCTGCATAGGCGCCGGTGTCTATTCCGATGCGATTGGGGCGGATATCGGGTTGATCGGTAATCGTGTGCCCGTGGACGATGAGTCGTTCGAAGGGATCCTGGTGATCCAGAAAGGCATCCCGGATCCACCGCAGATCGGTCGTTTGCTGCTCCGATATCGGCATTCCCGGGCGAATGCCGGCATGAACAAACGCGTAGTCGCCGATCTCGATAACATCTTCAAAGCCGCTGATGAACACGCGATGATGCTCGGGCACCGCGGCCTGAAGCGCTACCGTCAGGTCCGCATAATCATAATCATTATACTTGGCCTCGCTGATCCCATAGCTCAGGATCGTCTCCTTGCCGCCAATCCGGCAGAAGAAGCGCATCGCCTTTTCGTCCCCCTCGAGCGCGCGCATGAAAACTTCTTCATGGTTGCCAACCAGCACCCGCGTGTCCGGCATTTGCCGGGCAAGCTGATAAACCCGCTCAACGACGCCCGCCGAATCAGGCCCGCGATCAATCAGGTCGCCGAGAAAGATGATCGTTGTGCTGGCTGGCCGGTCTCGGGCGAGATCGTCGTCAATGTGCGCCAGCAAAATGTCGAGCAAGTCCAGACGTCCATGGACGTCGCCAATCGCGTAGACCCGCACCCCGTCGGGCACGCTGGCCACTGGAGTCTTGTTGTTTCTGGTTCGAAAAAGGCGCTTCAGCATATGATATTGATGGATTTCTGCCGTTCGCCACATCGGCTGGCCGCCTGTCGCTCCGCCTGATGCTTTATGATAAGGCATGACGTGCGCTGCAACAACCGGTATCGTCGCGTGATGGCGATGCAGTGGATTGCGGTGATCGGGGCAGGCGCCATGCTGGCGCCCGGGCTTGCCGAGGGATTGGATCGCGCGCCCTCAGCGGCGCTGCTTGAGCTGTTGCGCCGGGATGACCTGCGGCTGGCGACCGTGGGGTATCGTCTGATCACGCGTAACGCGGCGCTATGCGATGTCGTGCAGCCCGCGCTCGGCATCCAGTTTCATACGCTTGCGCAATATCAGCCAGCGGCACGGGGAACGGTGCGCGCGGTGTTCAACTTCCGCATGCCAATAGCGGTTGAGGGCGTCGTAACGGGTGCGCCAGCGGAGTCGGCTGGCGTGTTGGCCGATGACGGCGTGGTGTCGATTGCCGGTCAGCCGCTTGCAACCGCTCTTTTGGCGGATGAATCAGTGGCCACGACTCGCGATATCGAGGCCGTCGAAGCCGTGGTTGCGAAACTGCCCCCGACGGCCCCGGTGGCGATGGTCGTGCAGCGGGCCGACCACGACGTTGCGCTGTCTATCCTGCCGACACCCGCGTGCCGGGCGCGTTTTGAGGTGTCTCCAGAAAGCGGCGCGTCGTCGGACGGATATGTGATTCAGATTGGGGCTGATTATCTCGACAAACTGAGCGATGCCGAGCTTGCCGTCGTCGTGGCGCATGAGCTTGCGCATAACATTCTTCGCCATCGCCCGCGGCTGGAGGCGGCAGGCGCCCATTTCGGGGTGCTTTCGGAGTTCGGCAAGAGCGGACGGGTGCAGCGACAGGCCGAAACTGAAGCAGATCTGATGAGCGTCTACGTCCTGGCCAATGCTGGCTATGATCCGCTGAACGCTGGCCGGTTCTGGCGCGGCGCGGGGCGGCAGTTCGACGCTGGCATCTTCCGCAACCGGGCCTATCGCAGCCCAAGCGCGCGCGCCACGTTGCTGGATGCAGAGGCCGCGAAAATTTCAGGTGGTGCGGCGTTGCCAATTATGCCGGCGCTGCTCGAATCGCGGAACAAGCCGTTGAAATAGCT
>JBJXEC010000174.1:0-3527 GCA_046155125.1 Sphingomonas sp. | reverse complement strand
TGCCCTCGGTCGTCAGCCGCACCCGGTTGCACCCTTCGCAGAAATTGGCGGTGAGTGGGGAGATAAGCCCAAGGCGCGTGCCATGAGGCGCCACGCGCCAATAGCGCGCGGGGCCACCGCTGCGATGGGTGTCGCGCGTCAGGTCGAACCTGGCGGACAGGTTTTCGAACACCTCGGTCAATGGCAAAAAGCGATCGATGCGATCCTCGTCAACAGCACCAAGCGGCATCGTCTCGATGAGCGACAGGTCAAAGCCGTTCGCGCCGCACCAGTCGAGCATTTCCGGAATCTCAGCTTCGTTTTGCCCTTTTAGCGCCACCATGTTGATCTTGATCTTCAACCCGGCGGCGGATGCCGCGAAAATGCCGCCAAGCACTTGCGCCACGTCGCCGTGCCGGGTGATGTGGCGGAACAGCGCCGGGTCGCGGCTGTCGAGGCTGATGTTCACCCGCCGCACGCCGGCGGCGAAAAGCTGGTCGGCATGGGCAGCGAGCCGCGTGCCGTTCGTCGTCATCGTTAGCTCATCAAGGCCCTTGCCCAGATGGTCACCGAGCCGCCTTACTAGGTGCACCACATCGCGCCGGACCAACGGTTCGCCGCCGCTTAGCCGAATCTTGGTAATGCCGCGTGCGATGAAGTGTTCAGCGATGAGCGCGAGTTCCTCCAGCGTCAGCACCTCGCTTTTGGGCAGAAAAGTCATTTCCTCGGCCATACAGTATCGGCATCTGAGGTCGCACCGGTCCGTTACCGAAATCCGCAAATAGCTGATCCGGCGGCCATGGTTATCGGTGAGAGCAGGGGCGCAAGACATGCGCACCTAGCTAGGCGTTCGGCGGTGCGCAAACAACTAGTTTTGCGCAGGCCCGCTTTCATGGCTCGAATCCGGCGCGTCACCGCGCGTTTGCTGATTGGCCATTAACCGGTTGGCGGTTAAAGCGTTGGCATGCGCGGGCAGCACAAACCTTGAGCGACGACGAGCCATTGTTGGGGCAGCACCGCGCGCTGTTCATCCTTTCGTTTCGTCACCGGGATGAGTTAGCGGCAATCGCCGGGCGTGCCGGGTGGCAGGCGATCGCGGCGCGCAGGACAGATGGCCTGGAGCGACGCTTTCTGGCCAGTCGCGCAAGCGTTGCAGTGGTTGATACCCGCGGATCAATGGCCGAAGGGCTGTCCGCCATCAGCGCGCTTGGCGATGCCGCCTCGGCGAACGGTGCAGCGCTTATCGCGGTGCTCGCGCACAGCGACATTGAGGAACTTGGCGCGTTGTTCGATGCTGGCGCCACGCATTTTCTGGTGGCGCCGCTAAGCGAGATTGAGTTTGCGCAGACGCTCAAATTCGCTGCCAGGTACGCGGCGCGGTTGTCCGGTGAATGGCCCGTAACTGCGGATGAAAAGGGCCTGCTATCATGGCGGTACCCGCTCAGCTCTGGGGTTGTGCTATTGAATGACGCGGTTGCTGCGTTGGTTGGCACGGACCTCGTGGTGTCGGTCGGTGTGGCACTGCGCTGTCTGGACAATCATGACCGGCGAACCGCGATCGCCGCGTTACGCAGACTGTTGACGACCGGGCAGGCGACGGCCTTTGCTCATGACTTGCGGGGTGAGGGCCGCTTCGTCCAGCATCTGCGGCTCAACTCGACGTCAAACGCGATCGAGTCCACCGTGGAGCGATTGACCGCACCCGGCGAGCGGCGCGGCAACCCCAAACCATCCTCGGCGGACGTGCAGGATGCATCGACAGCGCGGCGCTGGCTGGACAAGCGCCTGGCGGATGGCGACACAAGCGCGCTCCACGTCGCGTTGATCGCGCTCAATCGGTTCGATATCGTCAACACGGCTTATGGCCGCGCGGCAGGCGACGGCCTGCTCCGCATCGCGCAACGCCGGATCGAGGAAGCGGCGGGCGATGTGCTGGGCGACCGTGCGATTGTCGCGCGCATGGGCGGCTCCGAGTTCGTGCTGGCGGCTGACGCTGCCGATGCGCGGTTTGATGTGGTCGCCAGCCGCATTGCCGAGAGCCTTGCTCGGCCATTTGTTGCTGCGGGCACAGTGATCGTGCTCGGGTCCCGGATGGGGGTCGCCAATGCAGAAGCCGATGATACGACCGCGGCCCTGCTCCGCCGAGCGAGCGAGGCGCTCGCCGAGGCACGCGAATCAGACAGCCGGACGATGGTGTTCGCGCGCGACCGGAGCGCCAATGCCGCCTCGATTGATCTGTTAGCCGTTGACTTGCGACAGGCAATTGCCGCTGGCGAAATCGACATCGTGTTCCAGCCCCAGGTTACCGTATCGACCGGGCAGATTGTCGGCGTGGAAGCGCTCGCGCGGTGGGAGCACCCGAGACTTGGCTCGCTTGGCGCTGAAACGCTGTTTGCCGCGGCCGAGCGCGCCGACCTGGTGATTGGCCTGTCGGATCATATTCAGCGCATTGCGCTCGACCGCGCCGCGGCATGGCCCGCGTCGCTTGCGACCTTGAGACTTGCGATCAACCTGACCGCGGCGGACATCGCCCGGCCCGACTTTGCGGATATTTTCATCGACCGCGTTGACGCCTCGGGTTTTGCGCGTAGCCGCCTGACCGTGGAAATTACCGAAGGCGGCCTCATCGACGATCTGGGCGTGGCGGCCGGGCTGCTGGCCGCGCTGCGGGCAGCGGGGTGCCGTGTGGCGATCGATGACTTTGGCACTGGCTATTCAAGCCTTGCCTATCTGAAGGCGCTGCCGCTTGATTATCTCAAGATCGACAAGAAGCTCGCGCAGGACATTGCGGGTGGCGCGCGCGACCGGATTGTTGTCCGCGGCGTGATCGACATGGCCCGCTCGCTTGGGCTGTCGGTTGTTGCCGAAGGCGTGGAAACCGCTGAACAGCTCGACCTGCTCGCCAAGGAAGGGTGCCAATATTATCAGGGTTTTTTGTGTGCCCCGGCAATGAGCACGACCGATCTGGCGGTGCTAGTCGAGCGACAATTGGCCGGGCGAACCAGCTAGATCGCGCGTGACTGGGTGCGATGCGCCGCGTCAGACCATCGCCTTGGCAAGCCCGCGCGCCAGTTGCAGCGCGCCATTCAACCTGGCCTTGGGGTCGCTCCACACGCGGTTGAGCACAAGCTTGCTGTCGGGCCGCAGCTTCGCGATGCCGTCCAGCCGCGCGACATAGGCCAGCAGACCGTCAATGTTGGGCGGTCGGTCATCATGGAAGGAAACCAGCGCACCCCGTGGGCCGACATCGATCTTGGAGACGCAGGCACGCTTGGCATGCAGCTTGATCTCGATCAGCCGAATGAGATTTTCCGTCGCGTCGGGCAGCGTGCCAAACCGGTCAATGAGTTCGGCCGCAAAGGCTTCCAGCCCCTGTGGTTCGTCAATATCATTCAGCCGCCGATAGAGCCCCATGCGCAAATCAAGATCCGGTACATAGTCGTCAGGGATCAGGATCGGCGCATCTATCGTGATCTGCGGGCTGAAGTCGCGCGGGCGGGTGGCCAGCCCGCCAGCCTTTGCGTCCATGATCGCTTCCTCCAGCATCG
>JBJXEC010000173.1:0-11966 GCA_046155125.1 Sphingomonas sp. | reverse complement strand
CGCGACGCGCCCATCGGCACGTCGCCGGTTACCACCACCGCTTCGGCCTCAAGATCACAACCCCAGGCTTCATCCATCAGCGGTATCGCGTCGCGCGCGCCGAGGAAGCCGTCGGACCCGCCCTGATACATGAGCGGATCGTGCCAGAAGCTGTCGGGCATGTCCGCGCCGCGCGCCTGCCGGACCAGGGCGACATGGTTCACATAGGCGGAGCCATCCGCCCATTGATAGGCGCGCGGCAGAGGCGCGGCCGCTTGATGTTCGTGGAACCGCTGCATCGGGATGACTTCATGGTCGAGATCGGTGGACAGGTTCTGGAGATCGGGCAGCACCCGGTTCCAATTGTCCAACGCTGCCTGCAGCGTTGGCGCGATATGGGTTGCATCCGCAAACCAGGCGAGATCACTCGACACGACAACCAGCTTGCCATCACGGCCATGCTTCAAACTCGCCAGTTTCATATCTTCCCTCCAAAATGCGCTAACCAGATCATTACCGCTATGGGCGCCCGTGTCGAGCGTGGGCGCGGCCGCCGAATTTTTGGCAGGTTACTAACCGGGGGGATTGACCGAGGTGGCCGCGCCCCGCACCGTGTATGGCAAAATCGCAAGAGAGGATTGCCATGCTTGATACCCTGCCCGGTCGCTTTGCCTATAACGAGGACCATGAGGCCTTCCGCCAGACTGTGCGCAGCTTTTTGAAAAAAGACGCCGTGCCGCATGTCGACGCCTGGGAAAAGGCCGGGATTGTCGACAAGTCGATCTGGACCAAGGGCGGCGAGATTGGCATGCTTTGCCCCACCGTGCCCACCGAATATGGCGGCCTTGGACTCGACTTTGGCTATAACGCGATTGTCGATGAGGAAGTGTCGTACATTGGTGTCCCGCTTGGCTTTTCGCTCCAGTCAGACATTGTCTGCGACTATATCGTCCAATATGGCTCAGAAGAGCAGAAGCAGCAGTGGCTGCCGCGCCTGGTTTCCGGCGAGACGATTACCGCGATTGCGATGACCGAACCCGGCACCGGTTCAGACCTTCAGGCGATCCGAACGTCGGCTGTGAAGGATGGCAACCACTATGTCATCAACGGCTCCAAAACCTATATCACCAACGGGCAAAATGCCGATTTGATCCTCGTCGTTGCCAAGACCGACCCCGATGCCAAGCCGGCCTACAAGGGCATGTCGATCATCCTCGTCGAAGCTGACCGGGAGGGCTTCAAGCGCGGCCGCAACCTCGACAAGATCGGCCAGGACGCCGCCGACACGTCGGAGCTGTTCTTTGAAGACGTCCGCGTGCCAATGACCAATTGCCTGGGCGAAGAGGGCAAGGGGTTTATCTATCTCATGAGCCAGTTGCCGCAGGAGCGCCTGTCGATCGCGGTTGGCGTGCAGGCGTCGGCACAGCGCGCGTTTGATGACACGGTGGCGTTCACCAAGGACCGCAAGGCGTTTATGGGCACCGTGTTCGACTTCCAGAACACGCGCTTCACGCTCGCTGACCTGAAGGCCAAGCTGCAAGTCGGCTGGGCGCATCTCGACTGGGCAATCAAGCGCCATCTCGCCAAGGAACTCACCCCCACCGAAGGTGCTGCCGCCAAGTTATGGCACACCGACCTGCAATGGGAAGTGATGGACAAGTGTCTGCAACTTCATGGGGGTGCAGGCTATATGAACGAATATCCGATCGCACGGATGTGGCGCGGCGCGCGCGTCAGCCGCATTTACGGCGGCACCAACGAGATCATGAAAGAACTGATCGGCCGCTCGCTCTAGCGCTTTCTACAAGGAGCGCGTCAGGGTCGATTGACTCCGCCCGCCAATGCCGAAATGTTGCAGGTAACAAAGCCGGTTAGGGCACCAAGGGGGTATGATGACAAAGCGAGTCGGGCGCGGGCAGGTGTTGATGGCGGCAGTGGCGGCGTCGGCCCTGCTGGCAGGGTGTGCGACAGAGGGTGCCGCGCGACCGCAAACGGCGGCCGCAACGCCTGCCCCCGCCGCCAAGGGCCCGGGCGCCGGCAAAGGCTATAGCCACGACCCCTTCCCCTCGACCTATAAGCGCTATCCAGGCGCACCGACTTTAGTGACGCATGTAACGATTTTCGATGGCGAAGGCGGCAAGATCGACGACGGGTCGGCACTGTTCGCCGATGGCAAGATTGTCGAGATCGGCCAGTCGATTGCCGCGCCCGCCGGCGCCACGGTGATTGACGGCAAGGGCAAGTACCTCACCCCCGGCATCATCGACATTCACAGCCATCTTGGCGATTATCCCTCCCCCGGCGTGCAGGCCAATTCGGATGGTAACGAAGCGACCGGCCCCGTCACTGCCGACGTCTGGGCGGAGCACAGCGTCTGGCCGCAAGACCCCGGCTTCTCGCGCGCGCTCGTAAATGGCGGCGTGACGACACTACAGATTTTGCCGGGCTCGGCCAATCTGTTCGGCGGGCGCTCGGTCGTCGTCAAAAACGTCTATGCGCGCACGGTGCAACAGATGAAGTTCCCCGGCGCGCCTTATGGCCTCAAAATGGCCTGCGGTGAAAACCCCAAGCGCGTTTATGGCAGCAAGGGCCGCCAGCCATCGACCCGGATGGGCAACATCGCCGTCGACCGCCAGACCTGGGCACGCGCGGTCGAATATAAGCGCAAATGGGACAAGTATGAAAAGGACGGCGGCGAGCCGCCCGCCCGTGACATTGGCATGGACACGCTGCGCGGCGTGCTGGCCGGCGAAATCCTGGTGCAGAACCATTGCTACCGCGCCGACGAAATGGCCATCGTCATGGATATGGCCAAGGAATTTGGTTATCATGTCAGCACCTTCCACCATGCCGTCGAGGCGTACAAAATCGGCGACCTGCTGAAGCAGAACGACACCTGCGCCGCGGTGTGGGCCGATTGGTGGGGCTTCAAGATGGAGTCCTATGACGCGATTAGCGAGAACCTGGCGCTGCTGCAAAAGGCCGGTGCCTGCGCGATGATCCATTCAGATGATGCCAACGGCATCCAGCGGCTGAACCAGGAAGTGGCCAAGGCACTGGCGGCCGGGCGCCGCGCCGGCATCAACTTTTCCGATGCGCTGGCCTGGACCTGGCTGACGATCAACCCGGCCAAGGCGCTTGGTATCGCCGACAAGACCGGCAGCCTGAAGGCGGGCAAGATGGCCGATCTGGTGCTTTGGAACAACAACCCGTTCAGCGTCTATTCGCGGCCGGAAAAGGTGTGGGTCGATGGCGCGCTGCTCTACGACGCGAACGACCCGAAATTGCGACCAGTCTCCGACTTCGAACTTGGCCAACCCGGTTATGGAGACACGAAGTGATGCGCGCGCTTACCCTCGCGGCGATGGGGCCGCTCGCTATGCTCACCACGCCAGCGGCCGCGCAGTCGGTCGCCATCGTCAACGCCCGCGTCGTTATCGGTGACGGGTCGGCACCCATTGAGGGCGGCACGGTCGTCGTCCGCAATGGCCGCGTTGTCGCCGCCGGCAAAGGTGTCGCGGTGCCGGCAGGCGTCGACACCGTTGATGCTGGCGGGCGCTATGTAACGCCCGGCATTGTCGCGGGGTTCACGCGGATGGGCATCGTCGAGATCGACGCGGTCGACGAAACCAACGATTCGGTCGCGAACAACAGCCCGTTTCACGCCGCCATCGACATTGCGCCCGCCGTTAACCCGGCCACCAGCGCGATCATCCTGAACCGAACCGAGGGCATAACCCGAGCGATCGTCGCGCCAGCCACGCGCAATGCGATTTTCGCAGGGCAAGGCGCGGTGATCGACCTGGGGGCTGACAGCGATCCCGTCACCGTGCCCCGCGCGTTCCAGTTCATGGAATATGGCGAAAGCGGCGCGCAGGCCGCAGGCGGCAGCCGCCCCGCCGCGCTGGTTGCATTCCGCGATGCGCTCACGGAGGCCCGCGCCTATTCGAGTCGGCCCGGCGCCCATCCCGATCAGGGGCGCGACACCTTGCTCAACCGCGTCGATGCGGCAGCCTTGAAGCTCGTCGTGAATGGCAGCGTGCCGCTGCTCGTCCACGTCGAGCGTGCGGCCGACATGCGGGCGCTGATCGCGCTCAAGAGGGATTTTCCGGCGGTTCGCTTTGTGTTTGTCGGCGCGTCGGAAGGGTGGCTGGTTGCCAAGGAACTGGCAGCGGCGCGCATTCCCGTCATCGCCTCCGCGCTCAATGACTTGCCGGAGTCGTTTGAGTCGCTCGCGGCAACCCAATCCAATGTCGGGCGAATGAAGGCGGCGGGCGTTCTCGTGGCGCTCGGCACGATCAACGACAATGACGCGCGCCAGGCCAGGCTCGAAAAGCAATATGCAGGTAATCTAGTCGCGCTGCACCATGTGCCGGGCGCGACGGGCCTCAGCTGGGATGCAGCCTTTGCCGCGATTACCTCAGCGCCTGCCGAAGCGATGGGCATGGGCAGTGACATGGGGTCGCTAAAGCCCGGTCGGCGCGGCGATGTGGTTATTTGGGACGGCGACCCGCTGGAACTTGGGTCGGCTGCGGTTTCGGTGTATGTCGACGGCGTAAAGCAGCCGCTCGGCACGCGGCAAGCCGAATTGCTGAAACGGTACATCGAGCCCCAAGAAGGGGCTTTACCGAAAGCATATCAGCGATAAACTCCGCCAATCACCGGGCTGAGGGGCCGGTCCTCTGTGTAGCGTAAGGATGGTGAGAATGGAAAAAGCTAGAGCAACGACCGGCAAGCTTGTCTCCGTTCTGGCGATGGCCGCCATGCTGTCGTCGTGCGGCGGCAGCAGAAGCAACGTCGGCAGCGCGGTCGCGACCGTTGCTGCGCCCACGGCCGCAGCACCGACACCCACGCCAAGCCCCACGCCTGCAGCCGTTGCGGGCTGTTCGCTGCGGGAGCGCCAGGATTGGGTGCTCCGGCAAATGAACGACTGGTATCTGTTCCCGGAAACCCTGCCGGCGAGCCTAGACCCCGGCCAGTTCTCCACGCTCCCCGCTTATATCGACGCGCTCACGGCAACGGCACGGGCCCAGCGGCGCGACCGGTTCTTCACGTTCATCACCACGATTTCAGGTGAAAACGCGTTTTTCAATTCGGGCACAAGCGCGGGCTTTGGCATCCGGTTGCTCGCCGACTCGACCGGCACGCGAATTTTCATCGCGGAGGCGTTCGAGGGCGCACCGGCGCTCGCTGCGGGGATTGACCGCGGCACCGAAATTCTGGCGGTCGGCACGACGGCAAACGACTTGCGCACCGTATCATCGATTATCGCGGCAGAAGGCACAGGCGGCGTGACTAATGCGCTGGGGCCAAACACCGCCGGGCTGACACGCGTGCTGCGAGTGGCCGACGCGGCTGGCACGCGCACGGTGACAATCAGCAAAACCGATTTCGAGCTGACGCCAGTATCATCGCGCTATGGCGCGCGCATCATCAATGACGGCGGCAGGCCAGTCGGCTACCTCAATCTGCGGACCTTCATTGGCACAGCAGATGCCCCGCTGCGCCAGGCGTTTGCGATGTTCAGGGCGCAAGGGGTGACGAATGTCATCCTCGATTTCCGATATAATGGCGGCGGGTTGGTGTCGATTGCCGAACTGATCGGTGATTTGTTGGGCGGCGCGCGATCTACGTCGGAAACGTTCAGCATCACCGCGTTCCGGCCCGAGCGGGCGAGCAACAACACCACGCGCAATTTCCGGCCAACGGCGGAATCGGTTTCTCCGCTCAGACTCGCGGTAATAGCCACCCGCAGCACAGCATCGGCCAGCGAACTGGTGACGAACGCGATGATCCCCTATCTTCGCGCCAACGCCGCTCTCATCGGCAGCAATACGTCGGGCAAGCCCGTCGGCCAGATTGGGCTTGACCGCGCGCAATGCGATGACCGGCTGCGCGTTGTCGCTTTCGCCACGCAAAATGCCGACCGGCGCGGTGATTATTTTGATGGGCTGGCGGGCGTTGTGCAAACGAGCTGTCAGGCGCCTGACGATGTGACGCGCCCGCTGGGCGATCCGCTGGAAGGATCCACCCGCCAGGCGCTGAGTTATTTGCGCGGCGAATCCTGTACCCCGATCAGCACCGCGCAGACCGGTCTTGCGGTTGGCGCAGGCCGGGCGCGGCTGCTCGAAAGCGACACGCCCGACACGGCGCAGCGCGAAGTGGCCGGGCTGTTCTAGACCCGGCGATTCGACTGCGCACTTACCCGGTCGCGGCAACCTGATAGAAAAAGTCGACAAAGCCCATGGCGGAATCGTCCATGCCGAGCACCTTTGGGTTGGTGCTGTCGATCAGCAGATATTCGTCGGGCGCGTGCGCCCCACTGCCGTGCCCAAAGCCGAATTGCCCGGCCGGGAGCGACACTGGCGCGGACGTGAACACATAGCCCGGCCACGAACCCGAGAGCCGCGGATACACCGATGTCGTGATACCAGCACGAGCATAGGCAGCAAGCTGGGCCTTAATGAGTGACGCGTTCTCGTCGGTCTCGGTAGGGTCGTAACCGCCAGTTACCTTAACCTCGATATCGGCATAGCCGCGCTTGGCCAGATGCGCCTTGAGCTTGGCAACACAATCCTCAAACGTCTGGTTCGGCACCAGCCGCATGTCCAGCTTGGCCACCGCGCGCGAGGGCAATATCGTCTTGCCGCCGGGGCCAGTATAGCCCGCGATCATCCCCTCGATGTTAACCGTCGGCGTCGACGCGCCCCGCTCCAGCACTTGCGGCCAGGGCAGATCGTCGACGAAGTGCTTGACACCCATCGCCTTCATCGCGCCTTCGGCCGTGCTTTTTGCGGCGCTATCGGCGATCAGCGCCCTTTCACGCGCTGAAAGCGGGCGAACCTTCTCGAACCAGCCATCTATCGCAGGCAAATTGCCGTCAGGCGTGACCAAGGTCTGCAACGCCTCGACCAGATGCCAGGCCGGGCTGTCGACAATCGCCTTGTTGCTGGAATGCAGGTCCTTGGCCGGGCCCCTGCCCCATTTTTCGCCCGACGAAATCAGCTCGCATTCGATGATCCCCTTGGCGCCGAGATTGACGACGACCGCTCCATCGGTTGGCGCCTGCCAGGCTGACGGAATAACCGCGCCGATGCTCTTTTTGAGCGCCGCCGTAATGTCGGGCCGGCGCACGATTTGCGCGAAATGCGGCGAGCCAATTTCCTCCTCGCCCTCGCACACCAGCACCAGATTGACAGGCAGCTTGCGCCCGCTTGCCTTGAATGCGTGGAGCGCCTGGAGCAAAATCGCCTCCGGCCCCTTCTGGTTTACGGCACCCCGCGCGACCAGCACTTTGCCAAGTCCCGCGCGCTCGACAATGCGCCCCTCAAGCGGCGGGGACGACCATTCCGCCGGATCATATTGTTTCACGTCATACATGAAATACAGCGCGAGCGTTTTCCTCGCGCCATTGTCCATCGTCGCGAAAACCCCCGGCGAACCGTCGGTCGGCACGATCTCGACATGCTGGAATCCGGCTTCGCGAGCGAGCCCGGCCATATAGTCGGCGCCTTCCGGCACGTTGCGGCCTTCGGCGGCAATCGTCGGCAGCGCAATCCAGTCGCGCAGGCGCTTGAGCGATGCCTCGTGCCCGTCCTTCACCGCGCGGCGGATGGCCTCGATGTCGCGACTTGCCGCCCATGCCGTGCCCGGCATCGCCACTGGCATGATTGCCGCGGCGCCAAGCGCCCCCTTCAACACTGCCCGCCGGTTGGTCGCGTCCATCGGTTATTTCCCCCTTGCTTGCTGCGATTTGCCGGGATGATGACACTGGATGCCGGGCGGCGAAAGCCCTGGGTTGCACCAAGCCGCAACAATCATTGACATTGTGCGCCGCACAACGTAATGGCCTAACTAGCGAGGCATTATGCAGCGTGATCGGGCGACTAGCCCGGCTCTGCCTCGGTTACTTGAACTAGCTTCCCACAATCACGCGGGGCGCGACTTTTGTCCCCCGCCCGCCGCCCCGTCGCGCCTGCAAATGGTCGATGGGCCGCAGGCATATTTTTGAAAGAATACTGTCCATGTCCTTTGACAATCTCGGCCTGAACGAGTCGCTGAAACGCGCGCTCGCCGATAAGAACTATACGCAGGCCACCCCCATCCAGCAGCAGTCGATTCCGATTTTGCTTCAGGGCCGCGACTTGCTGGGCATCGCGCAGACGGGCACTGGCAAGACGGCCGCCTTCATGCTCCCGTCGATCCAGCGGCTGATTGCCGCCAATGAGCGCCCCCGCCCGCGCGCTTGCCGGATGCTGGTGCTGGCGCCGACCCGCGAACTCGCCAGCCAGATTGCCCAGAGCGCGCGCGACTATGGCCGCTTTTCCAAGCTGTCGGTCGCAACCGTTTTTGGCGGCACCTCGGTCGGCAAGGATCGCACGGTGTTGGCCAATGGCGTCGACATTCTGGTGGCCACGCCCGGCCGCCTGCTCGATCTTGTCGACCAGCGTTACCTGACGCTTGGCGACATCGAGATACTGGTGCTCGACGAGGCTGACCAGATGCTCGACTTGGGCTTTATCCACGCGCTCAAGCGCATCGTGCAACTGGTGCCCAAGACTCGCCAAAGCCTGTTTTTCTCAGCGACCATGCCCAAGGCGATCCGCGAGCTGGCAGACCGCTATCTCGATGATCCGGCAACTGTATCGGTCGCACCGGTTGCGACCACGGCCGAACGCGTGGACCAATATGTTACTTTCGTCCAGCAGGCCGAAAAGCAGGCATTGCTCACGCTTATCCTAAAGACGACAGAAGTCGAGCGGATGCTCGTCTTCACGCGCACCAAGCACGGTGCTGACCGGGTGGTGAAGTTGCTCGCAGGCAACGGCATCCCCTCCAACGCCATCCATGGTAACAAGAGCCAGCCGCAGCGTGAACGCGCGCTTGCCGAGTTCAAATCCGGCAAGGTCAAAGTGCTGATCGCAACCGACATTGCGGCGCGCGGTATTGACGTGTCCGGCGTCAGCCATGTCGTGAATTTCGAGCTGCCCAACGTGCCCGAGCAATATGTCCACCGCATTGGCCGCACCGCGCGTGCCGGGGCCTCAGGTGTCGCGATCGGCTTTTGCGCCGAGGATGAGCGCAGCTATCTGCGCGACATCGAAAAGCTCACGCGCCAGAAGGTGGCGGTGAAGCCACTCCCCGACAATTTCGTGGGCGAGGCCGCGCGCATCAAATCCGAGCGGTCAAAGAGCGGCATGGTTGATCCGGTCGAGCGGCCGCGGCGCGACATTGGCAATAACCGCCAGCCTGCCCATCCGCGTGCAACGCACCATGCGCGGCCAGCAGGCGAGCGCAGCGGACGCGCCGGTGGCGCGGGTCGCCCCGGCGGCAGCGCCCCTCGCGCTGAAGGACAGGCACGAAGCGACGGCCCGCGCAACGAAGCGCGCAGTGAGGGCCGCCCGGCCAGTGCTGGTCGCCCCGGCGGCGCACGCGGTCGTGGCGGGCGTGGACGCGGCGGCGGTGCACGCGCCTCGGCGGTATAAACTCAGCGGTTGGGGTCACGAGCGCACCAATGCGGGCGCTCGTGATCGGCCGGTTGCCGCCTTAGGCCATAATCCTTAGCCATTCCGACTCGGGCGCCCGCTGAGCGAGCAACGCGTTGGCAGACGCTGAGGCGTCTTCATAGCCAATTGCCATGCCGCAAAACACCATCCGATCGGGCGGCAGATTGAGAAACGCACCCACCGTTTCGGGATAAATCGCCCAGCATTCCTGTGCGCACGTCGCTAGCCCAGCTTCGACGGCCAGCAGCATCACGCTCTGCAGATACATGCCAAGGTCAGACCATTGCGGCGGGCCCATCTGCCGGTTGACCGTGCAGAACAGGGCCGCGGGCGCACCAAAAAACTGAAAATTGCGGCGAAACTCAGCGTTGCGCGCGTCATGATCGTCGCGCGCAATGCCCATCGCGCCGTAAAGCGCCATCCCGACTTGAAAGCGGCGATCCTTGTAGGGCACCGCCAATCCCTGGGGGTAGATTTCATATTGGGCTACCTCAAGCGCACCCGACCCGGTCTTTTCCGCCATGATGGCTTTTAGCCGGGCGAGCGGACCACCAGTCACGATATCGACATGCCATGGCTGAAGATTGCCGCCCGACGGCGCGCGCGCCGCCTTGGTCACGATCGCGTGTAGCACTGCCGGATCAACGGGCGTATCAAGAAACCCACGCACCGAGCGCCTTGCCGCTACGGCCTCGCTGACGTTCATCGCGTTCTCCGTTTTAATCGATCTATTCGAGTGTTTGGTATGCTTGGGCCACCCTTGCCGCGCCGCGAACTTCTGGGCAATACGGTTTCAAACCGATGGCGAAATGGAGAGTCGAGCATGGCTGAGGCATATATTGTAGACGCGGTGCGCACCGCAGGCGGCAAGCGCGGCGGCAAGCTCGCTGGCGTCCACCCGGTCGACATGGCTGCAACCGTCCTCGACCATATCGTCGCGCGCACAGGTATTGACGGCGCCGCCGTCGACGATGTCATCATGGGCTGCGTCATGCAGGGCGGGCAACAGGCGGGGCAAGTCGGCCGTAACGCCGTGCTCGCGGCAAAGAATCTGCCGGACAGCGTGCCGGCGGTGTCGATTGACCGGCAATGCGGTTCCTCGCAGCAATCCATGCAGTTTGCTGCACAAGCCGTGATGTCCGGCACGCAGGACATGGTCATCGCCAGCGGCGTCGAGAGCATGACGCGGGTGCCGATGGGCTCAACCATGATGCTCCACATGAAGGAGGGCATGGGCAATTACAAATCTCCCCGGCTGGAGGAGAAATATCCCGGCATCATGTTCAGCCAGTTCATGGGCGCAGAAATGATCGTGAAGAAGCACGGCTTCAACCGCGAGATGCTCGATGCGTTTGCCCTGGAAAGTCACCGCCGGGCAGCGGCCGCAACGCAAGCCGGCGCGTTCCGCGACGAGATTATCGGCATCGAAATCGAGGGCACCGACGGCTCCGAGCTGCACCTGACTGACGAGGGCATCCGCTTCGATGCGACGATGGACTCGATCGGCTCGGTGAAGCTCCTGCAAGAAGGCGGGTCGATCTCCGCCGCGAATGCCAGCCAGATCTGTGACGGTGCCTCAGCCGTGCTCATCGTCTCCGAAGCCGCGCTCAAGGCGCATGGCCTCACGCCCATGGCGCGCATCGTCAATCTGACGGTGACGGGTGGTGACCCGGTCATCATGCTGGAAGAACCGCTGTTTGCGACTGACAAGGCACTGAAGCGCGCGGGGATGAGCATCGACGATATCGACCTGTACGAAGTGAACGAGGCATTCGCCCCGGTGCCGCTCGCCTGGCTGAAGCACACTGGCGGCGACCATGCCAGGCTCAACGTCAATGGCGGCGCGATTGCGCTTGGCCACCCGCTCGGCGCGTCGGGCACCAAGCTGATGGCGACGCTTGTCCATGCGCTAAAGGCGCGCGGCGGTCGCTATGGTTTGCAGACAATGTGTGAAGGCGGCGGCATCGCCAACGTCACCATCATCGAACGCCTCTGATTTTTCCCAATCGCATCATAAGGATATCCCCATGAAACTCAGCACAACCGTTGCAGCCGTCGTCACCGGCGGCGCTTCCGGGCTTGGCGAAGCGACCGCGCGGGCGCTGGCGGCCAAGGGCGCAAAGGTCGCGATCTTCGATCTGCAGGCCGAGAAGGGCGAAAAAGTCGCGGCCGACATTGGCGGCATCTTCTGCGAAGTGAACGTCACGTCCGACGACTCGGTTGACGCAGGCTTCGCGAAGGCGCGCGCGGCGCATGGCCAGGAGAGCGTACTTATCTGCTGCGCCGGCACCGGCAATGCGATGAAGACCGCCAGCCGGTCAAAAGAAGATGGCATCATCAAGCATTTCAGCCTCGCCGCATTTGACTGGCTGTTCCAGCTGAACTTGATTGGCACGTTCCGCTGCGTCGCGACATCGGCAGCGGGCATGTTGACGCTTGCGCCCGGCGATGACGGTGAGCGCGGTGCGATTGTGATGACCG
>JBJXEC010000172.1:0-24206 GCA_046155125.1 Sphingomonas sp. | reverse complement strand
GTGGCCTACCGCGAAACGATCCGCAAACCGGTCAACAAGGTCGAAGGCAAATTCATCCGTCAGTCTGGCGGTAAGGGCCAGTACGGCCACGTCGTCATCAACGTCTCGCCCGCCGAGACGGGCCAGGGCTTCGTGTTCGAAGACGAGATCGTCGGTGGCACGATTCCGCGCGAATACATCAAGCCGGTCGAAGCCGGCATCAGGGAAGCGCTCGAAAACGGTGTGCTCGCCGGTTACCCGATGGTGGACGTCAAGGTCGCACTGGTCTACGGCTCGTACCATGACGTGGACTCGAGCGAAATGGCATTCAAGATCGCCGGCTCAATGGCCATCAAGGAAGCGTGCCGTCTGGCGCACCCCGTGCTGCTCGAGCCGATGATGAACGTCGAGGTCGTGACGCCCGATGCGTTCATGGGCGACGTCCTCGGCGACATCTCGTCGCGCCGCGGCAAGATCGGTGGGATGACGCAGCGCGGTGAGGCGCAGGTGATTGCGTCGACCGTGCCGCTCTCGGAAATGTTCGGATACTCCACGAAGATGCGCTCCATGACGCAGGGGCGCGCGGTGTACTCGATGGAATTCGCGCACTATGACGAGGTGCCGAAGTCGAAGGCCGAAGAGATCGTCGCCAAGCAGAAGTAGTAGTAGTAGGGACTCGGTACGCCCAAAGCAGTCGGACTCCACTTTCACACTTTCAGGAAGCACTACAATGGCCAAGGCAAAGTTCGATCGGACCAAGCCGCACGTGAACGTCGGAACCATCGGCCACGTCGACCATGGCAAGACCACCCTGACGGCGGCGCTGACCAAGATCTCGGCTGAGAAGGGATTCAGCACCAAGTACATCGCCTATGACCAGGTCGCCAAGGCGTCTGAGTCGCAGGGTCGTCGTGACCCAACCAAGATTCTCACCATCGCCACGTCGCACGTGGAGTACGAGACGGCTGCGCGTCACTACGCGCACGTCGACTGCCCCGGACACGCGGACTACGTGAAGAACATGATCACGGGTGCCGCGCAGATGGATGGCGCGATTCTCGTGGTGAGTGCGGTCGACGGCCCGATGCCGCAGACGCGCGAGCACGTGCTGCTTGCGCGCCAGGTCAACGTGCCCAAGGTCGTGGTCGTCCTGAACAAGTGCGACCTCGTCGAGGATTCAGAACTCCTCGACCTCGTCGAACTCGAAGTACGTGAACTCCTGACGAAGCAGCACTTCGACGGCGACAACGTGCCGGTCATCCGCGGTTCGGCCATCAAGGCGATCGACGGCGATGCGGCGTGGATCGAGAGGATCCAGGAACTGTTCGATGCGCTCGACACGTACATCCCGCAGCCGGTCCGCGAGACGGAGAAGCCGTTCCTGATGCCGGTTGAGGACGTCTTCTCGATCACTGGCCGTGGCACGGTAGCCACGGGCCGTATCGATCGCGGCAAGGTCAAGACGGGCGACGAACTCGAGCTGGTTGGCTACGGCACGGACAAGAAGACCATCGTCACGGGCGTTGAGATGTTCCGCAAGCTGCTGGACGATGGTCAGGCTGGCGACAACGTTGGCCTCCTCCTCCGCGGCGTGGACAAGAAGGAAATCGAGCGCGGCATGGTGCTTGCCAAGCCAGGCTCGATCAAGCCGCACACCAGGGCCGAGGCCGAGGTGTACGTGCTGACGAAGGACGAAGGCGGCCGCCACACGCCGTTCTTCGCCAATTACCGGCCGCAATTCTACTTCCGCACGACCGACGTGACCGGCACCATCGACCTGCCGGAAGGCACCGAGATGGTCATGCCCGGTGACGAAGTCGCGCTCGGCATCAAGCTGATTGCGCCCATCGCCATGGACGTCGGCCAGCGCTTCACCATTCGCGAAGGCGGTCGTACCGTCGGCGCAGGGGTTGTCAGCGCCATCGACAAATAAGCGCTCGCTCTTTTGAGCGACAGGATGAGACGCCTGGCTCCCAATCGGGGGCCGGGCGTTTTCGTGCGACGTGCGTGCGGTGGCCGGTTCGGCGCGCGAACTGATCCGCATGGACTGGCACCAGGCGGCGTTGCCCGGCGCCCTGCACCCGTGCGGCCGCATCGCAATCTGGCAAGGCCCGACTGCGGTGTGACCACAAAGCTGCATGAGGGCCGTGCGCCTTATGGGGCGCAGCGCGGATCGTTGCCCGCCGGCTTTAGCCGTCGCGGTCCGCCGCCTCGCTTTCGGCCCTGCGCGTAATCGCAAGCCGATATCCGCTCAGCCCGCGCTGTTGCAGCCGCCGTTCAAGGCTGGCAATGGCGGGCAGGGGGAGGTTGGCGTCGCCGGGCGTATTTTGCGTCAGCGTAATTGCCAGCCGCGCATCGGCTGACCGTTCGACCACGGCCGTGCTGATTACGGCATCGGCGTGCGAAAACGTTATCGACAGGGTGTCGGTTGGCGCATTGGCGCCCGGTTCTGCAATGGCGGCGGCAAAGCGCGCGAATTGCTTCTGCTCGGCGGCATCGGGTTCGGTACGCGGCGCTGCGGCCTTGGCGGCTTCCCGGGCTGTGACGCCCGGCTGGCCAAATGGCACCGGGCTAGCTGCGGGCGGCGCATCGTCGCGAGTCGTTCGCTCGGCCGCTTCTGCTGGCAGGCGTTGTCGTGCACCGCCGGCCGTGCGCACGGACTGATCGGCTACGCGTGACTGCCGTGCAAGTGCGTGTGCCCGGCGCAGCGGTGTCCGCGGTTTCCCGTCGGGGTTTGTGCCTGTCGTGGCGCCTGTGGTCGCGCTTTCCGCAATGTCGCGGCCACCGGCACCAAACACGGCGGCCGGCGGTTCAGGTTCCGTCACCGTGCCTTGTTGCGCAAGGCCGGGTGCCGATTTTTGCTGCTGCAATTCGCGCTGAAGGGATTTTGCAAACCGCGCGGCAACCGGCGGGTCTGCCGGGCGGCTGGCGGCTGATGGGCCGGCATCAGGACGGTCGGCGGCCAATGCGGGGCTGGTTGTGCGCTCTATCGGCATTGTCGTGCTCCTGCAGGTGACGGGTGGTCGTCTTCGGCGCGATCTTCGGCCAGATGGCGTTGCTGGCGGCGTTGCTGGGTCAGTTTTTCCCGCAGCGCGTCCGCCCGCGTTTCGGCAAGGCGCACTTCCTGCCGCAGCCGGGCGAGCTCAGCGGCGCTCTGCCTGACGGCGTACTCTGCCTCTTCAAGCGCAACGATCGCTCGGCTGACTTGGGCGGCTTGATGCAAATGCCAGCATCGGGCGCTGTCGCTGGCGGGGTTGGCTCTTCGCAATGTGTCGGCGTCGGCGCTGGCCTGTGCGGTCCGCGCCTCGTCCTCCGCGCACAGTGCAGCGGCGCATTCGGCGCGGCGATGCCCTTCCGCCGCCCGCGCGTGCCGCCGCAGCGCGCGCTGGCCGCGCCGTTCCGCCAGCGCGACCAATGCTGGCAACAGACGCTTATCCGTCATGCCCGAGCTCGAAGCTGCGCAAATGGGCAATTGTTGCGGCAAAGGGCGACGCCGCGTCGGTTGGCTGCTGCAAAAAGGCGTTGATCGCCGCCTCAAGGCCCAGCGCGCGGTCGGCCAGCGGGTCTGAGCCTGGCTGATATTCGCCGAGCTGAACGAGCAGCGCGATATCGTCCAGCTTGGCCATCAACGCGCGCAGATCGCGGGCGGCATGGCGCTGTGTCGGGGTGGCCAGCTTGGGGAACAGCCGGCTGAGGCTGCCGAGAACGTCGATCGCCGGATAGTGGCCACGCGCGCCCAGCTTGCGCGACAGTATCAGGTGGCCATCGAGCAGCGACCGGACCTCCTCGCCGATTGGATCGCCCTCTTCGTCTTCCAGCAAAATGGTGTAGATCGCCGTGATCGACCCCAGTTGGTCGTTGCCGGCGCGCTCAAACAGGCGCGGCAATTCAGCGAAAACAGATGGCGGGAAACCCCGGCGTACGGCGGGCTCGCCGGCTGCCAGCCCGATTTCGCGCAACGCACGCGCAAAGCGCGTCACGCTGTCCATCAGCAGCAGAACGTGCTTGCCCGATTCGCGCATCCCCTCGGCGATGGCGGTGGCGACATGGGCCGCGCGCACCCGCTCCATTGCCGGGCGTTCGGCCGTTGCGATGACGACAACGGCCCGTGCCAGCCCTTCCGTGCCCAGATTGTCCTCGATGAATTCGCGCACTTCGCGGCCGCGTTCGCCGATCAGGGCAATGACGATCGCGTCAGCGCGGGTCTGGCGCGCGAGCATTCCCATCAGCGTCGATTTGCCGCCGCCGGCGGCCGCAAACACGCCCAGCCGCTGACCCTGCCCGATCGTCAGCAGGGCGTCGATCGCGCGGACGCCGGTTTCGACGACATTGGTGATGGGCATCCGACCGAGCGGCGTCGGGGCGGGCGCGAAAATGGGCCGCGAAGGCGTCGCCATCACCGGTGGCTTGCCGTCGAGCGGGCGGGCATGGGCATCAATCACCCGGCCAAGCAGGTCCGGTCCGCAGGGGACGCGGCTGCGGTCAGGTTCCAGCACGACTTCACAGTCAATCGAGAGGCCCTGAAGGTCAGCGAGCGGGGTAAGCAATATGTCGCGGTCGGCCAGGCCGATCACTTCGGCGTTGATCGGCGGCCCGCCATCGGGGTTGAGCAGCGCACATTGGTCGCCGATCCGGGCCGACAGGCCGCGCACCCGCAAGGTTGTACCAATGGCGCCGACCAGCCGCCCGCGCCGTTCAAATACTGGGCCGCGCTCGAGCGCGCGCAGCAGTGCGTGCGGGTCAGGCTTCACCGGCTGGCTCCAGCCCCCAGCGGCGGGCGATGCCGGCGATTTGTGCATCGATACTGGCAATGATTCGCCCGTGCGCGGTTGTCACGATGCAATCGCCCCGCGCAAGTGCTGCGTCTGTGCGCGCGACCAGCCCTTGCGCGGCCAGATGCGCGAGCAACTGGTCGTGCGCTGCGTCATCGTTGCCGCGCCCGATGGTGACTTCGACGATATCCTCGTGATCGATCTGGTCGATTGCGTGATTGACCAGTGTGTCGATCAGGATACTGTCGGGCAACGTGTCTAGAATGGCTTTTGTGGCACCAAGCGCGAGCTGGGCAACAGCGTTGCGGCGCTCGGCCCTTTCGCTCGCCAGCGCTCCGGCAAAGTCGCGAAGCTGCGCGGCAACCTGCTCCTCCACCGCAGCCGCAGCGGCATCCAGTCCCGATGCCCGAGCGGCCGCTTCGATTTCGGCCGCGGCCTGCTTGGCGGCGGCCAGCGTTGCGCCGGCGCGGTGGAGCAACGCCGCGGCATCGGTTACGGCACGGACATCCGCCGCCTTGATAACCGGCGAGTCGGCGCTGAGCGTCGCGCAAACATTGGTCGCGAGCACATATTCGGTCATGGCATAGCGCTATCGCCGGTGGGGCGCTCGGGCGCCACAAGCCGCAGCGCGTCGGCAACCGCAGCGCGCGCGCCGTCGGCGCCAATCGGCAGGGGGCGAACGAACCGGCTGATTTGGCACGCCAGCGCGGGCGGTGCCGACAGCGCCAGAATGGCGAGACCGCGTTCCTCAGCCTCGCGCCGGTCAGCGGGCAAGGGCAGTGGCACGGCGCTGGCGTCGGGCTGCGCGTCGTCTGCGCGAGGCGCCGTCAGTATACGATCGACCATGGCCTCACCGAATATCGCGGTAACGGCACGCAACAGGTCGCCCGAGATGATTTTGCGGATCGTGTCTGCGTGGAGCGCCAGTGTAACGGCACGGGCCAGCGGGATCAGTTGGTCTGGCGGGAGGGTGATCCATTCCGGCGCCTCGCAAAGCACGGTAAAGCTCGATGCTGCGCGCGCCGCGCCGGCGGCGATGCGCAGCCGGGCCGCCAGCCGCATGCTCCTGCTCGTCTTTGCCGGGACTTGCTGACCGGTTATCGCCGTCCGTTTGGCGGTGAGCGCGGCGCGTGCGCGCCGCCCGGCGCTTTCGGCCGTAGCAGTCGCTTTCGCCGCCGTCGTCACTCAGCCGGCTCGGCGAGGCTAGTGATTGCCGCGCTGCGCAGCTGCTGCCGCAGTACGCCAGCGGGGCGTCGGGACAGGCGCCACCCGGCCATGCCGATCAGCCCCAGCCCGAACATCCCCAAAAGGCCCGGCCATCCAAAGATGGAGTCTGCCAGGGTCTGAGACGGTGTCGATGATGCGATGGATCGGCCAGGCACCATCACCACGCTGACGCGATCGGGCGTCAACCCTTCTACACCGTTGACGACCAGCGTCTTTATCGCCTCGCGCTGGCGCGGGAGGTTGAAGCCTTCCATATATTTGACCAATACTGACGCGGTCGCCGGCTTGACTTCCTTTGACAGCGGGTCTGGCTCGGGCAGCGTCAGATGCACGCGTGCCTGAATAACACCATCAATTGACGCGATGCTGTGGCTAAGTTCTTGTGAAGTTCCGAATATGAGACGGGCGCGCTCTTCAAGTGGAGAAGAAACAAACCCTTGCTTCTTGAACACATCTCCAAGTGATTGAAAATCTTCACGTGGCAATCCGTTGCTCCGCAACACCTGAACAGCGCGAGCGAAATCATGTTGCGGAACGACAATTGACCATTTCCCACCATCCAACACCTTCTTATCGGCGTTGATGTTAGCGTTCAACAGGGCGGACACCATGTCGTTCGCCTGCGCCTCAGTCAATTGACTATATAGTGGCTGGCCGCTGCACGCTGCCAGTGCCAGTGGCACCAGCATGCCCAGCAGCCAGCGCGGGATGCGCGATGATGGCGCGGCGCGCATCAGCCTTGTTGCCGGAACAACTGCTGAACGCCATCGGCGCTGCGATTGGCGATGTTCGACGTCAATTGGCATTGGAACATGAACTCCTGACACCGCATCGTCAGGTCGATGATGTCGCTCGGGCGCATTTCGGTGCCGTTTGCGCTGGCCTTGGCGGCGATGCCGGAAACGGAGCGCGCCTGCCCGTCAATCTGTTCAACGGCGCGCATGATGCCCTGCAACGGATTGGCGGTGAATGACGGGCTGACGGGCGGGGCGCCGCCGCCTGCCCGGTCAAGTGCTGCTGCAAATTTGCCTGAGGCGACAGCGCCCGGTTGCGGCGCCCCGCCCGCGCCGGCAGGGGCTGGCGCTTGCGGGATGACCGGCCCCAGTGCAATGGGGGTCGCGCCAATTGCGGCGGTGGGAAGGGTGAAGGCCATGGCGATTACCCCTTGCGCGCGGTGGTTTCCAACCCTTTGCCGACTGCGTCGATCGACGATTGTGCACTGTTTGACAAAAAGCTCAGCCGCAGCGACTGCGCGGTCAGCAGGGTGATGGTGGACGGGCTGTCATCCCCCTGGTTGCCGATCAGGTCGGCCTGTTGCACGACCTTGTCAGCCTGATTGTTGAGCGCACTGCCCCAGGCGCTGGCAAAGGCCTCAAACCAGTTGGGTGTTGCCGTGCGGCTTGACGGGCGCTGCTGGTCGATGAGCGCTGCGCTGGCGATTGTTGAGGTGTTGACGGTGTTGGGCATCTTCATTCTCCTTGGTTGAGGTGGAAAGTGTCGTCAAAGCAAGAGGATGTCTGACTTGCCGTCGCGCGTCAGGGTGATTTTGCCGTCGCCGATGGCAACTAGCCGGTGCCCGGTCGGCAGAACGGCGCCGGGGAACCAGCGGCTGCCGTCAGCCGTGACGATGTACCCCGGATCGCTCTCTACAACGGTGGCGATGCCATAAATGGCGGAAGCGAAATATCGCTGGATGGCCGCGCGCTCGCCGGCGCCGCTGCGCGGTGCCCAGCGCACCTTGCGCACGGTATCAAGCTCGTTGATGAGTGCGATTGCTTCGGCCGCGGCCGGCTCGCCTGGCGCAAGGTTGCTCCGCACCGTAGCGAGGCCGGTGGGGTCGACATGCACATCGGCGTCGATGCCGCTTTCGATTAACAGATTGCGGGCCGCGCGGCTTGCGGAATCGCTGGTTTCAACGTCGATCATCGCGCGGCCAAGATTTTGCGGCACCCATTGTCGCAGCCGGCTGAGCTGCGCCTCATTGGCGACCACGCCAACAATGATGAGATGCCCGTTGACGCTGTCCTGGCTGACGCGAAGGGCCTTGAAGCCGCTATTTTCCAGCCGCTCCGTTGCCGCCTGCACCGAATTGCCGCCTGCCGATGTTGCCGCCGACCACACCGCGCCGGCGCCAAGTGCCATCAGCGCTGCACCGCCAAGTGCCAGCGGCACCAGCGTGGCCGTCGCCGACAATGGCGCGAAGCGCTGCGCTTGCGCGCCCAGCCCGCGCAGCTTGGTCAGCATGGTCGGGGCGCTGCCCGCCCCGTCGGCGCCGGGTCCGTCGACCAGATATTTCATGAGCGCCGGCACATCGTGCCACCGCGCGCTGCCGCGCTCGCCGACGGCGGCAGTAAACTCGCCGATCTGCAGCGGCGTGAAGAGTGGCAGCACGCCTTCCTCGCCCGTTGCGAGCACCCGGTCCAGCAGCCGTATTTCGCCGCCAAGGACCGAGATGACAATAGCGGCCGGCGCGGCGTGAAGCACAATTGACAGCCCCGCGGTATCCGCGCCGCGCAGGATGATGTCATGCGTCAGCCCATGGCCCAGCGTCAGCCGGTCGCCGATTTTCAGCGGATGTTCGGAACCCGACAGCCGACCCGACAGAATGCGCAAAACTAGCAGAGGGTTTGGCTCCGTCATCGCGAGGTCTCCGGTTGGTTGGCAGTGCGCACTGGCTGCCGGTCAGGGCTGGATCGCCCAGTCTTGCGCCTAGTGATGGGCTCTTCGGCAAGTGCTGCGATCGTGCTTCTGGCGCTCGGCTCTGGTGCGGCCGTCGTTTTGGGCAGGTCGGTGCCGGACAGCAGAAACTGATCGCCTGCGCCGGGCGCTGTGGGCATCGGCATTGTGGCGAGTGCCTTGGTTACGGGCACGCTGTTGTCGAGCGAGCCGACGCGCGGCGTGATAAGGAACAGGCGCTCGATCCGTCGGCGCTCTTTGCGCCGTGTTTTGAACAGGTTGCCGAGCACTGGCACATCACCCAGCCCAGGAACTTGATTGAGTGCGTCGAGCCGGCTGTCCACCGTCAACCCGCCAAGCAACAGGCTTTCCCCTTCACCGATCAAGGTTTCGGTCGCGACCCGGGCGCGCTCGACGATAGGAATATTGTCAACCGCCACGCCCTCGATCGATCCGTCTTCGATGACCACTGACAGGCGGATCCGTGGCGCGCCGCCATCGGCCAGCACATGCGGGTTGACGCGCAACGTGGTGCCCGCAGACACCGAAAACAGGTCCGACTGACGGTTGCCGGGGACGCGCACATTGAAGGTGCGGGTGCGATCAAACGCCGCTTCGGTGTCTGACAGGGTTACCAGCCGTGGCTTGGAGACGATGTGCGCCGCGCCGCGCTGTTCCAGCGCCTGGAACCGCGCGACCAGTTCGTTGTTGGGTCCGATGGCGCCCCGCAGGATCAGCCCGCGATTGGGGGTAGCCGACAAGGTGCTGTCGACGCGCGGGTCGCCAGTCCGCTGGACCACATCGCTGCCGAGCAGCGCGCCGAACCCCTGGCTCTGGATGCGCCAGTCAATGCCCAGTTCGCGCACGCGATCCAGATCAATGTCGATGATCGTGGCTTCGATTTCGACAATGCGCGGCTCCACGTCGAGCGCGCGGATCAGCCCGTCATACGTCGCCATGTTTTCCGGCAGATCGCGCACGACAATGGCATTGAGCGCCTTGACCGTGGCGATGGACGGACGCGCACCGACCCGGCCTGAATCGGCTTGCCCGGCCTCGCTTGCACCGTCGCGGACGCCGACATACTCGGCATCCTGGTCGACCGGCCCCTGGGGGCGCTGCACCAGCGGATCAAGCCGGCGGGGCTGGTTGGGGCCGCGGTCGGCGCCGTAGCGTGTTGATACGGCGCTGCCGACGGGACCGCCTGCACCCATGATGTCGCGCAGCACGCTCGCCAGCCCTTTGATAACGATAGGCGTGCCGCCGGTATCGAGCTGGCTGTCATCGGCGCGGGCATATCGCAGATAATAAATGCGGGTTTCATGTGCGCCGGTCGGGTTTGCCCTGATGTTTGCGGTGCTGCGCAGATCGCGCCTCGCCCGGTCGGCTGCGGCAATGCGGATCGGCGGGCGCTCCGCCGCGTCGATGTCGCGCACCGCGCCAACGGTGCCGGCGAGCCTCGCGACCGTTGTAAGAAAGCCGGGCGTGCCGTTCGCCTCGATCTTCATCGGCGCGGCGTTAATCCGATGATTGCGGTCCAGCAGCCCGAGCCGGCGCACCTCCTCGACCACAGCCTGCGGGTTGACTGCCGTAATCGTCTGGCTACCGAGCTCGGCGCGTGAATAAACAAAGAAGGACGTGCCGTCATAATAGCCGACCAGATCAAATGCGCGCGCGAAATCTGCCCATAATTTGGCCGGCGGCGCAGCAAAGCGGCCATTCACCTTGCCCTGCACGCCAGCGCTGATGGTCGCGTTGATGCCGGCTGCGTCAAACATTGCGCGCAGGAAATCGCGAATGTCTTCGCCGCGCGCGGTCAATTTGAGCGCAACGCTTTGGAACCTTGGCAGTTCGGCGGCGGACGCTGCGCTAGCCACACCGCAAAGCACCAGCGTTGCGGCACCAAGCGTGCGTAGATAGGTTGTCCGCGCATTCATGCTGCAAGCTCCGTCGCTCTGTTGTCGACCAGCGCGTTGGGCGCCTGACTGAGCTCGCCGACAATATCGAACGGCCGGCCCGGATCGAGCTCGTTAAAGGAGATGACCGGAATTTCGGGTACGGTTTCGGCAAGGAGCAGCCGCAACGGCCGGCGGATATCCTGAGCCGTGAGCAACGCCTGAGCGCGGCACAGCGTGCGTTGTTCGTCTATCAGCCGGGTCAGCTCCTCGACCGAAGCCGGGTCGAGCGCGATACGCGCTTCGCCGTCGATCGTGCGTACAAGATCCCGCACGCCCTCTTCGAGCGCGCTGCCAATCATCAGCACGCGCAGGCGCCCGTCTTCGGCAATGGACGACAGCAGCGTCCTCCGGATGCCGATGCGTACCCGCTCGACGAGCCGCACCGGCTCCTGCTCATATTGCCCGGCCACGGCGATGGCTTCGAACAGCTCGGGATAATTCCCCATGGGCACCGCTTCGCTGGCAAGGTGCCGCATCACTTCTGCAATGCGCAGGGTGGGCATGGCGCGCACAACCTCTTTCACCACATCGGGGTAATCGGCGCCGACTTTGTTGAGCAGATCATTTACCTGTTGCAGGCCCAGGAATAGATTGATGTTGCGCTGCAACCGCGCGGCGACCATCGCGGCAAGCCCGGGAGGGTCGCCAAGATCAGCCACCGGCCCCTCGGCCAGCGCCACTCCGTGAACGCGCAGCCGCCAGCCGGCCTGGCTGCTGCTGGCGTTGGCTTCCTCCGACGCCGAAAACGGCGTGACCGTGGCGGCGGGCAGGGCGACGCCGCTATTGTCCTGCAACTTGGCGACAGCACTGTCGATGGCCGCGGCGATCACTTCCGCGCCGGCTGCATTAGTGGCGTCGTCCGCCAGCGATATCGCCAGTGCTGGTGCCGTGATCACCGGGCGTGCGGCGACGGTGATGGCGACCATCGGCGCGCTGCTGTTCCCAAGGCCCAGCCGCTCGACCAGAAATGGCCGTGACACAGGGTGGGTAGCGGCTGCACCGGCCATCAGCAGCATGGCAATGACGGTGAAGATCAGCGTGGGAAACCCAGGCACGATGCCGATTGCCAACGCCAGCAGACTGGCGGTGAACAACACGTGCGGCTTGCCGCCAAGCTGCCGGCCGATTGTTGGCGCAAGATGGCGTTCGCTATCTTCGTCGGTCGTCCGCGTAACCAGAAGCCCGGCCGCCATCGCTGAAAACAACGCCGGAACCTGCGCGACCAGCCCGTCGCCGATCGACAGGATTGAATAGGTGGTGACCGCCTGGCCCACTTCCTGCCCGTGCACGAAGACGCCAATCGCCAGCCCGCCGATCAGGTTGACCAGCACGATGATGATCGACGCGATTGCATCGCCCTTGACGAATTTCATCGCGCCATCGAGGCTACCGTGGATCTTGCTCTCCAGCTCGATCCGGTGCCGCTTCTGCCGCGCCTCATCCTTGCCGAGCAGGCCGGACCTGAGGTCGCTGTCGATGGACAATTGCTTGCCCGGCATCGCATCAAGGCTGAACCGCGCCGCCACTTCGGCCACCCGTTCGGCGCCCTTGGCGACCACCATGAACTGGACGATGGTGATGATGAGAAAGACGACCAGCCCCACAACCAGGCTTCCGCCGGCAACCAGCTCACCAAATTGACGAACAATATGGCCGGCATCGCCCCTTGTCAGGATTAGCCGGGTGGTCGAGATGCTGATCGACAATCGAAACAATGTGGTCAGCAGCAATATGGTGGGGAAGGTGGAAAATTCCAGCGGAGATCTAACATACAGAGTACTCAGCAATAGCAATATTGCTGACGTAATGTTAATAGCTATTAACATATCCAGTAACCATGTCGGCAGCGGTAATATCATCAAGGCGATTACGGCTACGACAAACGTGACCAGTAGAAAATCTGCTGAATTTCGCGCAATCATGGCGAAATGAAATTTCAGGGTTTTGGAATTCGCTGACATATTTGAAGTCAATTTTCCGAAGAAATCAAATATTGATATTGCTTCATCACCTTGTCGACGTAATTTTGCGTCTCGCGGTACGGTGGAATTGTGCCTGCGTAGCGATCCACCGCACCTTCGCCTGCATTATAGGCCGCCAGGATGAGCGAAAGATCGCCCGCATAGCGGCCGCCCAGGCGCCGCAACAGCCGGGCGCCTGCCTCGATGTTGGTTGCGGGATCAAACAAGGCAGCGGGCGCAACCCCCAGCGCCCGCGCGGTCGCCGGCATCACCTGCATCAGTCCACGGGCGCCCACCGGACTGATGCTGCCCGAGCGATATCCCGACTCCACGGCGATAACGGCGTGGAGCAGCCGCGGGTCAACACGATGCCGGGATGCCACGTCTTCGATGATGTCGCTGATTGCAGCGGTGCGCCCGCTTGCCGGCGCGCTGAAGGCGATCGGCTTGGTGCCGGCTTTCGTGCCCATGGCATCGTCGCCCGGCCGGCGTTTTGCTATGCTGAAGGACCGTGTGTCGGGCGCTGGCGCCTCGATGCGAACCGGCGGTGGTGCAGCGGTGACGATCTTTGCGCGGCCCTCGACGATTTGCGAGTGGCAGGCGCGCAAAGCTGAAACGTCAGACAGCGAACCCCAGTCCACAACCCTAATTCGGTTCGATATCGGGCAGATTTGCTGCTTGTCGGATAGATTATCCCAGTCATCTCCAGGCTGAGCATGAGCCGGTGACGCATTGAATAACACAGACGCAAGAAACCCTGCCGTAAAAATAGCATATACGCGCGACATTTTGTTATCCATCACGAATCTGACCGTAGTTTTATTTCTACAGGGTGAGCATCCCTGAAGGCGACGATCTGGCCAGTATTGCTGATGGTGAGAAACTACCCACGTTGTATGACAGGCTGATTACATTGCCGAGACGTCCTTTTTCGTCCAGAAAGAGAGTGGTTTTGAGCCTGAATCGGAGTGAGGCGGGCATTTTGGCCGCTTTGCGTCGGACGTCGAAAGACCGATTTGGACAATATCGCACAGTTGGCGATTCGTTCTGGAAGGCGCCTGCCGGTAAAAACAGGCCAGATTTTGATTCGACACTCATTTTATGAGGTAATTACGTATGTCGCCTGCGCATTTTGGTTATTGACTGGCAGATTTCCGCGATTCTTGACTCGGCAAGCGTTACAGCGCTAGCCATTCGCACTAGTAATTTCGCTAATTTTACGGTTTCATTACATTATTGCGAATTATGAAATATTGTGAGATTTTCATAATAAGATAATTATTGCGTAGCACTCGACGAAGAAACAAATATAATTCTGACATAATTGGTCATTTAATAAGAATGATATTTCGAATGGAACTTTTGTTACTAGCGGCCACGGTATTTGTCTTAAATATTTGAGAAAATGTAATGGCTGAACAAGACAGCAGCGACAAAACCGAACAACCCACTCCAAAGCGCCTGCAGGATGCCCGCAAAAAGGGCGATGTCGCGAAGTCCCGCGATGTGGGATTGGCGGCGGCCACCTTGATGTGGGCGGTGCTGATAACGGGGACGAGCGGTATCATTGGGCCGGCGCTTGCTGATCTTGCCGGTCGCTCGGTCGGGCTGGCGATGGCGGTGCCATTTGACGCGGCGCTGGCCGAGATCGGGACGCGCAGCGGCTGGCTCGTTGTGCAGGCTGCGTTTTTGTGCCTGCTGCCGGCCGCGCTGCTGGGGGTCGCTGCGGAGTATTTCCAGATAGGAGCGATCTTCACGACTGAGAAGCTCAAGTTCAAGTTCGACAATCTCGACATCCTGCGCGGGCTGAAGCGGATGGTCAGCCTCGACAGCCTGGTTGAACTCGTCAAGTCGGTGCTCAAAGCGGTGATACTTGGCTGCGTCGCGACCTATTTTGTTGCAGAGGCGGCGCGCAAGGCACGCGGTTTTGTAACACCAGCGGCCTGGGACGTTGACGGCAGCGGCGGGCCGCAGATCGCGACGCTCATTTTTGTGGTCGTGCGGGATGAAAGCGCACAGCTTCTGGGGGCGGCCGGCGCCATCTTCGCGTTGATCGCCGCCGCCGACTGGCTTTATTCACGCCACCGGTTTTTGAAGAAAATGCGGATGAGCCGCCGCGAGATCAAACGGGAATACAAGGATTCCGAGGGGGATCCGCAGTTGAAGTCGCAGCGCCGTTCGCTGCACCAGGAATGGGCCAGCCAGAATAACATCGGTGCCGCCACCCAGGCCCATGCGCTGCTGGTAAACCCCACCCACCTGGCGATCGCGCTTGCCTATGACGGCAAGGATACGCCGGTACCCGTTATCTCGGGAAAAGGCGAAGGGGAAACCGCCGCTGCGATGCGTGCTGCGGCCGAGCAGGCCAATGTACCGGTCATCCGCCATGTAGCAACCGCTCGGCGGCTGTGGAGCCGGGGTGAGATCGGGGAGATCGTCCCTGAGGAAATGTTTGATGCCATTGCTGAAATCATCCTTTGGGCCGAGCGCGCCCGGCGCGGCGAAACGGCTATGTTTCAGGAGCAGGAGTGATGGGCTGGGGCGGTTTTTTTTCGGCATTGATCGTTACAATCGTGTCGCTCGCGGTGGTGCTGGGCCTTGCCTGGATCGTCATCTTGATGCTCAAGAAGATTCAGGAGCGCAGCTTTGGTGAAGCGCCCGGCGCAGAAGGCGACCGCCCGCTGCGGTTCATCCGGGCACTGCCGCTTGGCCCGCGAGAGCGGGTCGCGCTCATCGAGGCGGAAGGTGAGCGGCTGCTGGTCGGCGTCAGCGCCGCAAGCGTGACGCTGATCGCCCGCTGGCCGGCCGGGCAGGACGCCGGCTGATGGCCGCGCATGACGTGATGGCGCGGTTGCCGGTCGACGCGCGCGGTGCGCTGCCGTGCGCTGGTGCAGACGATCCGCTGCTGATGCCGGGCGCCGGGCAGATGAGTGCCGCGACGGGCAGATTGCGGTGCATGGTCGGCAGCCGGCTTGCAGCGCTTTCGGTCGCCGGTGAGTCCGCCGCGTGGCGGATGGCGGCGGTGCCACTGCTTGCGGACATGCCGGCGCTGTTCAGGATGGCCAATGGCGCCGCACTGCGGGTGGCCCGCGTGGCCGGCCGGCCGGTTGCGCTCGACGATGCTGATGCCGACGCGGCGCTGGCGGCGCTGGACGGGCTGGAACCTGTGATTTTGGCACTTGAACACCGGCTTGGAATCGACCTGGAACCCGTCGCGATTGGGCCACTTGCTGCCGATTTTGACGGTGAAAATGCTGTGGCGGTAGAGGTGCGTCTGGGCGGCGCTGGTGGCGCCGCCACGACGACGGAAGTGGCGCTCATCTTGCCGCATGACATCGTCTTTGCAGCCGGAGAATCCGCGACCGAGGCAATGTACCGGGAACAAGCCCTGCTGAGAGCCCCCGTTCCGGTGCCGGTAACCCTTGTTTTGGCTGGCCCCCGCCTGCCGGTCGCACTGGCGGCCGGCCTCGCCAAAGGCGATTTGGTGCTGCTCGGGCCGGGGGCGGTCTGCGCCAGCCTGACGGTCCCCGGCGGCGCGATCGCGTCAGGCCGGTTCGATCCGATGACGGCGTGCTTCACCTGCGGCGCAGCCGTGCCGCCAGGCCCTTCTTCAGGAGATGTTCCCATGTCGACGGTCGTCGCGGCCCCTGGGCCACCGGGTGTGATCGGTGTGACGACCCCCGCACCCGGTGCGGCCACCGACGCTCACCAGGAACCGGCTGGCCCGACGCCGGCCCAAACGCTGGCCGCCTTTGCGGTGCCCACGGCAATCAGCCTTGGTGAGCGGCTGGTGCCGCTGGCAGAACTGGCGGCGCTGGCGCCGGGATGTGTGATGATGCTCGACCATCTGCTCGACCAGGCGGAGGTGTCCATCACCGTGGGCGGCCGCGCGATTGCTTATGGCAACTTCGTCAAGGTGGGGGATGCGCACGCGGTGCTGATCGGCCGGCTGGCGGCCGCGGCGCCCGCCGATCTGCCGGCTGCGGGCCAATAGGATGGATCTTTCAACCTTTACGCCCGGCACTGCGCTCATCACGGTTGTGCTGCTCGCGCTGGCCCCTTTTTTTGCCGTGATGGTCACTTCATTCACCAAAATTGTGGTAGTGCTCAGCCTGGTTCGCAACGCGCTTGGCGTGCAGCAGGTGCCGCCAAACATCGTCCTGAATGGCATGGCGCTGGTGCTGAGCGTGTTTGTCATGTACCCGACATTGAGCGCGATGGCCGAGGCGGCCGGCATTGAGCGCGCGGCCGATGTCGATACGCGGGCAGGCCAGTTGTTTGAGAGCGTTGACCGGGCAAAGGAGCCGCTGCGCGCTTTTTTGCTCAAGCATAGCGATCCGCGCGAGCGGGTGTTTTTCCTGGCGACGCAGCGCCGGATCGGTGATCCGGCGCGGGTTGCAGCGCTTACCGAGCGCGACTTTGTCATCGTCATTCCTGCCTTTGTGGTGCGCGAGCTTAAGGTCGCGTTCGAGATAGGCTTCTTGATATTCCTGCCGTTCCTGGTCATCGACCTAGTCATTGCCAATATTTTGCAGGCGATGGGTATGCAGATGCTGTCCCCAACCACAATATCGCTGCCGTTCAAAGTGTTGCTGTTTGTGCTTGTTGATGGTTGGGTAAAGCTCGCGCACGGGCTGGTGCTGTCTTATGCGTGACCCATCATTATGAGCGGCGCCGTTATCGGGCTGACCATTCAGGCGCTTTGGCTGGTGCTCGTCTTGTCGGCGCCACCGATCATCGTGGCATCTGCGTTGGGGCTGATCGTCGCCGTAGTGCAGGCAGCGACGCAGTTACAGGAACAGACATTTCAGTACACCGTCAAATTTCTTGGCGTTGTCGTGACGATATTCCTGACGATATCGTTGCTGGCGGGGTCATTACTTGCCTTTGCGGATGATATTTTCTCCGGCTTTGCGGGCTTGGTGGGGCGGTGATGGTGGCCACGGGTGAATCGCTGCTTGGGGCGATTCCCTGGCTGCAGCAATTGTTGCTTGTTGGCCTGGTCGCGACCCGCTTTGCGACAGCCTTTGCGCTTGTGCCAATATTTTCCGACGAGATAATGCCCACCACCGTACGCAACAGCCTCATCTTCACCTTTGGGCTGACCGCCTTTTCGTTGCAGATGCCCCCAGATGTGCAGGCGCTGACCCCGGTCGGCTGGGTCGCGCTGTTCGCCAAGGAGGCGCTTGCGGGTGGAACGATAGGCTTGTTCTTTGGGACAATCCTGTGGGCGATGACGTCGGCGGGCGAGTTGATTGACAACAAAATCGGCGCGACGGGCGCGCAGCTTTCGGTTCCCGTTGGCGGGTTCCAGACGGGGCTGACGGGTGGGTTTTTCGCGCGGCTGGGCAATTATGTGTTTGTCGGCGCAGGCGGCATCACCGTGCTGGTCGGCGCGGTGATGGAGAGCTATGTGCTTTGGCCGCTGCAGTCGGCAGCGCCGGGGCTGGACCTCGCCAAGGCGGGGTTTTTCGAAGGTGAGTTCGGCCGGTTTTTCGTGCTTGCGGCGTTGCTTTCCGGCCCGTTTTTGGTGGTGCTCTATATTGCTGACGCCGGCCTGGGGCTCGTCAACCGATTTGCCCAGCAACTGAACGTTTTTGCGCTGGCCGCGCCAATAAAGTCGGCACTTGCTGTGCTGATGCTCATTCCGATGGTGCCGGTGCTGGTCGATGCGGTGCTGCATGACCTGTCGGAACGGGCGCTAGTGGCCGCCGGTGTGCTGACGCAACTGGCCCGATGAGCACGCCGGTGACCGCCGCTCAATCCGATGACCCCGAGGAAATCCGGCGGCTGATCGAGCTGCTGCGCCGCGCCGAGCGCAGCGACAAGGGCGCGATCTATATTGGCGAATTTACCGTCGGCGGCACGCGGGTTCCGCTGAGCTTCGTCGCGCCGTTGCAGGGGCTTACACGCGCTGAGGCGGCGGTCGTGCGATTTCTGGGCTGGGGCCGCTCCAACGCCGATATTGCGACGTTGCTGGCGATTACCGAAAACACCGTGCGGGTGCACTGCAACAACGTTATCCGCAAGCTCGAGGTAGATGGTATGCGCGGGTTGGTCAGTCTGGCGGGGCTGTTGTTTCACCCGCTTGAATGATTGGCCAGCGCCATAACCGATCCGATTAGCTGCGCCTAGTCGATCCGCTTACCGACGCATGCGCGAGGGTTCGCTATCCTCGACCCGTCTGGATTTCTATTTCTGGAGCGCGCGCTATGGCAGTATCGGCAAATCTTGCATTTGGCACCAGCACAGCTGTGCCGTCGTTCGGGGCCGGCAATGCCTTGCGCCCGTCATTCGCCAATGACACCGTTGATGATGCCTTCACGCGGCTGACGCTGGGCGCCGATGCGGACCCCGCGGGGCAATCGGCGCTTCGCGCCAGTATCGAGGCTGGGCTGAATCCGGTGCAGCGCGGTGAGCTTGCGCGGCTATTTGACACGGCGGGCGGCGGCCCTGACTTGAATTTCGGGCAGCGTGCCAATGCAGTGCAGATCGCCGGCCCGGTTTCCGCGGTCGGCGGCGCGTTGTCAAAAGTGCCGCCCAATACCGTCAAGGTTCTGCAAAACCTTGCGCAGTTGTCGCTGGACCTGGTCGGCATCGTCGATCCCACGCCGACAAGTGACCTGTTGAGCGCGGCGATTTCAGCCGCGACTGGAGATTGGCGCGGGTTCTTGGTGTCAGCGGCAAGCGCGGCCGTTCCTTATGCAGGCGATGCGCTCAAGGCGACGCGGGTTGGCAAATGGCTGAAAACGGTTTCTGAAACGCTTGAGCTGGCCGCGACCAACCCGGCGTTCAAGAGAGCGGTCAGCCCGGCGCTCACGACCATCAGCGATCTTATCGGCAAGCTGCCGATCAACCGCGTTTCCGGCGAGCTTGATGTAGCGCTCAAATCTGTGAAGCGTCAGATCGACGACGTTCTTGGCGTCGGGACCAAGCTGGCGGGCAAGGTCGCAACACTCTCCCGGCGGGTCGGGCTGAACGAGGCGACCTGGAAGTTCGGAGCGGACGGGCGCCCAATCGAAGTTGTCGCCACCATCCGTCAGGTGTTCAAGGGCGGCGTCCGATCCGCGGCTGAAGATACAGCGTCAAAACTTGCCGGCAAGGCTGGTAAGGCCGGCGACCAGGGCGGGCATATTCTTGGATATCGATTCTTCAAGGAGCAGGGCCCGAAAAACCTGTTCCCGCAAAGCGGTGCCTTCAACAACAGCGCGTACAAGAAGCTGGAAAACGAGATCGCCGAGTTCGCCAAAGCAGGCGCTGAGGTGAAAGTGAGCGTGAAACTGCTTGGGGGCGGCGCGCGTAATGCAGGGCGTCCGTCGCGATTGCAGGTAGTCTATTCCGCGACCGACCCCAATACGGGCAAGGTTCTGCACAAAGTCGCCAGGTCGTTCGACAATGACGCTTCGGCCGTTTACAATCGGCTGAGCACGGCCCAAATCAAGGCGCTGCTTGCCAAATAACAGGCTGTCGCGGCAAACAAGAGAGTCACATGATGGAACAAGAACGCGCAAACGAGCTGCTCGCCGACCTGGGCAGCCTGATCGTCGGCAGCCAAGAAGTGGCGGGCGAGGCGTGGTCCAGCCTTGCGGTGGTGGCGATACGCGATGGCGGCTGGAGTGTGTCGGGCTTGCTTTATGTTGAAGGTGATGACGACGCGACGCCGTTTTTGCCGGACGAGGAATTTGATGATATCATTCGTGATTTCTATGATGCGACCCTGGTCGAAGGCAAGCCGGGCTGGCTGAGCTGCTTGATCCAAATCAACCGGGACGGCATGCAAGTGCGCATCACTTTTGAATATGAAAATGCCGATCGCTGGGCGATGACTCCGGGCAATCGGGCCGAACTGATCGCCGCGCTGCGCGGCTGATCCGCTGGCTGTTTCGTAAGGCTGATCCTGTCGACTAGCGGACGTCGGCGCCACCTGCTCAGCTATAAACAGACCACCAAATTGCCAATGGTGCAGGCGCGCTGAACCAGCCGCATCACCGCCATGCGAAAAACCCCGGATGTTGCCATCCGGGGTTTCGCCATTTGTCGACGAGGGTTGTCGATCAGAAGTTGCCGATATTTGGGAAGGCTCGGTCAATTCGCCGAGCCACGACGTCATCCACGCGGTCCGCAAGCCGGCCGAGCTGCACCGCGGCCTGGAAATAACTGCTGAGCAACGGTGCCAGCTCGTTGAGTGAGCGCGTTGGCCCGTCCGGGTGTGACGTGCCAGGGCCATATTCAGCGCCAACCCGGGTTGCGTCGAGATCGGCCTGCGTCGCCACCTTGCCGGTTTTGGCGCTGAGCCAGCCGGCGCCTTCAGCGTTTTCGTGCAGCACGAAGCCGTCCTGGTTCTGAGCGTCGATCTGCCGGCCATTGTTCGACAGCGAAACCGACAGATCGCCGATCTGATTCTGGCTGATTCCTTCGATGACCAGCGCCTGATCGCCCTTTGTCACCGCAACGGAGCTGGCGACATAGGCATTGGGGTTGCCGTTCCATGGCTCGGTGTTGACGGTGATCTTGGTGCCGTCTTCCAGCGTAAAGGTGGTCGTTCCCCAGAAATCATAGGCTTGCTTGCCATCGATTTCGACGTGAGGGTCGCCCCAGATGCGCGTTTTCTCTCCGGTCTGCTGGTTGACGATGGTGAGTTCGCTGTTGTGTTCATTAACCTGCAGCGTGTAGCCGTTGCCCAGATCGACATCGGCGGTGCTGCCGTTCACCTTCGCAGTCCAGGTTTGCGTTGGCTGAACAATCGGCGTCCTGGGCGGGTTTGGCTGTGGAAAAGCGACAGGCGGGTTTGGCTGAGGGAATGCCCCCCGCTGGTCGATAATGTTGCCCAATGTCACGCGCCAGGCATCGGGCAGTGTCGGCCCGGCAAATGGCCCGTGGCTGATCTTGTCGAAATAGTTTCCCACAATATTGCCGGCCAGCACTGCTGCCTTGAAAAATTTGGTGATTACCGTAGCCCGATCGAGAATCGGTGTGGCGAGCGGACCGTTCTCCTGTGCGGCGAAGGCGTTGTTTCCCTGAAGAGCAGGAAGTGTTGTCACAATATGTCTCCTGACTAGTTTGAGTTGAGGTGAATTGATTCAGGCTATGTGTTGAGCCGCACCGATAAGTGACGCTATCAAGCTATCGGCACTGGCGCCACGCAAGTTGTTTGCAGCGGTTGTCAGCGCGTTGACACTTGCGCTGTTTGGCTGAGCACCGATCCGCGCCGCAGCCGATTGAACGAACAGGGTGAGCGCGCGCTCAATTTCTCCGGATTGGCCCGGCGATGCATTGACAGCGATCGATAGCGCAGCCGCAGTTTCGCGGATGTTGAAAGGATCATGATGCAACGGCGACCGCTGCGGCCCGAGGCCAAGCTGTCCCGTTACCGTCGTGGCAATCCGAGTGACGAGAGCGTTGACCGCGGCACCCACCGCCCGCTCCGCTGTTGGAGCCGACGCTGGCCCAATGGAACCGGCAGAGCCGACACCGGACGGGGGGATGCTGATCGACATGACTGCTTTTGAACCTTGTGTTGATGACCGCCACACTCAACGACGATGCCTTAGCATAAGAGCAAATCTGGCCTCGCCGCGCACTCCGCAAAGTGACTAGAAACCTAGTCGTTTCGATTATCGGTAGTGGTGAAGCGCCCTACTGGCCCGTCATGCACAAGCGCTGCGCCGGATCTGCTGGACATCAGGTCGCGATTAACGGGGGCGAAAGCCCAGCCGGGTGCCGGCCTGCCCCTGCGTCAGTGGTCGCTGGGAACGAAGCCGCTGCGGGTCAGTGTCATGCTGGTTAGGTCAAGGCCGGCGGCGCGGAGCTGGCTGAGTATGACGGAGCGCAGCGTTGCCCGATCTGCTGGGCCGGTTGCGGCCTCGAGGGCGCTGCTGAAAAAAATGGTTTGTATGATGAGCGTTTCGGCCATTTCCTGCTTCTGCGCGTCGGTAAGCTTCCCGAGCAACGGCGACTCATCGAACGCCGCGCGGGATTGCCGGTATACGGCACTCATCGTGACATTATTCGGATCTCCGGTTTCGCCACGCGCAGCTAGCCATGAATAGACCCAGCTTACGGCATAGGCGCCGGCCACGTCATCGGTGTCGATGCCATATTCACTGAGTATCTTCGACTTGGCCGCAAGGATCAAATCCTGCTGGGCATTGCGCGCCGCCAGCTGATCGGCGGCGCCAGGATCCTGCCGGCGCAGACCGCCGATGATCTTTGCAATCAGCCGCTTGCGAACCGCTGGATTCGGTTGATAGCGGCGGCGCTCCCGTGCCTGGTCTTTCGCCGACAGGGGTTCTTCCGCGACGCGCCCTTTGACTAATTCATCCCCAAGTTTCTCGCGGGAAAGATTGCCCAGGCTGGTGGTAACTGCCGCATTGAGGTTTGATACGTAGAAATTGCCAAAGGTGGAATTGCTATATTGCGCGAACGCGCTGGTGCTGAGCGCCGCGCCAACACTAATTGCTGCGACGCGGACAAGGCCTTTGACCAAGGCCTGCGTGCCGTATCCCGCTAGTTGCATGATCCCAAGCTCCAGTAATTTCCCCGATGATACCATAAAAAAGAGGGGCAAAGCCATGGCGGCTTTGCCCCTCCCGATTTTCCAAAAGGCTTGCGCGCGATCAGTTGCGGCGAGCGATGGTCGACTGAGCGCCGCCGATGGCGTCGAGGGCGGTCTTGATGACGTTTTGAAGGATGCCGATTTCCTGGTTGACAGACTGGAACAGCGCGGTGGTTCCACCAAGCTTAGACTGCGCCGCGTTTGCCTTGACCACATCGCCCGATTTGGCCTCGCTGCCAAGGCTGTTCGCGAATTCCGAATTGCTCTGCGTTTGTTCGGCAATATCGTTTGCCAGCTTGAGCGCCTGGTCGAACTTCTGATCGAGCGCGTCGCCGAGCGCGAGCGCGATTGCTTCAAGGAAGTTACCCGCCTTGCGGCCCTTTGCCTTGCTGGCTTGTTCCTGCGCATCGGCCGACGCACGCTGGAGCGACTGGCTGAGCGCGCCTTCAATCGCCGATGCTGACTTGTCAACTGCGCGCTGGAGGTCGCCCTGCTGTGACGGCGACAACTGTGCCTGCCGGCTGAAGTCACTAACGATCTGATTGACGTTCTTTTGGACGCCGGCGGGGTTACCGGCGGCGGCCGAGAACGCTGCCTGTGCCCCGTCGATTACTGACTGCGGGAGGCCGAGTTTCTGGCCGACATTTTGTAACACCTGCGAAACAATCGCCGAAACGAGCTGCTTGGCAATTGCCTGTGCAGCGACGCTGGCGCCGCCCGTTGAGGCTGCAAGCGCTGCCTGTGCACCAAGGCTGACGAGCGATTGAAAGTTGAAGCCGCCGATACCGAATAAGGACATGGATTCCTCCAGAGAATGAGAATTTCGACCGGTCGTTGCTGTTCCGGGGAACATCAGGACCGAGCGACACTGCGCCGCTCGTGATCGTTATGCGCTTGTCGGCCATCCGGCGCGCTCCGCATTCCGACTAGAAACCTAATCATTTCGACTATGCAGAAGCGCGCGGCGACCAGTGGCGGCAAAAAAGGGCGCCGACCGGCAGGTCGACGCCCTTGAATGACGGCTGTCGGTTGTAACGCGCTAGCGCCCCAGTCCAGCCTGAACCCCCGAATTATAGGC
>JBJXEC010000171.1:0-4588 GCA_046155125.1 Sphingomonas sp. | reverse complement strand
CAGGCCCGATCCGGCATAGTAAAGATCGTTCACATTGGTGACATTGGCCTGAGGCAATACGGCATAGGACGTGCCAGCGGCCGCATTAGTGATCGGCTGGCCGGTTTCACCCCGATTGGCGCCGATTTGCGCGGCAAGCACGGCGCTGCGGAAATCCGGGTTGAAATAATCGGACTGCAACCCGCGCCGGGCGATGAGGTCGAATGACAGATCCTGATCGTCGACTTCGCGCCGGTCCGACAGGTTGAGAAACGCGCTCAGCCGCGCATTGCCAATCGGCTGCACCAGTTTGAAATTGGCCTGGTTGGTGCGGCGCGGGCCGACGCCCTTATATTTATCGGCATCCTGATGGACATAGCTGAGCGCAAGGCGCGTGCCAAACGGGCCGACTTCGCCGGTATCAAACCGGACATAGCCCCGGAAAAAGCGGTTGCTGCCAGCGCCGCCGGCGACCGTCAGGCCAATCTTGTCGGCCGGATCGTCCGAGAAAAATTCAACCGTGCCGCCCAGATTGCTGGTGGAGGCGGTGCCCAGGGCGCCTGCGCCCTGCGACACCCGAATTCGGCCGAGATTTTCCGAAATGATCGCGCGGCTGATGTGCAGACCGTTGAAATTGCCATAGGAAAAGTCGCCGAGCGGAATGCCGTCCAGCGTAAAGCCGAGCTGGTTCTGGTTGAACCCGCGAATGCTGATCCGCACGCCATACTCATAATTGCCAAGGCCGTCGGCTGCCTGGAAGTTCACGCCGGGCAGGTTTTCCAACGCCTTTAGCGGGCTGGAACCGGGCACGAAGTCCTTCAGCTTGAGTTGATTGACCTCGGTCAGCTGGCGGCTGTTGCCCGCGCCGTAAACGATGATGTCATTGGCATCATCCGCAGCAGTCGCGGCCGTCTCGTCTGCACGTTGCAGCGCGGCCTGTGGCGCGGCCACCGGCGTGGCGGGCGACTCGGCATCGACTACGACAGCATTGTTGCTCGGTTGTTTCGGTGGCGCAGCATTTGCGATCCCCGGTGCGATCCCCGGCGCAACCACGCAAGCGACGCTAATTAAATACTTTAATTCCCGAGATCTTACCATTATTCTTCCCCTAGGCAGCGTCAATAGCGCTTTCGCAGCGCACCATAAGTCGCCTAGGAGCTGTTTGTTGCGCCAACATTTCCAAACTATGACGCGCTTAATTTACCCATTACCATTATTACAGGGCAGTAATATTCGAGTTGCGTAATTATACTGGCAGATTTATTATATTTTTATTTCACTGAAACCGATCCGCCACCGGACTCGCACGGCCGTGGTAACGCGGCTACATCACGTAAAAAGCGCGCAGGACAATCAAGGGGATGGGCATGCCGACTTGGCTGGTACGTGTCGGGCAGGCAGCAGCTGCGCTGGTTGCGGTAGCGGCTGTCGCGCTAGCGATATGGGAGCCGCTGACCGCGCAGGCGCCGCCCGCTCCGCCGCCCGCGCACCGTTATGACACGCGCATCACGCGCGATACATTTGGCGTGCCGCACATCTTTGGCACGACCGATGCCGATGTCGCTTATGGTATTGCTTATGCTCATGCCGAGGATGATTTCTCGACGCTCCAGGAAGTTGTGGCGATGACGCGCGGCCGCGCGGGCGCCATGACCGGGGCAGATGGGGCGGCGATCGATTATGCGCTGCACCTTGTTCGCGCGCGGGAGACGGTCGCGCGCGATTATGGCAAACAGCCCGCAGACGTGCAGGCGTTGCTCGATGGGTATGCGGCCGGGCTCAACCATTATGCCCAGCAGCACCCGCAAGAAGTGCGCCTGCGCGGTCTGTTCCCGGTCAATGGCCCCGATATTGCGACGGGGTTTGTGCTCCGCTCACCGTTTTTCTTCGGGCTGGATGCGGTGTTGGGGGCACTGGTGAAGGATGCGCCGTTGCCGCGCGAGACCGCTGGCCCGACCCCGGATGCAGCAGACCCAGTGCCGCTGCCGGCGGGAAGCGTCGCGAGCACAGAGGATGGCAACCAGAACGGCTCAAACGCCTTTGTGGTCGCGCCCGGGCGCTCGCAGGGCGGCGAGACCCGGCTTGTGGCCAATTCGCACCAGCCATGGCGCGGCGCCGTGGCTTGGTATGAACTGGTGGTGCATTCAAAGGCCGGGTGGGACTTTGCCGGTGCCACCTTCCCCGGCGCGCCCTATCCGCTGCTCGGGCACAACAAGACGCTGGGCTGGACAAACACCGTCAATCGCCCGGACCTGATCGACATCTATAAGCTGGTGCTGAACGGTGACGGCACGCAGTACCGGTTCGATGGCAAATGGGCGCCGCTGGAGCGCGAGCGGATATGGTTGCGGGTGAAGCTGTGGGGGCCGTTCGTCCTGCCTGTGCCGCGCATGGTGTACCGCGCAGTGCAGGGGCCGGTTATCATCAACAAGTCAGGCGCTTATGCACTGCGCTATGCCGCGCCTGACCAGCTGCGGATGGTTGAGGAATATTACCGGTTGAACAAGGCGCGCGATTTCGCCGGGTGGCAGGGCGCGCTGGCGATGCAGGCGGTGCCGGCGACGAACTTCCTTTATGCCGATGCGGCCGGAAACATTGGCTATTTCTACAATGCGGCCTTTCCCAATCGCCGGCCGGGGTTTGATTATCGCCATGTGCTGCCCGGCGACACCTCGGCGGACTTTACGCCCGGTACCGTTCCCTGGGCGCAAGTGCCGCGCAGCGTAAACCCGGCGTCGGGCTTCCTCACCAATGCCAACAACACGCCCTATCAGGCGGCAGGCGCCGGCGCAGAGTTGGACCCGGCGGACTATTCGCCGCTGCTGGGCATCGAGACCGACACCACCAACCGCGCGACCCGTGCGCTGGAGCTGATGGGCGCGGACCCGTTGATAAGCGACGCGGACCTGCATGCCATCAAGTTCGACACCACCGTCAGCCGGGGAAGCTGGGCGGCGCGCTGGTTTGCAGATTTGCTGGCGGTGGACGCACGGGGCGATGCGACGCTTGCCAAGGCGCACGCCGTTCTCGCGCGCTGGGACTGGAATTATGACGGCAAAGGCCCTGCCGATGCGCTCGCCGCCATGCTGCTCCGCGCCGGAAATCGCTGGCACTATCCGCGCAAGGACAAGCCCGATCCCCGCGCGACATTGCTGGAAGCGGCCACCTATCTGCAAACCCATTTTGGCCGCATCGACCCGCCGCTTGGGGATGTGCTGCGCTTGCGACAGGGCAGTGTTGACCTGCCGCTCGACGGCGGACCCGATGTACTGCGCGCGGCGGCCAATTGGGACGAGGCGCCGGACGGGCGGCTGGTCGTGAAGCACGGCGACAGCTTCGTCATGTTCATCCGCTGGGACAGGGCAGGCCGGGTAAGCTCTGAATCGATTCAGCCCTATGGCGCGGCGACTACCCGGCCAGAATCGAAACATTATGCGGATCAGGCGCCGCTGTTCGTAAAGCACCGGCTCAAGCCGGTCTGGTTCGATCCGGCCCAGCTCGCCGGCCATGTCGAGAAAAGCTATCGCCCGTGATTGCACTGGCGAAACGAAGCGTTATACTGAGGTAACGCAGTGCTTAAGTAGAGGATAACCGTCATGAAAATGAAATCTGCCGCGCTTGTCGGTGTGTCGATCGCTGCGCTTGCAACGCCGGCAATGATCGCGGCACAGACGGCCCCGGCGCTGAAGGCAGCGCCCGTTGCCGATCTCATCAAGCGGGTTAACATCCCCTATGAGCAGTTCACGCTGCCCAATGGTCTCCGCGTGATCGTGCATACCGACCGCAAGGCGCCGGTCGTTGCGGTATCGGTTTGGTACAATATCGGCTCGAAGTTTGAGCCCAAGGGCAAGACGGGCTTTGCCCATCTGTTTGAGCATTTGATGTTCAACGGCAGCGAGAACGCGCCGGGCGACTTTTTTGAGCCGCTCAAGCAGGTCGGCGCGACTGACCTTAACGGCACGACCAGCTTTGATCGTACCAATTATTTCGAGACGGTGCCAACGCCGGCGCTTGAAAAAACGCTGTTCATCGAAAGCGACCGGATGGGCTATCTGCTCGGCGCGGTGACACAAAGCGTGCTCGATGAGCAGCGCGGCGTGGTGCAGAATGAAAAGCGCCAGGGCGACACGCGGCCCTATGGCTTGCTGCAATATGAGATTTTCGGCGGCCTGTTCCCGTCCAGCCATCCCTATGGGCACACGCCCATCGGTTCGCTCAAGGATCTGGACGCGGCCAGTCTCGACGACGTGAAGAGCTGGTTCCGCAATAATTATGGCCCCAACAATGCCGTGCTGGTGCTGGCTGGCGATATTGATGTGGCAACCGCCAAGACGCTGACCACCAAATATTTCGGGCCGATTGCGCGCGGGCCTGCGGTCACGCTGCCGACGGTCTCCATCCCGACGCTTTCGGCGCCAAAATCGGTGGTACTCAAGGACCGGGTGGCCGCCACCCTCATCACTCGCATGTGGGCAGTGCCGGGCCTGAATGACAAGGACGCAGCCGGGCTGACAGCGGCGGCATCGGTGCTCGGCGGCCTGTCGAGTTCGCGGTTGAACAATGTGCTGGTCCGGCAGGAAAAGCTGGCGGTGCAAGCCAGCTCCAGCGT
>JBJXEC010000170.1:0-3238 GCA_046155125.1 Sphingomonas sp. | reverse complement strand
TGGTGATGTCCGGCACGGCATCGATCGGCAGCTTCAAAAGCTCCGACAGGCCGTAAGCCGAGATGATAAGCGTCAGGATGACCACGCCCCAGCGGAAGCGGATCGACGCGTCTAAAAGCTTGTCAATCATCTCAATGCTCCGCCTCACCCTTGCCGAGTTCGGCTTTGAGCATGAACGCGCCCTTGGTTACGACGACGGCACCGGCTGCCAAGCCATCGACTATCTCGATGCGGCCACCGCCACGTTTTCCAGTGACAACAGTCGTCGCCTGAAAACCCTTGGCGGTTTTGACGAACACGACTTCCTTGCCTTCAACGGTTTGCACCGCTTCTTCGGGCAGTGCGATCAAAGCGCTATCGCCGCCACCGCGCGGCTTGATGCGCGCGCGCAGGCCCTGACCGGGGGTTAGGCCGCCGATCCCTTGCGGCGTCAGTACGATGGTTGCAGTTTTGCTATCGGGGTCGAGGCTAGGCGTTGCAGAGCGGACCACGGCGGTGACGGTTTCGCCGCCAAGAAGTTCGATGACTGCTGTATCGCCGGGCTTGATGCGGCGCGCGTCGGCGGCCAGCACCGATGCGTTAATCTGAATGCGATTGGGATCAGACACGCGGAAAAGTTCGGTTCCTGCCAGCACATAGGAACCGAGTTTCGCATCTGCCTTGGTCACACGCCCTGAAATCAGGCTGACGACGCCCAAGGTGCGGCCATCGCCTGACACCTTTGCGGCGGAAGCCGCTGACTGTGAGCGCCGCGCTTCGGCCTCAGCTGCGGCCAGCGCCGCTTGAGCGCCCTCCAAATCTTGCCGCGCAGTAACCTTGGCATCGAAAAGTTTTTTCTCACGCGCATAGGTCGAACGGGCCAGCGCGAGATTGGCCGATCCCGAACTGCGTTCTGCGGCAATCGACGCGGCATCGCGGCTTTCCATGACCGCCACCGCTTCACCGGCACGCACGAAGTCGCCCAGTTGGCGGTTGATGCGGACGACGGCCCCATCCGCACGTGCGGTTAACACTGCTTCCCCTTCGGGCGTCGAGGCAACGACGCCCTGCGCCAATATCTCGGCACCCAATCCGCCCGATTGCAACGCTTCGGTCACGATACCAGCGGCTTTGGCGCGAGACTCCTCCATGAGGATTTGGCCTTCGACATGGCCTTCTTCTTCGGCCTCTTCGGCGGGCGCTGCTGCGGCAGCCGTAGTTTCCGGAGCGAATAAGGTGCGGCCTAGTAGTATTCCGCCGCCACCAAGAATAATGGCACCGGCAGCAACAGAGGCAATCAGGCGATTTCGGCTATCTTGAAAGTTCATGAGATTTGTCCTTATTGCGCGTTAGCGCGGATCAGCGCTGCAAGCGCCCGCGCACGATCAAGCCGCGCTTCGATGAGGTTGAGTTTGGCCTGGGTCAGAGTGGTTTGCGCATCAAGCAGTTCGAGCAGCGAAAACTTGCCCGCATTGTAGCCAAGCCTTGCGAGCCGCAGCGCTTCTTCGGCTTGGGCGATGCCCGGACCGGCGAGCGCCTCATACCGCATTTCGGCCGCCCCGAGCAGCATCCGCGCTTCATAACGCGCTCGGTTTGCATCGAGGCGAGCGAGCGCCAACCCCGATTCTGCCGCCAGACTGTCCGACTGTGCGGCGTCGATATTGCCCCGATTGCGATCACGCACAGGGAGCGGGATCGAGATGCCGGCGACGAACGCGGTTTCGCGGCCTTCGCCAAAGCGCCGAACTCCGGCACTTCCGGTAATGTCAGGCACCGCATCGGCGCGGGCGAGCCGAACACGGGCCAATGCTGCGCCGCGTTCTGCAAAGGCCAGTTGGACGTCGAGCGTTTCTGTATCGGGCGGCAAAGTCGGCGGCGCATCTTCGCTCATAATGGTTGCCGTCGGTTCGCCATCCGCGCTTCCAATCAGCGTTGCCAGAAGCTGCCGTGCCACGAGAAGCTCGCCAAAGGTGCGCGCCTGTTCGGCTTTCGCCTCCGCCAATTGTGCCTGTGCGCGCAATTCGCGGAGCGGCGGATCGCGGCCCACTTCGACCAACACCTTCGCTGTGCGCAGCACCTCGTCCGATGCGGTGACATTGTCTCGCGCCAGCACTGCGCGATCTTCGGCGGACCGCAAATTGGCATGGGCAAAACGGATATCACGTTCGAGATCGGCTAGCGCCGACTTGTAGGACAGAAAGGCAAAATCACGTTCGGCGCGCGCGACTTCAACACGGGCGCTGCGTTTGCCGCCAAGCTCTATCCGCTGGCTGAGAGCAAGCGTCGTCTCGGTGCTGCGTAGCCCCTGAAACGCACCGCTACCGGCGAAATTCTCTACCTCAAGACTGAGTTCGGGATTCGGCGAGACCCCGGCCTGCCGCGCGCGCGCCTCGGCGGCATCGGCTTTTGCCTTTGCCTGACTGACGCGCGGCGAGGATTCCAGCCCTTGCCGCAAGGCTTCGGGGAGCGTGACCGGTTCGGCCCAGAGCGGACCGGATGAAAATAGCAGCGTCCCTGCCAGCAGCAGGCGACGGATTCGTAATGACATGAATAAACTCCTGACCGACATTGCGGACACGCAGGGGCAAAGCCCCGCGCGCGGCGGATGTCAGGCAGAAGGAGGCTGGATCGGGGGCGCAGCCTGGTACGAAACCATTCCGCGAATGGCCAGCAAGGCAAACTGGCTGCCAGTATAGATATTGGTTGCAGCAACGCCGCTCACAGATTGAGGAACCGCGACCGAACAGTGGTGATGATCAACATGGCCCGCAGGGGCCTTTGGTGAGTTCTCATCTTGACCAGCATCGCTTTTTTCTTCGGCGTGACAGTCGAGATCGACAATCTCGACAGCATGACCGGCGTTTCCGGCGTCAGCGAGCGCAGGAACGCCGACGCTGCCGAACAGCAGCATCGAAATCATCAAAAAGGCGATCAGGGCTCTAGCCATTATCGCGCGGCTAACACGACACACATAAACGAACAATCAATTTTCAGCTCCTGCATCTTTTATTTGCCGTTGCAATTCTTCGGGAATATCCATTGGCATGAACGCGCTGACATGCGCGCGACCCGTGTTGCCGATGGGAAGCCGTCCAGTGAGATTGCCCAGCGGCGCAAGTGCGAGCCGTCCGAGTTGGCCGAATATTTCCCGCCCGTCCCTCAGCGCAACGGCAAAACCGAGCATTTGGAGATGAGAACGGATATGCAGGCCAAACCGTAACTGCCCGAGGATATGCGCTCGTTCGAGATGGTGCCAAGC
>JBJXEC010000169.1:0-3287 GCA_046155125.1 Sphingomonas sp. | reverse complement strand
CGGGCGGGTTGCCATTGGCACCGGGCAACTGGATCGACGTCAGATGCAACAGGCACCGATCGACGTCGCTCTTGGCCGACATGCGCCCTTCCCACAACAGCGGCATGATCATCGACACCCAGCGCTTTTCGCGCCCGAAGCTCTCGTTGAGCTCGCTTTCCTGTGACGGCGGGCAATTGTGCAACAGGCAATCTGCGCACGCCAGCAACGTCCCGAACGTGTCGAGCCAGCGCCCCTCCACCCCTTGGCTTGCGATCGCCAGCTTATACTCGGCAAAGGTCCGCGCGAAGCGTGGCCATTGCTCGATCATCCGCCGGTGCATCTTGCGCCCCGTCGCGCGCCAGTGCTTCAGATCCGGCGGCACCCACAAATCGGCGCGCGCCAGCACGCTCTGCATGTTCAGGATGACGACGCGGTTGATTTCCTCGCCCTTCGCCAGCCCGTGCAACACCGACGAGAACAGGAACGCCGATTGCGCGGTGAATTCCTGCGCGCGGTGATCGGCACTGCCCCGGTGCAGCTTGGCGCCCGACGACGCCTTTTTCATCAGGTTCAATATGGCTTGCTGCTTTTCCGGATTGTCGTGCTTCTCGGCCTCGTCGATCAGCACCGGCAGCGTGTCGTCCTTCAGCGTCTGCCGCACCGCCGCTTCGCTTGCATCCTCGGTATAGAGGCACCAGCCGCCATGCACCGCGCGGATCAGCCGCTGCAGCTCGGACTTGCCCGAACTCGTCGGCCCCGCCAGCCACATATGCGACCGCCAGTTGAGCGCCCCGCAAATGTGCATCTGCGCCGACATGCCCAGCAACAACAGCGGCGCCGCCGCGCTTTGAAAGCGCCACTCGCCGAACAGCGTCATCAACGCTTCGGCTTCTTCCGGCGAACTCGGCTCGGCGGCGGGCGGGGGCAGGGGGGATTGCGCGGGGAATAATTTGTCGCCCAGCGCGCCGGCGGGATGCTCGCGCAGCGACATCATCGGCTTGCCCTTCTTGTCAGTCTCGCCCGCAATCAGCACCGATCGCCCCATGTGGAGCACGAGCTGCTCGCCATCGTCGCCGATCCGGTGCGCGCCGCGCCCGAACACGCGGCCCTGCGGGTCGAAAATGCCTTTCGAGTGGCACGCGGTGATCAGTGCGGTTTGCGCGTCGGCCTGGTTGAACTTGTTCGGCGCCGGGTCCGGGTTGTCCTTCGTCTTGGCCGGATATTGCGGGAATTGCTCTTTCAGCCACTGCTCGCCGCCGAACAGCAGCACCATGTCGCCCTTGCGGCAATCGGTTGGCATTTGGATCAACTGGTTCGCCGCGTCGAGCACCCACAGTTTCAAGCGCTGGTGGCCCAGCGGCGTCACCGGGCAATCGGGCGGCAGGGTGAAGGCGTCGAACGGATTGGCGACATCGGCAGTGCGCATATCCGGCGCCTCCACGGGCCGCGCCCCGGCGATCGATTTCAGTCCCCCGGCCATGCGTCAGCCGCCAATCGCGAGCGTGCGGCGGGTCATGATTTAGCCGCTTCAGCTGGCTTCCAGAAGCGCAGCGCGTACATTTCGCACGCGGTCTGCACCGTATGCAGGGGCTTGGCGTTGCAGTGGCCCTTGATCTGTACTGCTTGACCGGCTCGGTCGATTTCAAGGGTCGCGATGTTGACGCCATCTTTGCGAACGGACACGACGGCGCAGTCGCCCGCTTTCACCGATCGAGCATAGGACGCCACGCAGTGATGCAGCGCCACTCCCTCGTTGCGAAGGTCTCGCGCGGTGCGCAGAACGACAAAATCGAAACCGTCCAAGCTGGCGGCGTCCGGAAGCGGCGATTTGCATATCACCGTGTCAAATGCCTTTTGGGCATCGCGCGCGCGCACCAAAGCCACCAACGCGCGATCATCGCGCAGGCGGCGATGCCAATCCTCGACGGCACGCATCGCGGAGTCCCAGCCCCAACGCTCGTTCAACTGTCCGCCGCCCTTACCAAGGAAGTCGATCAGCGCGTCGACCTGTTCGAAGCGGGACAAATCGGCGCCCAGGTGCCGAGCGATCCAGCCGACATTGAAGTGCTTGCGCGCGGCCTTGTCGCGCGGTGTTAGCCGTAACCACTTGTCGATGCCATCCAGCCAAACGCGCTGACTATCGCTAGGAATTGCCTGCGAAAGTGATGACGCGTCGAGCCTGCCAAGCGCTTCTAGCGCGGCACGATCGCCCAACCTGAGCGCCGTAGCCGACAGTTTTGCCATCGGACGACTTGTGCCGTAGCTCGCCAGCAAATCCTTCAGGCGCGGCCCGAGCGCGAGGCGTTCGCGAAATTGATCCAATTCGCCATAGGTGATGTGCGACGAAAACTTCCCGCACGCCAGCACGGCGATCACTGGCGCCTGTTCGAGATATTGCCCGGCATGGGGATGAGCATCGGACAAGATGCCCGCCACATCGTCGAGATACGAATTGGCAAAGCGTATGCGCCGGGCTGTCACGCCGTCACCATCGGCAAACCGCGCAGCTGGTCGTTGAAATCCTTGAAACGCGGCTCGGGCCACAGGCACGCCACCCGCAGCTCCCGCGCCTGCATCGCCACGATTTGCCGATCCAGCGCATTGTCGGCCGCGCTCCCCGGCCGGTCATGCTGGCCGATCACCACCACGTCGCGCACTTGGGCAGGCAGCGCCACCGCGCCGATGTTGCCCAACGTCGCCGCCGCCACGATCCGCCAGTCGGGATGCGCCATCGCCACCGACAGCGCATCCTCAATGCCTTCGCTGATATAGACCACCGTCCCCGCAGGCACGTCGCGCAGCGGCATGGGGCCGCACGCGCCCTTGTTGATCGGAATATGCGCGCCACCATACTGGCCGAGCGTGCTTTTTGAGCCCTCGACCGGCGCCTTGGCCCAACCGCTCGCGCCGCGCGCAAGGAAGGTGCGATGCGTCGCCACATGCTGCGCATCGAGCGACACCATTGCCGATACCATCGCCGGGATTTTTGCGCTTGTCGGTGTATGCCAGCAATCATGCCGAAACCGGATTGCACCAGGATATTTGCCGATCACCCCGAAATCGATCGCCCGCCCGCGTAAGTAAGCCTCCGCCGGACTCGCGTGGAGCGGCGCCGCATGCTGCCACAGCCCATAGGCAATGCGCCGCCTGCGCTCGGCCTCGCTCGCTGCCTTGCGCTCGCGCCGCTCGCGGTCGCGATCGAGCGACGCCACTGCCTTCGCATCGCGAAAATCGATGCCCGCATCCGCCTCGAGCAGCCGCAGCGCCTCGCCGAACGACAGCCCCTTGCGCGCGCGCAGATAGCC
>JBJXEC010000168.1:0-9206 GCA_046155125.1 Sphingomonas sp. | reverse complement strand
GCCGTCTTGCCCATGGTGCCCGCGTCGGACACATAATCAATCGCGTCGTCAACCAGCTGAAACGCGATGCCAAGGTTGCGCCCATAGATGTTGAGCGCGGATTCCTCCGCGTCTGGCCGCTCGGCGACCACCGCCGCAATCCGGCACGCAGCGGCAAACAGCACGGCCGTCTTCGCGCCGATAATGTCGAGATAGCGCTCCTCGCCCAGCTCGATCATGCGGGTCGCCGTCAGCTGGTTAACCTCGCCCTCGGCAATGATGGCGCTGGCCTGGCTCAAGATGCGCAACACCTTTTGGCTACCATCCTCAACCATCAGCTCGAACGCGCGCGAAAACAGAAAATCGCCGACCAGCACGGTGGCCGGGTTCCCCCAGATGTTGTTGGCCGTGCGCCGCCCGCGTCGCAGATCAGACCCGTCAACCACATCATCATGCAGCAAGGTAGCCGTATGAATGAACTCAACTGCCGCCGCCAAACCGTGATGCCGCGTGCCGGTATAGCCAAGCAGCGCCGCGCTCGCGAGCGTCAGCATGGGCCGCATCCGCTTGCCACCGCCGGCGATGAGATGACCCGCAAGTTCCGGGATCAAGGGGATTTGCGACTGCATCCGGTCAAGGATCACGGCGTTGACCAAATTCATGTCGCCCGCGACCAGCGCCATCATCGCATCGAGCGTCGGCGCGGGGCGATTGTCGAGGCGGTGGATCGTCGCGGTCATGGCTATGCCATGTGGCCGCATGCACGCCCAAAGGCAAGAGTTCGCCCTTGCGCTTCGGGCCATGGCTACTCAAAAGGCAGCCAGAGCGACGCGCGAGGGAGCCAGCGCCATGTCAGACCGGATTTTGAGCGGGTATCGCCAAAGCATCGACAATATTGACGCAGCGCTCGTGTTCCTGCTCGCCGAGCGTTTCAAGGTGACGCAGGCGGTCGGGCGGCACAAAGCCGAGCACGGCCTGCCCCCCGCCGACCCCGGGCGTGAGGAAGCGCAAATCGTGCGGCTGCGTACGCTTGCGAAGGATGCGCAGCTTGACCCTGAATTTTCGGAAAAGTTCCTGCGCTTCATCATTGACGAGGTGATCCGCCACCATGAACGGCTCCGGCAATGACAGCCGGTTCGTGTCTGTGCGGGGCGGTGGCTTTCACGGTTAGCGAACCGCTCGGTCATCCAGATGCGTGCCACTGCACACAGTGTCGCAAACAATCGGGCCATTATTGGGCGTCGGTGGATGTGGCGCGCGACGCGCTCACCATTGTCGGCGACCACAAGCTCGCCTGGTATCAATCGTCGGCAAAGGTCCGGCGCGGATTTTGCGCAACATGCGGCTCGTTCCTGTTTTGGGACGTTATTGGGCGTGCGCGTGTTGCCGTTGCCATGGGCGCGTTCGACGGGCCGACCGATACCACGCTCGTTATGCACATCTTCGTGGCTGAAAAGGGCGATTATTACGATATTGCCGACGGCCTGCCCAAAGCTGACCGCTAGCCGCCGCCTGATGACGGTTCGGCACGCGCCAGCGCGCGCGCCTCGAAAACCTGCCACAGCAGCACGCCGGGCACGCCAACCGCGATATCGCGGGCACGCTTGACGAGCGACAGCGCGAGCGCGGCGCTCGGGGTGAGGCCAAATAGCGGCCCGAGCAGCAGATACCCTGCCTCCTGCACGCCAACGCCACCGGGAATGGCAAAAGCAACTGTGCGCAGCGTGAAGATCAGCGCTTCGATGGTCAACACACCGTGCAGCGACACCGGCTGCCCCATGAACCGCAGCGCGATCCACGCCCCGGTCGCGCTGAACACCCATGCCGCAAGATGACACAGGAACGAGGCAACCACACGCGGCCAGCGGGCGTAAATCGCGGTCAGTTCGTCGCGGAGCGCGGCCATCGTCGCAACGGAACCGGGCAGCAGCCGCGCCGCCAGCCCTTGCGCCATCGCCAGCATTGGCCGCTGCGCGACCACAAAGACAATCATGACGCCGGTCATCGCCAGCGCGCCGCCCAGCACCAGCGGCACGATGTTGGCGGGTGCCTCGCCCGCCCCGCCGTTTAACCGCATTGCCAGCATCGCGACACCAAACAGCGTAAACAACAGTTGCGCGGCAAGCTCGGTGGTCTGGTCAGCGATCAGCGACGCATAGACGAGCGGCGCGCGGATGCCGCCGGCAATCGCGGTGCGTGCGCCCACGACCAGCCCGCCAAATTGTGAGAACGGGAGCACATCGGTCGCCGCTTCGCGCGTCAGCCGGGCCCAGGCGAAGGTGCCAAGTTGCCGCCGGGCAACGCCCGGCGCCACCGCCAGCCAGCCCGCCCCCAAAATAACCAGATTGGCGCCCGTCCACGCCATCAGCGCGGCAAATCCGCCAATGCCGACGCTCGCCACCGCCACCAGCACGGCGCGCCAGCCAGCCGCGCCAATGATCCACACCCCCGCCACCAGCCCGACGGCGGTGAGCACGAGCGCGGCATATTTCACCATCGGGGCAGCCCCCGCGCCGCTGCTCAGCTTGCTTCGGCCGAGCGGTTTTTGAGGAAATCGAAGAACTCCACGCCTTCCCGCAGGCGCCGTTTCATCATGTCGGGCGACGTGACCATCTCACCGACAATCGCGCCAACCTTGGAAGGACGGAAATAGAATTTCTTGTAGAATTCCGCGACCGATTCGAAGATTTCGTCGCTCGCAAGATGCGGATAGCTAAGCTGCGCAATCTGATTGCCGCCATCGCTCACCAGATGGTCGGTCCCGTCGAACCAGCCATTTTCCATCGCCTGCTTGTAAAGGAACGTGCCCGGATAGGGTGCGGCCAGCGACACCTGAATGGTGTGCGGGTTCACTTCCTTGGCGTATTTGATGGTTTCCTGAATGGTCTCGCGCGTCTCGCCCGGCAAGCCAACGATGAACGTGCCATGGATTTTGATGCCCAGCGCCCGGCAATCCTTGGCGAATTGCTTGGCGGTTTCGATCAGCAGGCCCTTTTTGATGTTGTGCAAAATCTGCTGGTTGCCGCTTTCATAGCCCACGAGCAGCAGGCGGCAGCCATTATCGGCCATTATCTTCAAGGTCTCGAACGGTACATTCGCCTTGGCATTGCAAGACCAGGTGACGCCCAGCTTGCCGAGTTCGCGCGCCAGTTCCTCGATGCGCGGGCGGTTGTCGGTCAGCGTATCGTCGTCGAAGAACAGCTCCTTCATTTGCGGGAACGCCTTCAGGACGTACTTCACTTCCTCGATGACATGCCCGACCGAGCGCACCCGGTAATTATGCCCGCCCACCGTCTGGGGCCACAGGCAGAAGGTGCAGCGGCTCTTGCAGCCCCGACCGGTGTAAAAGCTCACATAAGGGTGCTTGAGATAACCGATGAAGTATTTCTCCATCTGCAAATCGCGCTTGTAGATGGGGGTAACGAAGGGCAGCTGATCCATATCGGTCAGCACGTTACGGTCCTTGTTGTGGACAATGACCCCCTGGGCATTGCGAAAACTGATACCGTCGATGCTGGCGAGCGGCACATCGTCCGCCACATCCTTGATCGTGAAATCGAACTCGTTGCGGGCGACGAAATCAATTGCTTCCGACGCGCGCATTGCCTTGTCGGCTTCCACCGCCACGGTCGCCCCGATCATGCCTACCTTCAGCGCAGGGTTAAGCGCCTTCATCATTTCCGCCGTTTTGACGTCAGACTGGAAGGACGGGGTCGAGGTGTGCAGAATCAGCAAGTCGCGCTGCTTTGCCTCATGGCTGATGTCATCAAAGCTCAGGTCGTGCGCAGGCGCGTCGATCAGTTTCGATCCCTCAACCAGGGCGGCCGGCTGCGCAAGCCAGGTGGGATACCAGAAGGATTTGATCTCGCGCCGCGCCTGATAGCGCGCGCCTGCGCCCCCGTCATAACCGTCAAACGAAGGGGCCTGGAGAAACAGCGAACGCATGGACATGAAATAAAAACCCTATTCGACCAAAAGGCGGCCGTCGCGCGATACCGCATAGCGCCTGCCGCGCCAATCGACCTTATTCACGAAAAACGTCATGAAAAACACCGCAAATGACAGCGCGTCCCGCAGCAGCAACAAATGGAGCGGCCCCGATACGCAGCCGGATACCGCATCGACCCTTAGTTTGAGGCCAATCCGCGCCACAAGGGCCAGCCCGATAACCGCCTGCGACGCGCCCGTAAATCCACAAAACAAGCCCCCGATCACCGCGAGCGGCAGGCAGTGCGTAACGACGCTGCCCGCAAAGCCGACCGGGTCAATGCCATAAATCGTCCGCGTCCAGCGCAATTCGTGGCGGACAAGCGCGTGCAGCGTTGCCTCGCCGCCGCTATGAACGACGGTGAAACGCGGCACGACGCTGCGCAGGCCATGCGCGATGACCGCCGCGCCCAATGCATAATCATCGGCAAGAACATCGGCGAAAGCAGAAAATCCGCCAATTGCCTCCAGCGTTTCGCGACGCAGCGCCATCACCGGCCCAAGGCAGGGCGAAGCGAGCCCGCTTGCAATGCCCACGGCAACACTGGGCAGGAACCGGTAGCTTAAGTCCATCGCGCCGAGCACCGACCAGAAACCGGCGTCGCCCCGCCCGGTGTGGAGGCAGCTTGCAATGCCTATTTTGGGGTCTGCGAGCGTGTCGGCAAGGCGGGTCAGCAAATCAGGCGGGGCTGCGACATCGCTGTCGGCAAGCACAACCAGCGGATGGCGGATGTAATGGGCAATCGTGATGACATTGGCCATCTTGGCGTTGGTCCCGCGCCGGCTATCGTCTACCACCAGCGTGATGTCGCGCGCCGGGTGCGCTGCCTGCAACGCCTCGACCACCGGGCGCGCGGGATCACCGGGGTCGCTCAGCCCAAAGATGATCTGAACGTCGCCGTCATAATCCTGCGCGACGAAGCTCTCCAGATTGGCGCGCAGGCGAGGCTCCGCACCGTGGAGCGGCTTCAGGATGCTGACCGCCGGGCGGGTGCCCGCTTGCGCGCCGGGCGGCGCCGCGCGATACCCGCCGACGAGCCAAACCGAGACCAGCGTGTAGAGGCAGCCGGCCAGGGCAAGCGCAAGCAGCACGGAACCGGTTATGCCCATCATGCGCCTAGATCCTGCTCCTTTTCCGCGACTGGCGTGCCCCGGTGCGATGCGCCATAGACGCTGGTTGATGCAACCGTATTTTATTCTGGGGAGGACAAGCTGACACCCACCACAGACATTGCCTTCGTCACCGGAGCTTCGGGATTTGTGGGCTCGGCGGTGGCGCGCGCGCTGGTTGCACGCGGCGTTACGGTGCGGGCACTCGTCCGCCCGTCGAGCCCGCGCGACAATATCGCCGGGCTCGACATCGAGATCGTAACCGGCGACATCCGCGATGAGCCGGGCATGGCCGCCGCGATGACCGGCGCGCGCCACCTGTTTCACGTCGCCGCCGATTACCGCATTTGGGCACCTGACCCGGAAGACATTGTGCGCAACAACATCGCTGGCACACGCGCGGTGATGAAAGCGGCGCAACAGGCAGGTGTCAGCCGCATCGTCTACACATCCAGCGTCGCCACGCTCAAGCCGCTCGCCGGCGGCGTGGCCGACGAAACGCGCCCGGCAACACCGGCGCAGGCGGTCGGTGCCTATAAACGCAGCAAAACCGCCGCTGAACGGCTGGTCGAATCGATGGTGGCAGACGGCCTGCCCGCGATCATCGTCAACCCCTCTACCCCCATCGGCCCGCGCGATGTGAAGCCGACGCCCACCGGCCGTATCGTGGTCGAAGCCGCTAATGGCCGCATGCCCGCCTTTGTCGAAAGCGGACTCAATTTGGTGCATGTCGATGACGTGGCCACGGGCCATTTGCTGGCGATGGAACGCGGGCAGATCGGCGAGCGCTATATTCTGGGCGGCGAGGACGTAACGCTGCGCCAGATGCTGGCGGATATCGCAGCACTTGTCAGCCGCAAGGCCCCGACTATCGCCCTGCCGCGCCGCGCCCTGTTCCCGCTCGCCTATGCCAACGAAGCGGTCGCGCGAGTGACCGGCAAGGACCCGTTCCTGACCGTCGATTCGCTCAAAATGGCAGGGCACAACATGTACTTCTCGTCAGCCCGTGCAACTGCCGTGCTAGGCTATTCAGCGCGACCCTATCGCGAGGCGCTGGCGGAGGCGATCGCATGGTTTCGGGCAGCGGGGAAGATCACATGATCGCACTTGGCGCGGGCGGCCTGGCGCTCGCTGTCTGGCTGGTGCTGGTGTTCGCGCGCCACGGCTTCTGGCTGACCCGCGAGCGCGATACCAATTTGCTGCCGCCATCGCCCGCCATCTGGCCCAGCGTCACCGCCATCGTCCCCGCGCGTGACGAGGCAGACGTCATCACGCGCTCGATCAGCAGCTTAATCGGGCAAGATTATCCCGGCCGGTTCCGCGTCATTCTGGTCGACGATAACTCGAGCGACGGCACCGCCGACCTTGCTCGCGCGGCGGCCGTTGATCCGTCGCGCCTCACGATCCTGTCCGGCCAGCCGCTGGCACCGGGCTGGACGGGCAAGCTCTGGGCGGTCTCGCAAGGCATAGCAGCCGCTGGCGACGCATCCGCCTATTTGTGGCTGACCGATGCCGACATCGTCCACGCACCCGATACGCTGCGCACGCTTGTGACCCGCGCCGAGGGCGACAACCGCGTGCTGGTGTCGCTGATGGCCAAACTCCGCTGCGAAAGTCTCGCTGAACGCACGCTCATCCCCGCCTTCGTGTGGTTCTTCCAGATGCTCTACCCGTTTGGCGCGGTGAACGCCCAAAACAGTGCGGGCGCCGCCGCCGGTGGCTGCATGCTGGCGCGGCGCGTAGCGCTGGAACGCGCCGGCGGCATTGCGGCGGTGCGGGCGGCGCTGATCGACGATTGCGCGTTTGGGGCCCTCATGAAGCAGCAGGGCGCGATATGGCTTGGTCTAACCGATCGCTCGGCCAGCATCCGCCGCTACGACAGTTGGCGCTCAATCGCCGCGATGATCTCTCGTTCCGCCTATGCGCAGCTCAACTATTCGCCGCTGCTGCTGGCGGGGACGCTGATTGGCCTTGCGGTGATTTACATCGCCCCGCCCTTGCTTGCGATTGGCGGACAGGGCTATGCGCGCTGGCTTGGGGCCGCTGGCTGGGGACTTATGGCACTCGCCTTTCAACCGATGCTGCGATTCTATCGCCGCTCACCGCTATGGGGCCTGGCGCTCCCGGTGATCGCCGGCTTTTACGCCAGTTGCACCTTTGCGTCGGCATGGGCGCATTGGCGCGGGCGCGGCGGCATGTGGAAAGGCCGCGCGCAAGCGGCGCTCGGCACGTGACGGCGTCTGCCGCAGCGCTGGCGTCCGGCAAGGGGCACCGCGACGAGAATTTCCCGGTCGCCTCATGGATACTCAAGCGCGAACACCGCGCGCCAGTGATGGCGTTTTATCATTTCGCCCGCGCCGCCGATGACGTCGCCGACAATGAAGCCGCCACTTCGGCAGAAAAACTGGCGCTGCTTGGCGCGATGCGGGCAACGCTTGCCGGCACGAGCGACGTGAACGCCGAGGCGCACGCCTTGCGCGAGGTGCTAACGGCGCATCACCTGTCACCGCAGCACGGCTTGGACTTGCTGACGGCGTTTGAGCGCGATTGTACCGCCAGCCGCTATGAGAGCTGGGACGCGCTCATCGGTTATTGCCGCGTCTCTGCCATGCCTGTCGGGCGCTATGTGCTTGACGTACACGGGGAGAATCGCGCGACCTGGGGCGCCAATGATGCGTTGTGCGCGGCACTTCAGATCATCAACCATATGCAAGACTGCGGCAAGGATTTTCGCGCGCTCAACCGGGTGTATTTGCCGCTCGACATGCTGGCGGCCGCGGGCGCGGTGGTTGAAGATCTCGGCCGCGACCGGGCGACGCCCGCACTCCGCACCGTCATCATGCAAATGGCCGTGCGGACCGACACGTTATTGGCTGACAGCAGCGCGTTCGCCGCGCAGATCCGGGACCGGCGGCTCGCGGCCGAGGTCGCCGTCATTCACCGGCTCGCGGTGAGCCTAAACGCGCGGCTAAAGCGGCTCGACCCGCTGGCCGACCGCGTCCATCACCGGCCCCATGAAGCCGCCGGGCTGGCCGCGCTTGCAATTCTCGGGCAGGTATTTCGGCGATGAACCCCGAAACCACCCCGGCAGCACTGCAAAAAAAGGTCTCGGGAAGTTCCTTTTACGCCGGCATGCGCGTTCTGCCCAAGCCTGAGCGTGAGGCAATGTATGCGGTCTACGGCTTTTGCCGGATCGTCGACGACATCGCCGACGAACCAGGCGATGAACAAGCGCGCGCGGCTGAACTTGCGGCCTGGTGCGCGGACATCGAGTCGCTCTACGCTGGCGGGCCACCGGGACGCGCAATGCTGGTTGCCGAGGCGGTGCGGCGGTTCGGGCTCGACAAGGCGGATTTTCTCGCCGTGATCGACGGTATGGCGATGGACCTCGCCGCCGATATCCGCTGGCCCGATTTCGCGACGCTCGACCTGTATTGCGACCGGGTGGCCTCAGCCGTGGGGCGACTGTCAGTCAAAATCTTCGGCATGGAGCACGACACGGGCATTGCGCTTGCCCATCATCTCGGCCGCGCGCTGCAGTTCACCAACATCCTGCGCGATATCGACGAAGATGCCGAGATTGGCCGCGTTTACCTGGCGCGCGAGCACCTCGAAGCCGCCGGTGTCGCGCTGGAAACGCCAGCGCAATTGGCGCGCGACCCCGGTGTCGACGCTGCCGCGCGCGCGCTCGCGGCAAAGGCGCAAGCCCATTATCAGGAGGCGCAGGCCATCCTCGCGCGGCGCCCCAAGGGGCATTTGCTGGCACCCCGGCTGATGGCGGCGGTATACGCCCCGATCCTCAAGCGTATGCAGGCAACCGGCTGGCAACCGCCGCGCACCCGCATCAGCGTGAACAAGGCGGCACTGTTGTTCACGGTTGCAAGGTTGAGCCTGTTTCGATGAAAGCGCATGTGATTGGCGCCGGCATGGCCGGGCTCTCTGCCGCTGTAGAAATGGCAAATGCCGGATGGAACGTGTCCGTGACGGACAGCGCGGCGCGCGCTGGCGGGCGCTGCCGCAGCTATCTCGATCCGCAGCTCGATCAGGTAATCGACAACGGCAACCACTTCGTCTTTTCCGGCAATCAGGCGGTCAACCGCTTCGTGGAGATCATTGGCACGGCCGACAAG
>JBJXEC010000167.1:0-3523 GCA_046155125.1 Sphingomonas sp. | reverse complement strand
GGGTGAGACGCAAGCGAACCATATACAGTATAGATCAATCAACGTTAATGTAAACTGAGGGGCACAACATGGATAATTTGGCAATCGTTCGACGCTTCGTAACCGAATTTCTTGGTCGCGCCAATTGGATGGCCGCAGATGCGACCATGCATCCCGATATTCGTGGCGTTACCGGGTTAAAGCCGATGGGGCCGATCGAGGGGATTGATGAATATAAGGCAATTCTGACCGGCTTTGTCGATGCGTTTCCGGCGGAATCGCCCGTTGAGATCATCGATCAGTTCGAATCGGCGGATGGTACCCGCGTGGTGACGCGCTTTCATTCACGTCAGCGCCACGCCAAGGACTATTACGGCATTGCAGCGACCAACCGCGTTATCCTGTTCGACGAAACCCATGTCGCGCGGCTGAAGGACGGCAAGATCATCGAGAATATCGTCTCGGCCACCAATCTTGAGTTCGAAATGCTGATGGCCCCCGTGCTGTCGCCGATGATCCTCGGATAGGGAGGTTGCCGCATGACCCAGTCAAAAGGGCCAGCGATCATCATCGGTTACGGGTCGGGCGTGAGTGGCGCCGTCGCCGAGGCCTTTGCCAAAGAAGGCTATCCGCTGGCGCTGATTGCCCGTGACGCCGCCAAGCTTGATGCGGCGGTGGCGGCGTTTCGAGCAAGCGGCGTTGAGGCGCGGGGTTTTGTTGCCGATGCAGGAGATGCTGCCGCGCTGACCGCAACACTCGATGCCGCGCGCGACGCACTCGGCGATGCGGCGGTTTTGGTCTATAATGCGGCGCTATGGCGACCGGGTCCGGTGCTTGCGACCACGGCAGAGAGTTTCGATGCAGATTTTAGAGTCTGCGTGACCGGAGCCTTGGTTGCTGCCCGCGCGCTGGCGCCGGCCATGATCGCTGCAGGGCGCGGATCGCTGCTGTTCACGGGTGGCGGGTTGGCGCTTTACCCTTCGCCACAGGCACCGTCGCTGTCGGTCGGCAAGGCCGGTATCCGGGCACTGGCGCTGATGCTGGCCAAAGAGCTGGCACCAAATGGTATCCGTGTCGGCACCGTCACGATCGCTGGCGAGGTTGCGGCTGGCACGCCGTTCGCGCCGGAGAAGATCGCCGATGCCTTCCTCGCCTTGCACCGTTCGCCACCCGACGCTGCAACGGCTGAGATTGTTTTCAGGGGCTGAAAACCGTGATCGGACGGGACGGGGCGGGGGCTTAGATTTGAGACGTGTTATGCTCTGCAATACCGTGATAGACCCTTGGAGTGCCGTGCCCTCGCCAAGAAAAATATGATTTGGACGCAATTCTTTCGGGAGGTGGATCGATGACTATGCAACACTATCACAGGATTGCCGTTGGGCTGCGCGGGTTATTGCTCGCCAATGTTCTGATCGTTACCGCTTGTGCGCCTGGGTCGCAGACGCCTGGAACCGTTGCCGACACGGGTGTTACTGCAACTGGCGATTTGCGTGTGCCGGCCAATTATCGCGAAACCTATCAGTATCTCGGTACATGGGCCGTAGCAGCCGAGTCGGCAACCGGATCGAAGGAGATGCATATTGTTTATGCCTCGCCCGGTGCCGCAGCCGGGCATCGCGCCACGGGCAAATTCCCGGACGGCGCGACGCTGGTGAAAGAAGTGTTCGAGACGACGACGGGACCAATGACGACCGGCACTGTCAGCCATGCGAAAGCGCTGAAAGGCCGGTTCGTGATGGTCAAGGACAGCAAGAATAGCCATCCGGGCAACAAATTATGGGGCGACGGCTGGGGCTGGGCGTGGTTTGATCTGGGCGAGCCGACCAAGACGAAGTCGACCGACTACAAGGTTGATTGTCTGACCTGCCACGTGCCGGCCAAAGCGACCGATTGGACTTATAGCGAAGGCTATCCGGTGCTGAAAAAATAAGGGGCGCGGCGGCCATTTTGGGGTGCCGTACACCGCCTGGCCGTTGCGACGACCTAAGTCATTTCCAGCGGCTGGGAGCCGTCGGCAGATCGTTCGCAAGATCAGGATCGAAAGACATTCGGTTCGGTGCGAGGATTTCGGTTGCCGATCGGTTCACGGTGCGGATGGCGTTGGCCGTGTCCCGAAGCGGATCTCGCCATTGCTGCATGGACAGTGTGCCATCAAACTTCGGTGCCAGGAAAACAGCCGACGATTCCCGGCTAAGAAGGCGACATTAATCAAGTAAACCAGCCGTCCCATCTGGCCCGGCGAGATGCTTCGCCGGAACTGCCGGAACGGCTGGAGGATAGCGCACTTTTGTTCAACCAATCATCACCTGGAGGACCGCACCCGCGACGACGCCGTAGAGAGCATGGAGGAAAAAGGCCATCCAGACTGGGTTCAGCTCTGCAAGCTGCTTGGAGCCAGCATGAACCGCGCCGACGATGTAATAATTGAACAGCCAGACCGCGACGCCGACCAGGAAACCGGTCAGGATGAGGCCGATGCCAAGGGTTGGTGCGAGGGCGACGATGGCGATGCCATAAACTGCGGATAGCACCATATGAAGCGCGACGCCGGTCAGTGTGGGCAGACCAAAGGCACGTGTTGCGCCGGCCTCCGCGCCGAGCGCAATGCCGCCGATGCCATTCGGCAGCGACCAGAAGCCTTTGCCGATTGCGGCACGATAGACCATGCCGACGCCAGCAATGGTGACGCCGCCGACGATGCCGGCAAGGGCGGGAAGAAGGATCGAACTGGACATTTGAAAATTCCTTTCAGATTTGGTTGGGGAGTGGGCCGGCACTCACACCGGCCCGCAACGAATGGGATCAGGCGGCAATCGCCACATCGACGACCGGGAAATCGATCTTGGTCTGGGCGACATTGTTCATGAAGTTGGTCAGCACATTATGCGCGACGTTGCCGACGATTTCGACGATGTGGGCATCGTTCAGACCAGCGAGACGGGCCGCCGACAGATCGGCATCGCTGACCTGGCCGCGCGTTTCGACGATACGCAGTGCGAGCGTTGCGATGGCATTGTCGATGGCGCTTTGGCCCTTGCCCTGGCGGGCGGCGCGGATGGCGTCAGGCGACAGGCCGGCGCCCTTGCCGAGCAGCGTGTGTGCCGACAGGCAATAGTGGCAGCTGTTGTACTGGGCGACGGTGAGCGCAACGATTTCGCGCTGCGCGGCGGTCAGAACACCACTGGCGAGAGCATCGGCAAAAGCGAGGTTGCCGTTCAGTACGGCAGGGGCCTGAGCGAAGGTTGCAAAGAGATTGGGGACCATGCCGATTTTTGCTTTGACGGCGCCGAGGGTCGCTTGAACGCCAGTGTCAGCAGTGGCGAGTTCTACGGGGTTGATACGGGGCATTTGAATTTCCTTTCGCGATCAGTGCGACGTTGCACAACAGCCATATAGGCTGCTATCGATACAGATTGGTGCCAACTTCATTGCAGATCGTTCACATGGATAACTTCGCCGCTCTCTTCGCGCACGCAGCCCCGAGCGCACGTGCTTTCTTCTCCGGCAACTTGTGCAACACGGCGCAGTTTACCGAATGTGG
>JBJXEC010000166.1:0-9484 GCA_046155125.1 Sphingomonas sp. | reverse complement strand
GTGCGGCGGGTGGCAACGCTGCGCTCTTCGGGGAAGAAATAGCCGGTCTGCACCAGCATCGCGTCAAGCTGCGCGATCATGCCCTCAAGCTCATCCTGCCGGGCAGGCGGCGGCAACGCGACCTCGGGCGGCTGCACCAGCGCCTCGCCTTTTGACCATTCATAGGCAACCAGGATCACTGCTTGCGCCAGGTTGAGCGAGCCGAACTCGGCATTGATGGGCACGGTGATGATGCTGCGCGCCATCGTGACATCATCAGTTTCCAGGCCCGAACGTTCCGGCCCGAACAGGATGGCGGCCCGCCCCGGCGCCGACCGAATGTGCCGTGCGGCGGCTTCTGGCGTTACCACCGGCTTGGTGATACCGCGCTTGCGCACAGTGGTTGCATAAACATGCGCGCAATCAGCAACCGCCTCGGCCACGCTGCTGAATATGACGGCGCGCTCCAGGACGATGTCGGCGCCGGACGCCGCAGGGCCAGCGCTCGGGTTGGGCCAGCCATCACGCGGCGCCACCAGCCGCATATCGACCAGCCCGAAATTGAGCATCGCGCGCGCTGCCTTGCCGATATTCTCGCCCAATTGCGGGCGCACGAGCACGATTAGCGGGGGCAGGGCGGGGACCGGCGCAGGCGCGCTCATCCCTTGGCGACCTCGCTCACCGAGCCGGCAAATTCCTCGAAATCCCGGGCCTCGCGGAAATCCTTATAAACGCTGGCGAAGCGGATATAGGCAACCGAGTCCAGGCCCTTCAGCCCTTCCATCACCAGCTCGCCGATCCGCTGGGCGTGCACTTCGCCCTCGCCCTGCGTTTCAAGCTGGCGCTGAATGCCCGACACCAGCCGCTCAATCCGCATCGCCTCGATAGGGCGCTTGCGGCAGGCAATCGCCACGGAGCGCATCAGCTTTTCCCGGTCAAACGACTCGCGCCGCTCCTCGCTTTTCACCACGATGAGGTCGCGCAACTGAATTCGCTCAAACGTGGTGAAGCGGGCAGCGCACCCCTCGCACTGCCGCCGCCGCCGGATCGCGGCACCATCGTCTGTTGGCCGCGAGTCCTTTACCTGGCTGTCTTCGTGGCCGCAGAACGGGCAGCGCATTCACATGCCCGGATAGATTGGGAAGCGCGTGGTGAGCGCTGCCACCTTGTCGCGCACATGCTGCTCGATCTGCCCGTCGCCGGCCTCGCCATTTTTCGACAGCCCGTCGATCACTTCAGCGATCAAGCCGCCAATCTCGCGAAACTCCGCCGGGCCAAAGCCGCGCGTGGTGCCAGCCGGTGTCCCCAGCCGCACGCCTGACGTGACAAAGGGCGAGCGCGTATCGAATGGAATGCCGTTCTTGTTGCACGTCAGCCAGGCGCGATCGAGGCCTTTTTCCGCCGCCTTGCCGGTCACGTCCTTGGGCGTGAGGTCAACCAGCATCAGATGATTATCGGTCCCGCCCGACACCACGCCAAGCCCGGCATCCATCACACTTGCTGCAAGCGCGCGGGCATTATCGACAATGCGGTGCGCATAGAGCTTGAATTCCGGGCGCAGCGCCTCGCGAAACGCCACCGCCTTCGCCGCGATGATGTGCATCAGCGGCCCGCCTTGCAGCCCTGGAAAAATCGCGGAATTGAATTTCTTGGCCAGATCCTCGTTATTGGTGAGAATGATGCCCGACCGGGGACCCCGCAGCGATTTGTGGGTCGTCGACGTCACCACATGCGCATGCGGAAAGGGCGAAGGGTGCGCGCCGCCCGCGACCAGCCCCGAAAAATGCGACATATCGACCATTAGCCAGGCACCGATCTCGTCGGCAATCTCGCGAAACGCCGCAAAATCCCACTGCCGCGAATAGGCGGTACCGCCAGCGATAATCAGCTTGGGGCGATGTTCACGCGCGAGCGCGTTCACCTGATCCATGTCGATCAGATGATCCTCCCGCCGCACGCCATAGGGAATGGGGTTGAACCACTTGCCGCTCATGTTGACAGGTGAGCCGTGCGTCAGGTGCCCGCCAGAATTCAGGTCAAGCCCCATGAAGCTATCGCCGGGGTTGAGCAGCGCCAGAAACACCGCCTGGTTCATTTGGCTACCCGAATTGGGCTGCACATTGGCAAAGGCACAGCCGAACAATTGCTTGGCCCGCTCGATCGCCAGCGTCTCGACGACGTCGGCATACTCACAGCCGCCATAATAGCGCTTGCCCGGATAGCCTTCAGCATATTTGTTGGTGAACACCGACCCCGCCGCCTCCAGCACCGCGCGGCTGGCGATGTTCTCGCTTGCGATCAGCTCGATCTTGTCGCGCTGGCGGCCAAGCTCGCTCTGGATCGCGCTGGCGATTTCGGGGTCGGCATCGGCGAGGCTGTCATGCCAAAAGCCGTGCATGATATCAGTGTCGGCATCGGCCATGATGGTTGTCATTGCGGTGATCCTTCGGTCATGCCGAGCTTGTCGACCCGGCGCTGGTGGCGGCCACCTTCAAAATCAGTGGCAAGAAAAGCGGTGATGCAGGCGCGTGCCATGTCGTCGCCCATCAGGCGCGCGCCCATCGCAATAGCATTGGCATCATTATGGCTGCGGGCAAGCGTCGCCGATAGCGGTTCCGACACCAGCGCGCAGCGGCACCCGGCAATGCGGTTTGCCGCAATCGATATGCCAATGCCCGAGCCGCATAGCGCAATGCCGCGCTCCACATCGCCGCTGGCGACGGCCAGGCCAAGCGCCCGGCCATAATCTGGATAGTCAACGCTTTCGGGACCATGCGTGCCAAGGTCCGATACGACATGACCGTGCTCGGCCAGCCAGGGCAGCAAGCGTTGCTTCAAATCATACGCTGCATGGTCTGACGCGATGGCAATGCGCATAGGGGGCAGGCACTCCGACATGATTCAGCTGGCCGACATGATGCAGCTGGGCGAGGCCCGGTCTCTTACGCAAAGCCTCAGCCAAACGCTACTCCCGATGCGGCACGCCCTGCACGAGCGCAATACAAAGCTTACCATTGTCGCGCACGAGAGCGCACGCTAGTGCTCACCGCGTGACGATCCTTCCAGACCCTTCAGCAACTGCGCGCGCAGCCCTTGCCGAGGCCCTGGTGCGCGTGGGCAATGGCGACCGCGCTGCGCTGGCAGACGTCTATTCGCGCACCTCTGGTAAACTATTTGGCATATGCCTTCGTATCTGTGGCGAGAGGCAGGCAGCAGAAGACGTGTTACAGGAAGTGTATCTCACAGTTTGGAAGCGGGCGGCAGGCTATGAGCCTGGCCGTGCAAGCCCCATTACCTGGCTTGCAACGATTGCGCGCAACCGGGCAATCGACTGGCGCCGCGCTCAAGGCAATCGCGTGATGGCGCCAATTGAAGAGATCGAACCGATTGCCGACGGAGCGCCATTGGCAAGTGACGCCATGCTTACCGCGGAAGGGGAAGCGCAGCTGCATTTGTGCCTCGATTCGCTCGAAGACCGGCAGCGGGTGGCGATCCGGTCAGCTTTTTTTGGCGGTGCGACCTATGCCGAGCTTGCAGACCAGGAATCAGTGCCACTTGGCACCATGAAGAGCTGGATCAGGCGCGGTCTGATGCGGTTAAAGGAGTGCCTCGATCGTGACGGGTGACACGACGCCAGCCGGCCCCGAGCAGGACGTGACCGCAGCCGAGCTCGCGCTTGGCCTGTTGGAAGGCGATGAGCGCGCAGCGGCGCTGCGCCGCGTGCTGGCCGACTCTGGCTTCGCACAGGAGGTCGAGCGGTGGCGCGTGCAATTTGGCGTGCTGTTCAATCAGGTGCCAGCGATAGCGGCGCCCGCAGACGGCCTTGCCCGCCTTGAGGCCGCAATTGCAGCGCCTGCCAATGACACCGGGCCCGCCCGGCTGCGATTATGGCAGGGGATCGCCGGCACGGCCACGCTGATCGCGGCTGGTCTGCTGCTGGTGGTGGCGCTGCGGCCAGGGAGCATTGCGCCGGGCCCCGCATCAACGCCGCGAGTTGCCGCCCAGGCCAATCCGCAGGCCCGGCCAACACCGGTACTCGTCGCGCAACTGGCGCCTGTTGGCGGCGCGGCGACCATTTTCGCGGTGTGTGATCCAGCCGCGGGCGCGGTGCGGATCGCGGCCGCCCGGCTGACCGACGCCAACCACAGCGCCGAGCTATGGGTCATCCCGAAGGACGGGGTTGCGCATTCGCTTGGGTTGCTCAATTCGGCAGGGTCTACCGATATTCCGGTAAAGACGGGCAACCGCACGCACTTGACGCCTGGATCGACGCTCGCCGTCACGATTGAACAGCCCGGCGGGTCGCCTAATGGCAAACCCAATGGCGCCGTGGTCGCAAGTGGAGCGTTGATCCTCATCTGACGATGAGGCGCTGCCGCGCAGCCTGTGGTCGCGGAAAATATTCGGTAGCCGGTGCATCCGCCTCCAACCCGTCCGCGTATCTGGGACGCACCCCAAGCATGGGTGCGGCATGGAGAGTTCCCGATATGAAGTCCGCCCTTAAAATTTCATTCGCCGCCGCGGCCCTTACGCTCAGCGCAACCGCCCTCGTCGCTGGCGGAAAGAACCCAATTGTCGGTGGAGCCGCGATGTTCCCAACCAAGAACATTATCGAAAACGCCGTCAACTCGAAGGACCACACGACGCTCGTCGCCGCTGTGAAGGCCGCGGACCTTGTCGATACGCTGTCGAGCGCTGGTCCGTTCACTGTGTTTGCGCCAACCAATGCCGCCTTTGCCAAGCTGCCTGCCGGCACGGTCGACACGCTGCTAAAGCCCGAAAACAAGGGTACGCTTAGCGCAGTGCTGACCTATCATGTGCTGCCCGGCAAAGTGAGCGCTGCTGCGATCGCCGCCAACGCAAAGGCACATGGTGGCACCGCGACGTACAAGACCGTTCAGGGCACCTCGCTGACCTTCAAAAAGGGTGCGCGCGGTTTCACGATCAGTGATGCCAAGGGGCATACTGGCCTCATCACGATTGCCGACGTTAACCAGTCAAATGGCGTTATTCACGTGATTGATACGGTTATGCTGCCGTAAGACAACGATAAATCGGTAAAGTTCTGCAGGGAGAAATTTTTTATCCAAAGGTGAAACCTTTGGGGGCTCCAGCCAGTATTACTGGTGTCCTCTCCCCCTGCAGGACTTTAGGTGCCGCCCCCTCCCTCCCCGGCGGCACCAACGTTGGGCCCGTCGACTCCCCCGTCGGCGGGCCCTTTCATTTTGGACGTAAAAATGCGCCGGTGAGCACGCGTCGCGCCTTTGCCGCTCAACCGTCACCAAAACGTCATCGCTTTACCCTAGCGCCACGAGGCTCTATCTGCGGACAGCGTCCCATAGGAGAGTAATAATGGCCATTAGCGCCAAAACCCCGCGCAACCGCGCTGTCCGCAACGCCGTTCACCGGCACGAGCACCTCAGCAAGCAAGGCCTGCTGGAGCGCGCCTTCACCTTTGCGTTTCGCGGCCTGGTGTATGCGCAGATCTGGGAGGATCCGTCCGTCGACCTTGAAGCGCTTGCGGTAACGCCAGACTGCCACATCGTGCAGATCGCGTCGGGCGGGTGCAATGTCCTGAGTTACCTGACGGCGAACCCCAGGGCGATCACCGCGGTTGACCTGAACACCGCGCACATCGCGCTCAACAAGCTGAAACTCACCGCCGCGCGCGACCTGCCAGACTATGCCGCCTTCCACCGGTTTTTCGCGCAAGCCAATACCAAGGACAACATCGCCGCCTACAAACGTTATGTCCGCCCGCAGCTCGACGAGCCGACGCGGCGCTACTGGGAAGGCCGCGACATGATTGGCCGGCGCCGCATCGGTGGCTTTGCCAAGGGCGTGTACAAGCGCGGGCTGCTCGGCAATTTCATTGGCGCAGCGCATTTGCTCGCGCGATTGAACGGGGTGAACCCCAAGGTTATGCTGCGCGCCAATTCCATGGAGGAACAGCGCGAGATCTTCGACCGCGACATCGCGCCTGTGTTCGACAAGGCCTTTATCCGCTGGCTGACCGATCAGCCCGCCTCGTTATTCGGCCTGGGCATCCCGCCAGCCCAATATGAAGCGCTTGCCGGTGACTCCAAAATGGCCGTGGTGCTGCGCGAACGGCTGGAAAAGCTCGCCTGCGACTTTGATCTAAAGGACAATTATTTCGCCTGGCAGGCGTTTGGCCGCCGCTATGAGGAGGGGCCGCAAGGCTCGCTCCCACCATATTTGCAGGCGGCGAACTACGCGGCGGTCAAAACCCGCGCCGAACGGGTTGACGTCCGCCACGCCAATTTCGTCGACTATCTTCGCTCCATGCCGGACGCATCGCTTGATCGCTATGTGCTGCTCGACGCTCAGGATTGGATGACCGACGAAATCCTGACGGCGCTGTGGACCGAGATAACTCGTACCGCCAAGCCTGCCGCGCGCGTGCTGTTCCGAACTGCTGGCGTCGAGACAATCCTGCCGGGGCGGGTCGAGCAAGTGGTGCTCGACCGTTGGGACTATCGCCACGCGGAATCGCTGGATTTCACGGCACGCGACCGCTCGTCCATCTATGGCGGGGTGCACCTTTATGTGCTGGGAGAGACCGCCTGACGAGCACGTCTCATGCGGGTCATATGGATGCGATCTATAAGACGCAGCGCCATTTCTACGACCTGACCCGCAAATATTACCTGCTGGGCCGCGATGCGCTTATCAACGGGCTGGCACCTCCCGCTGGCGGCACGGTGCTGGAGATCGGCTGCGGCACCGGGCGCAACCTGATCGCCGCGGCACGGCGCTGGCCGGACGCACGCTATTTCGGCATCGACATATCGCAGGCCATGCTGGAGACCGCGCAAGCCTCGGTCGACAAGGCAGGGCTGTCAGGCAAGATCACGCTGGCGCAAGGGGATGCGACGGCGTTTGACGCGCAGGCGCTGTTCGGCGTTCCTGCCTTTGACCGGGTTTTCCAGAGCTATACCTTGTCGATGATCCCGGACTGGCGCGGTGCACTGCACGAGGGCGCCACCAAGCTCGCGCCCGGCGGGCGGCTCGATGTCGTCGACTTCGGCCAGCAAGAGGGCTTGCCGGCGCAATTCAGGGCGATGCTGTTTGCATGGCTCGCAAAATTCGACGTGGCGCCCCGCGCGGATCTTCCTGCCGCCATGGACGAGATCGCCGCGCGGCACGGCCTGTCGGCCAGCTTCACCGCCTTGCGCCGCGGCTATGCCTGGACCGGGCGGCTGAGCGCGTGACGGCAACCGCGCCGCGCCTGGCCCGGGTTCTTGGGGCCGCCGGCTTAGTGCCGCAAATAATGGTGCTGCTGGTCCTGCTGGAGCACAACAGCGATCTGCGCTTTTCCGCACTTTCCATGGGCTATGCTTATGCCGCGCTCATCCTGAGCTTTTTGGGCGGGCTTTGGTGGGGTCTTGCTGCCAAAGCGGACGCAGCCCCCGGCTGGATTTGGGCAGCGGCAGTCGCCCCGTCGCTGGTGGCGCTGGCAAGCGCGGTCCCCTGGGCAACGGGCGAGCCATGGCCGGGCCCGTCGCTCTACATCCTTGGCGTAGCGCTCATCGCGTCGCTTTGCGTTGATTGGTTGCTGGTGCGACAGGCTATCGCGCCGCCCTGGTGGATGAGCCTTCGGGTGCCGCTTTCGGTCGGTTTGGGTGGCTTGACGCTGCTTGCCGCCATTCTGGACTAATCCCCCGGGGAGGCGCCAGAACGCCGCGCGACATCTGGCGGTAGCCACTTGATAAAGCGCGCCGTTTGCGCAAGTCTGGCGCTGTGGCAGGCCGTGACCGACCCTGGCAGGAGCATAGCGATGACACCGATAGGCAAGCTGGCGACGTTTGTAGCTGCCGTCGCCTTGGTGCCCGCCGCCGCCAGCGCGGAATGGCTTGAGGCAAAGACCAGCCACTTCACTATTTATGGAAATACCGGGCAAAAGCAGATGCAGGCTTTTGCCGAGCAGCTTGAACGGTTCGACAGCGCGCTGCGATTCGTGTTGCGGCTCCCTCCGCCCGAGCCTGATTCGCCCAACCGCGTCACCTTGTACATGGTAGGCACTATTGAAGAGGTCGAACGCCGCGCGGGCCGAACCGGCGTTGCCGGGTTTTACCGCGCCACCGCAGAAGGCGCACTCGCCGTCGTGCCGCAACGCAGCGACGACGCGGTCTTTACAACGCAGGTGCTGTTCCACGAATATGTGCATCATCTGACGCTCAGCAACAGCGCAAATCCCTACCCCAGCTGGGCGGCTGAGGGGCTTGCCGAGTTTTTCGGCACATCGACGATCAACAACAAGGGTGCCGTGACGATCGGCGTGCCCAATAATGCGCGTGCCTATTCCATCCTGTCCGATTCCCCGATGGCCGCATCGACCCTGCTCGCCGACGAGCCCCTCAAAGGCGAGGAGCTACAGGACCAGAAATATGCCCGCGCCTGGCTGCTAACCCATTATCTTTTGGTTGGCGGCAAGCGGACCAACCAGTTTGCTGCGTATCTCGGCCTGCTCAATAGTGGGATAAGCCAGCCAGAGGCCGCCAGCAAGGCCTTTGGTGACATTGGCGCGCTCAACCGGGAACTCAATTCCTATCGGTTCGGCTCGATTGGCGGGCGTATTATCGCGCCCGAGAAGCTGCACCCTGAGCCGGTCACCATCCGGCAAATGTCCCCGGCCGAAAGCGCGATCATGCCGTATCGGCTGCGTTCGGCGACCGGGGTCGACCGCAAGCAAGCACTCGCGCTGGTTGACCCGGCCCGCAAGGCCGCAAGCGCGTTTCCCGGCGATGCCTTTGTCTGGCGGTCGCTTGCCGAAATTGAGTTTGATGCTGGCAACACCGATGCAGCGGAGGCGGCCTGCGACAAGGCATTGGCGATTGACCCCACCAATTTCGGTGCGCTGATGTATAAGGGCCGGGTCCGCGTGCGCCGCGCCGCAGAGGCCAAGGCGCCCGCCAAATGGGCTGAGGCACGCCCATGGTTCCTGAAGGCGAACAAGTCGAACCCCAATGCGGCCGCGCCGTTCGTTTCCTATTATGACAGTTTTGTCGGCAGCGGCCAGACCCCGACCAAGAACGCTGTCGACGGGCTGTTGCGCGCTGCGTATCTGGTCCCCCAGGACAAGGACATTTTGTGGCGGGCAGCGACGGCCGAGATCAATCTGGGCGACATTCCCCTTGCCCGCCAGCTATTGCGCCCGATCGCTTATGATCCGCATGGCGGCAAAGATAACCCGGCACGCAAGCTGCTCGATCAGCTGGCGACAACTACCGATCCGGCAGCGGCGCGCGCAGCCCTTGCCGCGCTTGGCAAGACACCGAGTGACGACGACGACGACGAATAACCACTGGGCCTGACCATTGCGAGCGAACCGCACATGCGAAACGGTTACGCCTCAGAGCGGATGGTTGCGCGTCAGGCCGCCATCCGCAAGTCGAGTCGTCCCCAGATTTCAACCAGAGCGCCAGTCAGGTCGCGCATCATCGCCTCCGTGTGGGCCGGGCCTGGCGTAAACCGCAGCCGCTCG
>JBJXEC010000165.1:0-9975 GCA_046155125.1 Sphingomonas sp. | reverse complement strand
CGCACCGCATTACCAGGAGGCAGGCGTCTCCATCATGCGCCCGCCACAAGCCTCGTGCAGGATGAAGCCTTCCAGCGGGTCAAATTCGCCGCGCCACGGGGCCTGTTCCAGCGTTTCCATGGTGTGGCGATAGCCTGCTTCCCATCGCTGGCGAATGCCTTCCGGGCTGAAATCAATGTCCTTTGAGTGGTCCTCAAAATCGAGCGCGGGCGCGAGCAGGCGAATGACGTGCATTCGTGTTTGGCAGCCCCAGCCGCGCATCGCCTTGAAATCGGCATTAGTCGCAACGTCGGCGGGCACCAGCTTGGCCATTTGAGCAATGATGTGGCGCATCTTGTGGAGCTGGCGCTGGCGTTTGATGTGGCCGATGGCGCGGCTTGAATATTGCACGTCCTTCTGCCGGTTCATCACCTCCCACATGGTTTCGGGCTCCTTGCCATGCGGGTTCCACAAATGGACCGTGAACACCATCGAGTCCTTGCGGGGGTTGTCGTCAAACACGACTTCGACCGGCGTGTTGGAGAGGATGCCGCCATCCCAATACAATTCGCCGTCGATGCGCACTGGCGGGAATGCGGGCGGCAGTGCGCCTGATGCCAGCACGTGGCGCAAATCCAGCGTCATGTCCCTGCTGTCAAAATACGTCATCACGCTGGAACCGACATTAGACGCGCCAACGGTCAACCGCGTTGTGCCTGTGTTGATCAGATCGAAATCGACCAGTCCGGTCAGCGTCTTGGCGAGCGGCTCGACGGAATAATAGCCCGCAGCTTCAGCACCAAGCGGGGCATGCACGCTCATGAAAGCGGCTGGATTGGGCTCGTAAAAGGCCGGGATGCCGCTTGTCACGGCGGTCATGTTGCGGGTGGCGGCCGAGAGCCAGGCCGGCAGCATGCCGCCAAACATGTCGCGGTGTTCCACGCGTTTCCAAAATTCGCGCAGCCGGTCGAGGCGCTCGCCGATCGGTGACCCCGCAATCAGCGCAGCGTTGATGGCGCCGATGGAGGTGCCGACGACCCAGTCGATCTCTACGCCGGCTTCATGCAGTGCCTGATAGACGCCGACCTGATAGGCGCCCAGCGCGCCTCCACCCTGCAACACGAGCACAGTCTGTCCGTAACGGCTGATTTCTTCCTCGATGGATGACATGGTGGCGGGGTTCCCGGTGTTGGTGGAAGATGTCGCTTCATAGCCGCTCGCGCCGCGGCTCGGCAATGCGCGGGCGTGACGGAAGCGCCTTTAGCGGTGCCGGACCGCGTGGCGCCGTGCCGGCGATTTCTCTTCGGGCGCTCATATTGCGGTGCGATACTATCCCGATTGAGCGCGTTGCCGGGGGTGATGTCGTCTGGGTCGCCTGTTTGGGGTTCGGGCTATGGCCGGTTTGGCCTATGGGGCGGGCGTGGCGCGGCGAAATGTTGTGCTGCCTGAACATGCTTCTGGAGGGACATAAATGGCTATTCAATCCTATGCAGGCGCCGCGCTGCTTGCTGCTGCCCTGATCGCTACACCGGCGCTCGCCGGGGAATGTCCGGCCGACAAGGTGGGCACGAACGCGCTTGCCGGTGCCCCAACGGCGCCCAAGGGCGTGACCGACACCGTGATTGGTTCGGTCGATTTGGCCAAGGAAATCAATGTGCCGGATCGTCAGCTGCGCACGCGGCGGCTTGTTGTGCAGCCCGGCGGCATCGTGCCACTGCACAGCCATGTGGATCGCCCCGCGCTCATCTATACACTGAGCGGTGCGATCACCGAATATCGCAGCAGCTGCACGGTGCCGATCCAGCACAAGGCCGGTGACATCGCGCACGAGTCGGACGGCATCTCGCATTACTGGATCAACCGCGGCAAGACGCCGACCGTGCTGCTCTCGTCAGACGTGCATCACGGCCAGTAAGCTGCGGCTTTCAAAAACTGATGTCGCTTGCCTGTTGAAGCGCTTTCAGCAGGCAAGCGGCGCCGCACTGCTTTGATATGGCTTTGGGGTCATAGCGCCCGTCCGCCACGAACTTGCCTGCTTTGTAGTGCGTTGAGAACGACCATAGATAGGGCGAGTTGATCGCAATCGTCGAGCGGCGATAGCCCCAGCCATTATACCCCTCCAGCCGGTAGAGGGTGCGGGCAAGGCTCCAGTCCTCAGCGCCGGCAAACCCTTGAAAGTGGAGCGCATCGACAGCGCTTGATACCCAGTCCGACGGTGGATTCCACACCGCCGGCCGGCCGCTTGGTACATGCACGGTGCGGGCAGTGAGGGGGTCGCCATTGTGAAGATGGCGGGCAAAGCTGAAGCCGCTCTCTACCGCGTGGATCGTGCCAATGAACCACCAGGGAACGCCTGTTCGCGTCGCTGCCTGCCGATAGCGCGCCTTGCCGCCAAGCAGGCGAGAGCGCTGTGCGGCTATATCGCCGATGCGCGAGGGCAGAAAGCGGCAGCTCGCAAACAGCGCGTCATACGGAGCGCGGGCTTGATCGAAAGCGGGGGCCATCGCTCAGACCGCGTCCAGAAAGGCAGCGCGCACATAAGCGTGCAGGTCGGCCTCAAGCCGGGCCCGCAGGTCGGGCGCGATGGCGGTGAGCAGGGCATTGCTGACGGTCATGTCTGTTGCGGCGGTGTGGAAATTGGCCTTCGCGCGCGTAATTTTGGAAAACAATATCGTGGCGCTTGAAAGCTGCACGTTCAATCGCGCAATCGCATAGCGGATATGCGTTTCTGCGGCGCTGTTCTCAACGGCGGCAAAGTGCAACTCATGAACGTCAAGCCGGCGCGAATGCCGGTCGAACAGCGCGATCCACGGCGCGCTCGATTCGGCGTCCGACAGGTTCTGCAACCCCGCCAGTATCACCGGGCCAAGGGCCGCCCCGCCAAGCGCCATCGTCAGGAACGGGATGATCGCCCGGTGTAATGCCATCCCGGTTTTGGCAAATCGCTGCTCGACCAGTGCATGGCCGGACCGGGCAAAGCCAAGATTGTCGAGCGCTTGGGTGTAGCGGGCAAGCCAGGTGTCGGCGCTGTCGGTGGCGGTTGTGGCTGCGGTCGCCACGCGGCTGGCAAACACGAGCGCAAGCGCGATGGCCGCGCGGATTGAAGGATCGGGCGCGTTGGTGAAATCGACAAGCGCGGGGCCGGCGACAATGCCGGCGGGCAAGTTTTCTATATCGACGGAGGCAGATGGTTCTGCTGGTTGATTCGACTTGAGTGAAATATAATTTTTTATCCCAACGCTCGCCGCTGTAATATAGTCGATGTAAACAGAATCGATATAATGATATTTATTTTCGGATATTTGCATAACTGTGCCATATCAACTATATTATTGACGTATAAGCGAAGTTTATAGCCAATATATTTTACAAAGTATCCATCAATATTGTTGGATGTGATCTGAGATCATTGATCTGAAATTATCCAGCCAGTGCAAGCCACTGGCTTGACTCCTGTAGGAGAGCGAGGGATAAAAGAACATAATAGGAACAAACATGCGGGATTCGATTGATAGCTTTCAGGCGTTGCGCACGCGAATCGCGGCCACCGAAAGGCGGCAGGCGGTGTCGCATGGTGTGGTGCCGCTTGGGCATTCTGCGATTGACGCAGCGCTTGGCGGCGGGCTCGGGCGCGGGCAATTGCATGAGATTTTCGCCGTAGAAGCGAGTGATAATACTGCTTTGGGCAGCGCTTCTGGCGGTGTCGTCGTTGCCCCATCAAGCGGCGGTCAAAGTGGGGCCCCAAGCGGCTTTGCGGCGATGTTGTGCGCCATGGTCGCGCGGCCGGGAGGCACGATCTTCTGGTTGCGCGAACAGGCGGCCGAGGCGCGCGGCGGGTGCCTGCACGCGCCCGGCTTGCGCGATCTGGGGGTTGACCCGGCCCGGCTGGTGCTTGGGGTGATGGATGATGCGCTGGCGCTGCTGCGGGCCGCGGCAGAGGTGGTGCGCTGCCCGACGATCGACGTGGCGGTGATCGAGCTGTGGAAAAGCCCGCGCGCACTGGATTTGACCGCGACCCGCAGGCTGGCGGTGGCGGCCGAAAATTCCGGCACGACGGCGCTGTTGTTGCGGGCGGAGGCCTCACCCATGCCCAGTGCCGCGCACACGCGCTGGTCAGTCGCGTCGGTGGCGGCAAAGGCGCTGGGGGCAGGCGCGCCGGGGCATCCGACGCTTGAGGTCGAATTGTTGCGCCAGCGCGGCGGCAGTGCCGGGCAGCAGTGGCGAGTGGAGTGGAATCGTGAGCAGGCCAAATTCTTCGACCCGGCGCTATCTGGCGCTGTGGTTCCCCTATCTTTCGGCCGACCGGTGGCGACGCCAGGCTGGCGCCGCGCCGGATGAGGCGGGCAGCACCGGGTTGAGCCGCACATCCTCGCTTATCACCACGCTCACCACTGGCCCGCTGGTTTTTACCGAAAAGCAGCGCGGAGCGATGCGCATCGTCGCCGGGGATGCCACAGCTACCGGCGCTTCGCTGTTGGGGCTGACACTCGCTGATGCCCGCGCCCGCACGCCTGATCTGGTTGCGGTGCCGCATGATCCGGCGGCCGATCACCGCTTGCTCGAATGGCTCGCGGACGGGTGTGATCGCTACACGCCGATGGTCGCGATTGCCGGGGAGGATGGGCTTACGCTCGACATCAGCGGGTGTGCCGAGGCGGCGGGTGGCGAGGGCGCGCTCGTCGCCGATGTCGAGGCGCGGATGGCGCAGGCAGGCCTGTCGCTGCGCCACGCGCTCGCCCGCACGCCCGAGGCGGCACAGGCGCTTGCCCGGTTCCAGACAGCGCCTGCCGCCGATGAGGCAAGCGCGGTACGGCGGCTGCCTATCGCTGCGCTTGGCGCTGATGAAGAAACGACGCTTGCGCTGCGCCGCGCCGGGCTCATCACCCTTGGCGATCTGGCGAGCCGCCCGCTGGCCCCGCTTGCCGCGCGGTTTGGCGAGGAATTGGTGGCGACGCTGCGGCGGATGCTGGGCAGCACCGACAGCCGCATCGTGCCGCGTCGCCCGCTGCCAGCGCTGCTGGTCGAGCGGCGTTTTGCTGAACCGATTACGTATACAGAACAGGCGCTTGGCGTACTTGGCGAGCTGGTGGCCGAGGCGGGTGAATCGCTGCTGGAGCGGCACATGGGCGGCCGGCGGTTTGCTGCGCGGCTCTATCGCAGCGACGGCGCGGTGCGTGATCTTGCGGTCGAGGTGAGCTTGCCGCTGCGTGACCCAAAGGCGGTGATGCGGCTGTTTGCGGAAAGTATCGAGGCGCTGGCCGATCCGCTTGATCCGGGCTTTGGCTTTGATCTAATCAGGCTCGCCGTGCCAGTGCTGGAGCCGCTTGCGCCCACGCAATTGCAGCTTGAAGGCGGGGCGGTGGCGGCAGGCGAGGTGGCAGCGCTCATCGACCGGCTGAGCACGCGGATGGGCCGCGCCCGCTTCCGCCGGTTGCGCCCGCGCGACACGCATATCCCCGAACAGGCGGTGTTCGCGCTCCCGGCGATTGAGGTGGCGGAGCCTGCACCTTGGGCGCCCTCCGAAGCGGGCGAGCCACCCGCGCGCCCCTTGCACCTGTTCGACCCGCCTCAGCTCATCGAGGTGGTGGCCGAAGTCCCCGACGGCCCGCCGCACCGCTTTCGCTGGCGGCGCACGCTGCACGAAGTGACGCGGTTCGAAGGGCCGGAGCGGATCGCGGCACAGTGGTGGACGCGCGACAGTAACGCTGGGCTCACTCGCGATTATTACCGGGTGGAAGATGCCCGCGGCCGCCGTTTCTGGATTTTTCGCCACGGGCTTTACGGGCAGGAAAAGATCAACCCCGGCTGGTATCTGCACGGGTTGTTTGCATGAATGCGCTGGCTGCGTTGTGGTTGGTGGCGGGAGGGGCGACGAAGCGCTGGATGGCGCGCATCGCAGCGGTGGTGCGCGCGGTGTTGCCCCAGCCGTTGCGCGTTGTTGCCTGCGCAAGGGGGCGCCTGGCAGGCGGGCGGGCCGGAGCACCGGGATGACGGATTTTGCCGAACTCGTCGCAGCGTCCAACTATTCGTTCTTGCGCGGCGCCTCGCACCCTGCCGATATGGTCGTACAGGCGATTGCGCTTGGGCAGGCGGGGGTCGGCATTGCCGACCGTAACAGCGTGGCAGGCGTGGTGCGCGCGCATGTTGCGCTGCGGCAGGCGCAGGAGGCAGCGGCAGAAGCGGGCCTGCCACGCCTTGACTTCACCCTCGCGGTCGGTGCGCGGCTGGTGTTTGCCGATGGCACGCCTGATATCGTCGCTTATCCTGAGAACCGCGCCGGGTGGGGCCGGTTGTGCCGCTTGCTCACGCTGGGCAATCGGCGCGCGGTTAAGGGCGGGTGCCTGTTGGGGATGGCTGATCTGGCCGATCATCTGGGCGATCTGCTGCTCATCGCGATGCCCGAAACGAGTTTTGCAAGCGACGAGGCCGAGCCTGTTGAGCGCGATTTCACCCTGCCAGAGACCGCCCTGCCCAGGGGCGCTGAACCCAGGCTTCGCGCGCTGGCGGCGATGGCGCCGGGTCGGCTGTGGCTGGCAGCGCCCATGCGGTATGAAGGCCGCGACCAACGGCTGATTGCTGAACGAGCCGCCCTGGCCGAGCGGATCGGCGTGCCGCTACTCGCGACCAACGATGCACTTTATGCCGACCCGCAAGCGCGCCCGCTGCACGATGTGCTGACCTGCATTCGCCACGGCACGACAATTGCGGCGGCCGGCACGCGCTTGCTCGCCAATGCCGAGCGACACCTGAAGTCGCCTTGCGACATGGCCCGGCTATTCCGCGATTGGCCGGGTGCGGTCGAGGCGAGCACACGCCTGCTCGCGTGCATCAGTTTTTCGCTCGATGATCTGCGCTATGAATATCCGCACGAGCCGGTGCCGCCCGGCTGGAGCCCGCAGGACTGGCTGGAGCATCTGGCGCTGGAGGCGGCGCGCGCGCGCTTTCCGGAAGGGATCCCGCCGCGCGTACACGCCATGCTCGACGAGGAATTCACCCTAATCCGGCGCTGCGGCTATGCCTATTATTTCCTTACCGTGCATGATGTGGTGCGGTTCGCCCGCGCGCAAAGCCCGCCAATATTGTGCCAGGGGCGCGGGTCCGCCGCCAATTCGGCGGTGTGCTTTCTGCTCGGCATCACTTCGGTCGATCCGATGAAGCACGACTTGCTGTTCTCCCGCTTCATTTCCGAAGAACGCCGCGAGCCGCCCGATATCGATGTCGATTTCGAGCATGAACGCCGTGAGGAAGTGATGCAGTATATCTATCGCCGCTATGGTCGCGAGCGGGCGGGCATCGCCGCGACCGTCATCCATTACCGGCCAAGGAGCGCGGTGCGTGAAGTTGGCAAGGTGCTGGGCTTTACCGAGGATGTGACGAGCCGGATCAGCAGCACTGTCTGGGGCAGCTATGCCAGCGCCATGGAGGACAAGCGCTTTGCCGAAACCGGCTTCAGCCTGGAGGACCCGAACATCGCGCGGCTGAAATGGATGGTCGACCAGTTGCTCCACTTCCCCCGGCATCTGTCGCAGCATGTTGGCGGTTTCGTGCTGACACAGGGGCGGCTCGATGAGCTGGTGCCGATCCACAATGCCGTCATGGCCGACCGCACCTTCATTGAGTGGGACAAGGACGATATCGACGCGCTCGGGCTGATGAAGGTCGATGTGCTGGCGCTCGGCATGCTCACCTGCATCCAGAAATGCTTCGAGATGATGCGTGACTCAGGGCTTGGGGACTATCAGCTTGACAGCCTGCCTGCTGACGACCCGGCAGTGTATGACATGCTGTGCAAGGGCGACAGCGTTGGCGTGTTTCAGGTGGAAAGCCGCGCGCAGATGAACATGCTGCCGCGCCTGCGCCCGCGTGAATTTTACGATCTTGTCATTCAGGTGGCGATCGTGCGGCCGGGCCCTATTCAGGGGGATATGGTTCACCCCTATCTCAGGCGGCGGCAGGGGCGTGAGGCGGTGACGTTTCCGTCACCTGACCCCGAACACGGCCCGGCGGATGAATTGCGCCAAGTGCTCGGCAAAACGCTTGGCGTGCCACTGTTTCAGGAACAAGCGATGAAGCTGGCCATTGTTGCGGCAAAATTTTCGGGCGCGGATGCCAATCGCCTGCGCCGCGCGATGGCAACGTTTCGCAACCTTGGCACGATGGAGAATTTTCAGGCCAAGATGGTCGAGGGGATGGTCGCGCGCGGCTATGAGCGCGACTTTGCCACCCGTTGCTTCAAGCAGATTGAAGGCTTTGGTTCCTATGGTTTTCCCGAAAGCCACGCGCTTGCCTTTGGGCGGCTGGTCTATGTTTCGTCCTGGATAAAATGCCACCAGCCGGCGGTGTTTGCCGCCGGGCTGCTCAACGCGCAGCCGATGGGGTTTTATGCGCCAGCACAAATCGTGCGCGATGCCCGCGAGCACGGAGTCGACGTGCGCGGCATTGATGTGAACGCAAGCGGGTGGGACAATAGCCTGGAGCCGCTCGGCGCCGCGCCGGTGCATGGCCATGCGCTGCGGCTTGGGTTTCGCCAGATTACCGGGTTTCGTGGCGACTGGGCTGAAAGGCTGGCGCGCGCTCGGTTGGCACACGGTGGTTTCACCTCGGTCGAGCAGCTTGCCCGTGCCGCGGACCTTCCGCAACGCGCGCTCCGGCTGCTGGCTGATGCCGATGCGTTTGGCTCGATCGCGATGGGCAGGCGCGCGGCCTTGTGGGAAGTGCGCCGCACGCCCGGCGGCGAGCTGCCGCTGTTCGCGCATGCGCGCGCGGCCGAACTGGGCGTTGAGCCTGATGCCGCGCTGCCGCAAATGTCGGGCGCGGAACATGTCGTAGCGGATTATCAGCTCACGCGCCTGTCGCTCAAGGCGCACCCGATGGCGTTTCTGCGCGCGCCACTGCTGGCCGAGCGGGTGCTTAGTTGTGCCGAGACGGTAGCCGCAAAAAACGACGCGCGCGTGCGCACCGCCGGCATCGTGCTGGTCCGCCAGCGACCCGGCAAGGGCAACGCGATTTTCATCACGCTGGAGGATGAAACCGGGGTGGTTAATGTCGTGCTATGGGCGCGGCAGTTCGAGATATTCCGCCAGCAAGTGATGGCCGCGCGGCTGATGGAAGTAGTGGGCAAGGTGCAGCGCAGCGTAGAGGGTGTGGTGCATCTGATGGCCGAGCGGATCATTGACCGAACGTTTTTGCTCGACACGCTGTCAACCCGCGGCGAAACGCCAACCCAGCGCAGCCGCGCCGACGAGTTCGACCACCCCCAGCATCCCCGCGGCGCCATCCGCCGCGCTGGCCACCCGCGCGATGTGCGGATTCTGCCGAAATCGCGGGACTTTCATTAAGCGGGCGGGATCAGCGCGGCGTGCTGGATTCAACAGGCCCGGTTGGTGTTGCGTCGATGAGCTGGTCACCACCCAGCGTTCGGTAGAGCGTGACAAGACTAGCCGCCTCCACCAGCTGCACATTCACCAATCCGCGTTCGGCGGCATAGGACGCGCGCTGCGCATCCAGGCTTTCGAGAAAGCTTGCGACACCGCCCCGATAGCGCAAGTCAGACAGACGAAAATTATCCGCGGCAGCGTTTGCCAGCAGCTGCTGCGCCGCGCGCTGTTCGCCAATCGTGCCGCGTCGCGCCAACGCATCGGCCACCTCGCGAAACGCCGTCTGGATGGCCCGCTCATAGGTTGCGACCGCAGCGTCGAACTGCGCCTGTGCCTGCCGCACGCCTGCTTTTCCGGCACCGCCCGAAAACAGCGGATAGCTGATGCCGGGCGTCGCTGAATAATTGAAGGCACTGCCCGTGAACAGCCGTGACAGGGTATTGCTGGCGAGCCCGGCCACGGTCGTTAGGGAAATCCGCGGGAACAGCGCGGCGCGCGCGGCGCCGACCTGCGCATTGGCCGCCCGCAGCCGATATTCCGCCGCGACAATATCGGGCCGCCGCAGCAGCACGCCGGAATCGAGCCCGGCCGGTAATGCCGCGATTGTCGGCCCAACTTC
>JBJXEC010000164.1:0-13018 GCA_046155125.1 Sphingomonas sp. | reverse complement strand
GGGGGCGTCGTCTAAGATTAATTGGCGGCGTTCGGGTCGCTCCAGCAAGTTGTTCGCCGCAGCCGAGTTATCAAGGCCCAACCCGACGCAGAACCGATCGATTTCGCGGTAACCAAGCGTCTGAATTGTCGCCGATCGGGTTGACTTCCTTTACCGTCACCAATTCATCGCCGTTACGCGTCGTGGTTTCGCGGACTTGTGCGACATCGTTGCCGTCCTTTCGCGTTTCCAAGCTAATCATCGTCCAGTGGGTCGGGTCAGAGTTTGGCATTGCAACGCTGATCTTGGCCAAGCCGATATCCGTCGCCCGGTTCCTTCGGAAAATGGCGTAGCTGGACGTCAACGCCGAAGCGTCGACTAACGTGACGGTCGTGATCGTCACAATGCCGGTTTGCGGTCCGTCGTCATATTGCGCGGTGCGTATTGTTGTTACGCCGTCGGGCTGCGCTGCAACAAACACTTTCACTGGCAAACCCTGCCATGTGTTCGACTGATAATCTCGATATTGCAATTCGCCGTCCCAATGCCCAGAAGTACCGGCGAGCAATGCCGCTGCATCGAGGTGATTGTCAGTAGTAGCCGACGCAGCCGGCGCAGCGATGAGCAAGGAAAATAAAATTGCGAAGCGCACAGAACTTACTCCAATAGACCTAAATTAGCGCGCAACCCACGCCATAACCAAGAGTGCGGCGCCGTGCTGTTGATGTCAGCACGAAGTCGAAAGCCGGGTTCCTGACGCCGGACAGACGGTGGAAACGCCGAATGGGCGCCGTTCCGCCAGCGCCGCGCGCACCAACCAAAAAAAGATCCGCGGTCCCCCCCGGAACCGCGGATCTCCCCCGATTAGCCCTTGTAAAAGCTCAAGCGACCTTGGCGGTCACCACTTCGTCGGGCTCGCGCAGCACATAGCCACGGCCCCAGACGGTCTCGATGTAATTGTCGCCGTCGCACGCCATGCTGAGCTTCTTGCGCAGCTTGCAGATGAACACGTCGATGATCTTGAGTTCGGGTTCGTCCATGCCGCCATACAGGTGGTTCAGGAACATTTCCTTGGTGAGCGTGGTGCCTTTGCGCAGCGACAGCAGCTCGAGCATCGCATATTCCTTGCCGGTCAAATGGACGCGGGCACCATCAACCTCAACGGTCTTGGCATCAAGGTTCACGGCGAGCTTGCCGGTGCGGATAACGCTTTGTGAATGGCCTTTTGAACGGCGGACAACCGCATGGATGCGGGCGACCAGTTCGTCGCGGTGGAAAGGCTTGGTCACATAATCGTCTGCGCCAAAGCCGAAGCTGCGGATTTTGGAGTCCATCTCGCTGATGCCCGAGAGGATCAGGACCGGGGTCTGAACGCGCGCTACGCGCAGCTTTTTCAGCACGTCATAGCCGTGCATGTCCGGCAAGTTCAGGTCGAGGCAAATGATGTCGTAGTCATAGAGCTTGCCCAGATCGAGGCCTTCTTCCCCGAGATCGGTCGTATAGACGTTGAAGCCTTCGGCCGAGAGCATCAGCTCGATTGCCTTGGCCGTGGTCGGCTCGTCCTCGATCAGCAACACGCGCATGTGGCACTATCCCCCTGTCGCTCGTGACTGGCCCAAGCCCCCTTCGGCTCGTCAGTCGCGATACGTCATTAACCAAACGACTTCTGAAGGACAAAGGTTAATTTCGACTTAAGCGGCCTTAGTCCACGAGTCGCTTGTATTACCCATAACGAGCATGTCGCGGTATCTGTCGGCACGTGGCGGTCGTTGGCGGCGCATTGGCGCAACCGGCTTGACCTTTCCCAGCGGTATGCGAGGGTCGTTTGCATCCGGTCGCGGCGACAATGCGCCGCCAAGCGTTGACGAGAGGGAAAAGAGGATGACGGGTCTTGCCGCGCTGTTGATGATCGGGCTGTTGCTCGGGCTGGTTGCTGCTGCCTGGTTCATTTTTCGGTATATCGCGCCGGATTTTGACGGGTGGCATTTCCACGGGGCCCGGCGCGCTGATGCCAGCCGTGACATAAGCGGCGCGGTGCCCGCGTCCATCGAGCGAACTCCGGCAGAACCGGCGGCCACGATGCCCGGCGCCGCTGCGCAAGCAATGCCGATGTTCGCGCCTGTTAACAGCGAGATGCCCCCGGCCGCATCGTCTTCAGCCGTAGCGCCGGTGGCTACGGCAGCCGCGCCGGCTATGGCGGGCACGTCTGCGCCGGCGACGATTTCACCACCTGTTGCGCCAGTTGCAAACGCGCCGGTGCCCGCCACCGCGCCTGCGCCAGTCGCCGGTCCGGCCGCCGCCCCGGTGGTCACCGATATTGGCGTTGCCGGTGCCGTCGGCGCGCCTGACAATTTGCTGCAGCTGAAAGGCGTTGGCCCGGTACTCAACAAGCTGCTGATATCCCTTGGGGTGCGCCGGTTTGACCAGATCGCGGCCTGGTCAACTGCCGATATCGCGAAGGTCGACGCGCATCTCGGCAACTTCAAGGGGCGGATTGTGCGCGACAATTGGGTCGAGCAGGCTGGTCTTCTGGCGCGCGGAGCAATTGCGGCGTTCGAGGCCAAATTCGGCAAGCTCGACAGCGAGAACAAGTAGCGATCAGGCAGCGCAGATCCTGGTAAGCCGGTCAGCAAAGAAGCCGATCAGCGCTTCCACCCGCGCCGGGCGCAACTTGCCAGGCGGTGTCATCAGGTGAAGGGCGACTTGCGGCGTGACGGACCAGTCGTCCAGCAACGTCACCAGCGCACCGCTCGCCAGATCGTCAGCGACGATGAAATCGGGCAGCATCGCGATGCCAAGTCCTGCCCGGAGCGCGGGCAGCAGCGCCTCCCCGCTGTTCGCGCGCAGCCGCCCCTCGGCGCGCACCACAGCCTCCGTGCCGCGCGCGTTGATGAACCGCCACGGCCCGCGCACATTGGCATATGCAAGCAATCGGTGCTCGCCAAGTTGCGCTGGATGGGCAGGCGTGCCGGCCGCTGCCAGATAGGCAGGTGCGGCGACGATGTGGGTTGCGACCGAACCAAGCCGCCGCGCGCGCAGCGAGCTGTCCGGCAAATCAGCGATCCGAAGCGCAATGTCGACGCCCGCCGCCACGATGTCGATATGCGCGTCTGACAAGGTGAGATCGACATGGATTGCCGGGTTCTGCGCGAGAAAATCGGCGAGCACGGGCGCGACATGCAACAGGCCAAAACTCATCGGCGCGCTGACCCGCACCGGCCCGGCAAGTGCCGATGCACTCTCCAGCGCCGCTTCCTGCGCAGCGCGTCCCTCCGCCAGCATGCGTCGTGCATATTCGGCAAGTGCCCGCCCGCTCTCGGTGAGCGTCAGCCGCCGCGACGTCCGATGGAACAAGCTCGTCGCCAGCTGGGTTTCCAGCCGGGTGATCGCCTTTGAGACCGACGCTTTTGACAGGCCAATGGCCTCCGCCGCACCGGTAAAGCTGCGATACTCGGCGACACTTGCAAAGATTGCCCAGGCTTCGACGTCGGGCAAGCGCATGATCGACCTTTATCATCAAAATGGAAACAATATGTTTCAGTTGTTTCCATTTACGCTGCAATTGCAATGCTTATCTTGGCGGCACCAACCGGGAGTTCGCGATCATGCCGATCACCACTGAAATAGCGCCAAGCGCGACAATTGAGCGCCGTCCCTTCGCCAGCCTTGGCCATGCCGATCATGGCTGGCTGAACGCCAGGCACCATTTTTCGTTCGCCGATTATTACAACCCCAACCGGATGAGCTGGGGCGCCATCCGCGTCTGGAATGACGATGTTATCGCGCCGCAATCAGGATTTCCGCCGCACCCTCACCGCGACATGGAAATCATCACCTACGTCCGCACGGGCGCAATCACGCATCAGGATTCAATGGGCAACAAGGGCCGCACGGCGGCCGGCGATGTGCAGGTGATGAGTGCTGGCGCTGGCGTGCGCCATGCCGAATATAATCTGGAGGATGAGCCGACCACGCTGTTCCAGATCTGGATTGAGCCCAAGCGGCTGGGCGGGTCGCCAAGCTGGGGCGCAAAACCCTTTCCAAAGGCTGGCCGCGACGGGCAGTTTGTGGCGCTTGCCAGCGGCTTTGCTGAGGACGGCGACGCGTTGCCGATTCGTGCCGACGCGCGCCTGCTGGCAGCGACACTCAGCGCCGGGCAGGCAATAACCCATGAAATCGGCACGGGGCGCCACGCCTATCTGGTCGCGGCAACCGGGGTGATCGAGATTGATGGCCAGCGCTTTGAGGCGCGCGACGGGGCGGCCATTGGCGGCGGCCAGACCATCACCATCACTGCCATCGACGATGCTGAACTGGTGCTTGTCGACACCGAATAACCAACCGTGATTTGCAGGAGTTTTTACAATGACCAAAGTTCTCGTGCTCTATTATTCGTCTTACGGCCATATCGAGACCATGGCCGAGGCAATGGCAGAAGGCGCGCGTTCGGCGGGCGCCGAGGTGGACATTCGCCGCGTGCCCGAAACCGCGCCCCAAGCGGTGGTCGAGGCAGCGCATTTCAAAACGGACACCGCGCACGCCGTTATCGAAGGCCCTGAGGCGCTTACCCATTATGACGCGATCATCGTGGGATCGCCGACCCGGTTCGGCCGGATGTCGAGCCAGATGGCGAGCTTTTGGGATACCGCCGGCGGTGTGTGGATGCGCGGCGCGCTGCATGGCAAGGTTGGCGGCGCGTTCACCTCGACCGCAACCCAGCATGGCGGGCAGGAAATGACGCTGTTTTCAATCATTACCAACCTGATGCACTTCGGCCTTACCATCGTTGGCCTTGATTATGGGCATCAGGCGCAAATGGGGATCGATGAAGTGCTGGGTGGCGCGCCCTATGGCGCAACGACGATTGCCGGCGGCGACGGCAGCCGCCGCCCGAGCGACATTGATCTGGCGGGCGCACGCTATCAGGGTCGCCGGATTGCCGAGATTGCCGCCAAGCTTGCCGCCTGATCTCCCTCGGCGCGGCGCTCGCCAAATCGGGCGCCGCGCGTTTTTGTGGCGCGCGCGGCCGCTTGGTGGCATGGGTCGGTGATGCTGGCAGATCATGTTCTTTTTATCGACGGCGAAGCGCTGGTGATCGACAAGCCCGCCGGGCTCCCGGTCGACCCGCCGCGGGATGGTGCGCTCAGCCTCGAAAACCATTTGCAGGGGCTCACTTTTGGCTTCCAGCGCTGGCCGCAGGCGGTGCACCGGCTTGACCGCGACACGAGCGGCTGCCTGCTGCTTTCGCGCAACCCCAAGGCGCACAAGCGTTTTCAGCAGGCATTCGAGGCGGGCAGCGTGTCAAAGCTCTATCTTGCCGTGCTGGACGGCGTGCCGGGCGAGGAAGCGGGCACTATCGACATGGCGCTCGGCAAGGTCAGCACGCAGGAAGCAGGCTGGCGGATGGTCGGCGACCCGACCGGAAAGGCCTCGCGCACACATTGGCGGGTGGTGAACATCATCGGCGACCAGTCGCTCGTTGAATTTCGACCCGAAACCGGGCGCACGCATCAAATCCGCGTGCATGCAGCCGAAGGACTTGGCGCCGCCGTTTCGGGCGATGCCGTCTATGGTCGGGCAAGCGCGCACGGGATGCTGCTCCACGCTGCGGCGCTTACGGTGCCGCGTGAGGGCAAACCGGATGTCGTTGCCGAAGCGCCGCTCCCCGAGCGCTTTGCTACCGCTGGGTTCAGCATCGCCCCGGCAGCTTCGTGACATGCCGGTAGCTGCGTGACATGGACGTGCCCGAGCAGCTGATCGAGGAGCGCTTCATCGCCTCGTCCGGCCCCGGCGGCCAGAATGTCAACAAGGTCGCGACCGCCGTGCAGCTGCGAGTGTCGGCGTTCAGGCTGGGCCTTGCGCCTGACGTGTATCAGCGGCTCAAGGCGCTTGCCGGTGCGCGGATGACATCAACGGGCGATATCGTCATCACCGCGCGCCGGTTTCGCACGCAGGACGCGAACCGGACAGACGCGCGCGCGCGGCTTGCCGAGCTGCTCGCCCGTGCGCATCAGCGGCCGGCAAAGCGCGTCGACACAAAACCCAGCAAGGCCGCCAAGGCCAGGCGGACCGACGCCAAGACCAGCCGCGGCGCTATCAAGGCCGCGCGCGCCAAAGTGAGGATGGAGTGATGTACACATTTTCGGTTGATGGCAGCGACAAGGCGTCGCTTTACCGTGATCTTCTGAGCGCCCTCGATGCGCTTACGGCCGACGAGCCAGACCCGATTGCCAACATGGCCAATGCGGCGGCGCTGATCTGGCAGTACCTGCCGGAATTGAACTGGGCAGGCTTTTATCGGTTGGTCGGGGGTGAGCTGGTGCTCGGGCCGTTCCAGGGCAAGCCCGCCTGTATCCGCATCGCGCTTGGAAGCGGCGTGTGCGGAACGGCAGCAGCCACGCAGCAGACGCAGCTGGTGGCTGATGTCCATGCGTTTCCCGGCCACATCGCTTGCGACGCCGACAGCGCGTCGGAAATCGTGGTGCCGCTGGTGCGAGAGGGTGCGCTGATTGGTGTGCTCGACCTCGACAGCCCAAGGCCGGGCCGGTTTGACGCGGCAGATGCGGCCGGATGTGAGGCCATCGGTGCGCTGCTTATCACCCGGGTGTGACCCGATCTGGGACAGGGTCCAAGCTGGCGGAAATCAGCCGAAAATGGTAACAAACACGTTAATTAGACAGGCATTTCGGTAAAGGTCGGGATGTCGTTACAGGGAGCGTTTACCATGCGAAGCCTCACCCTAGCGTCGGTTCTGGTGCTTGCAGCCACGGCGATTGCGCCTGCATCTGCGGCGCGAATCGCTGATGCACCGACGGGCGAAGGCCAGGTCGGCAAGACGATCCAGCGGCTTCCGGGTGATCCGCTGCCGCCGCCACCACCCTTGCCGCCGCTTCCCGTCCGCGGCCCGCAATTGCCCCCGCCACCGCCTGTCGCTGGCCAGTGGCAACAGCGCGCGCCGCAGGCACCGAATTGGAACACAGGCGGCAACGGGCGTTGGGAAGCGGCCGAACGCGCGCCCGGTGGCGTGCGTGGCTATCGCCGCCCGGGCCGTGGCTATCGCCTGCCGCGCTACTGGGTGAACCCTGAGTTCATTATCGGGAATTATGGGCTGTACGGGCTGCCACAGCCGCCCTTTGGCTATACATGGTCGCGTTATTATGACGATGCTGTCTTGATTGACACGCGCGGCCGCGTCCTGGATTCGGCTTATGGCATTGACTGGAACCGCGCCGATGGCGGCTATGCGTTCGGCCAACCGGGGTATGGGCAACCGGGTTACGGATACGGCCAGCCCCCCTATGGAAACGGCCAACCCGCTTATGGATATGGCCAGGCTGGGGTCACCTATGGCGCCCCGCAAGTGCACCCGGCGCCCGGCAGCGGTTATTCGCAGACCTGGACGACCGGCGGCTACCCAGCGCCGGCGCCCGTCATCCAGACCTATGGCTATGGCGGTCCGACCGTCACCACCATTACCGTCCAGTCGCAGCCAGTCGTCACCACGACGACGACCGAGTACATAACCGAATATCGCACCGTCAGCGTCCGGTCGAAGAAGGTGTGGCGCAAGCCGGTACGCAAGTGGCATCCCAAGCCGCGGCGCTGCTCGTGCGAGGTTATAAGAGGCAGCTGAAGCTCCCGTCCGAGCGCATTTTTATCGAAAAAAGGGCCGGTTGTTCGCGCAGCCGGCCCATATCTTTTTTACCCTTCCCGTCAAATCAGCGGGGGGCGGGGCCGGCCAATGTAGGGATGCTCTCGGCGCCCGCGCTGGTCACCGACGAGACGGCAAACAGATAATCGTCGATGGAGACGTTGACGAGCTTTGCCTCGGTGGCCGTCACGTCGCGCGTTCCCGTCCAGCCGGGCGCATCGGTGCGCCGCCAGCGGAGGCGGTACCGGGTCGCACCGGGCACCGGCGCCCATTTGATGTTGGTGTCAAACGACAACGCGCCTTCGATCGTCACGCCTTTGGGCGCCCCCGGCGCGCTTGCCAGCTGGCGGACAGCGGCGATGTTGATCGCTGTTACTTTTGCCAGATAGGGGAAATCCATCTTGTCGATGGTATCGCCATATTCAATGCCGCCTTCGGTGCGGAGGTCCTGGTGCTGCTGCGTCCAGTTTTCCGCGCCTACGGAAAATCGCACGGCCGGGTAGCCAAGCTTCAAAAAGGGTTCATGGTCGCCGCCGCGCCCGAACCGGTCTGGTCGCCGGTCCACGAACACGTCCAGCCCGCCGGGGAGCTCGCTGGCGACCTTGTCGATCGTCTTGGCGAGCGCGCGCGACGGGCCATCATCCTCGCCGCCATTGCCGCGCCGGGCAAGCTGCCCGCGCAAATCTTCCGACGCGCGGATGCCTTCGGAGAACACCCGCACCCGGTCAGCCACGCGGATGCCGTTCTGCCCGACCGTATTGCCAACAATATCGTTGTTGAGCATCGCCGATACCTCCCAGCCGCGCTGTCTGGCGGTCTCGGCGAGCAACGTGCCGCCCCAAAGCCCCTGCTCCTCGCCCGAGAAAATGGCATACACGATTGTAGCGTCGAACTTTTGCGTCGACAGGTGGCGCGCGACTTCCAGCACCAGGGCGACGCCCGAACCGTCATCATTGGCGCCGGGTGCATCCTTCGTCACGTCGAGTGTGTCGGACCCGCGGCTGTCGATATGCGCACCGATGATGACAACGCGGCCCAGGTCGCGGCCATGCTGGATGGCGAGCACATCCTCAACGACCACGCCGTTTGGAGCCCGTGGGCCCGTGAATTCTCGCGATATGCGTTCAACCGAAATGCAGCGCCCGCACGCAGTGCTGATCGCTTCGAATTCGCCCGCCGCCCAGTTGCGCGCCGCGCCGATGCCGCGCGTCGGGTGCGTGGCGGACGACAGCGTGTTGCGCGTGCCGAAACTTACCAGCTTGGCGACACTTGCGCGCAACCGCTCCGCGCTCGGTGCGGCGGCATTGGCGCGCGTGGTGGCAGGCTTGGTGACAGGGGCCTTGGCGGCGGCGGTGGCGAGCAGCATGAGCGGTGCCGCGGCGAGGAGGGCAATATGGCGCATGCCCCATGGTGGCGCGGTATAGCCGGCCGCGCAACCCTCCTGAAAACCGGGCCTCCTGAAAACCGGGGCTGGGAAACCGGGTTGGGAAACTGCGCCGTCAGCTCAGCCGGTCGATGTTCTCGACCGAGAGCGATCCGGGAATGATCATCAGCGGCACCGGCAGCGCGCCTGCGTCTGACCCGGTGAAGTGGCTGACGAGCGGCCCCGGCGGGCCGCTGGGTGCTGCTGCCAGAACCAGCGCTGCAATGTCGGGATTGCCGGCGATCATCTCGCGAATGATCTTGGAGGCGTCCCCCTGTTTTACGGTGATGATGGGCTTCAACCCGGATTCGGCGACCAATTGCCCGGCAGCGGCAGCGACAATGCCTTCGGCATGCTGGCGTGCTTCCTCTTCGATAGTGGCCTGCACGCCGCCCCAGGCAACGAAATCAACCGACGGGACCAACGCCAGAATCTCCACGCTGCCACCGGTTTTCACCGCTCGACGCGCAGCAAAGCGCAGCGCCGTTTCAGCCTCGGGGCTTTCGTCGATAACGACCAGATATATCCGCATTGCCCACCCGATGCCCGTTGATGCGCAAAAGGTGGCCCGCCCGCGCGCCAAGCGCAAGCCCGCTTGCATGCATCTGCCTTGCCGGTGCCATCATGGTCTTGACCCGGCCGCGCTGATGGCGAAGGAAAGGCAGCGTTGTATTGTTCTGTTAAAAGGGCCCGCCTCCCATGCCAATCGAGATCAAGATGCCCGCATTGTCGCCGACCATGGAGGAGGGGACGCTGGCAAAATGGCTTGTAAAGGCGGGCGATACGGTCAAGTCCGGCGACCTGATGGCCGAGATCGAAACTGACAAAGCAACGATGGAGTTTGAAGCTGTCGATGAAGGCGTGATCGGCGCCATCATGGTTGTGCAAGGTACCGACAATGTGAAGGTCGGGACTGTGATTGCCACGTTGCTGCAGGACGGGGAAGAGGCAGGCGCCCCGCCTGCGCCCGCTGCAAAGGCGCCGCCCCCCGCAAAAGCGCCGCCCTTGGTGCCTGATCCGGCCGCCGCTTCCGTACCCACTGCGCCCCCATCGCCTGTGCTTGCGTCACCCCGGACAGTGCCCGCCGCTGCTGCCGGGAACCGGGTGAAGGCAAGCCCGCTCGCGCGCCGGATGGCAACCGCAAAGGGGCTCGACCTGTCGACGCTTGCGGGCACCGGGCCGGGCGGGCGCATCGTCAAGGCCGATGTCGAAACCGCGCAGCCCGCCGCGGTGCCCGTCGCCGCCATTGCCCCTGACGGGGCACCGGCCGCCGCTGCGGCGCCCGCCGTCGACGCGCCAAAGCCTGCAGCGCCAGTCGCTTGGGACGAGACCATTCCGCACACCGTCGACAAGCTGTCGAACATGCGCAAGACCATCGCGCGCCGCTTGACGGAAGCCAAGCAGACGGTGCCGCATATCTATCTGACGGTCGACATCAGGCTCGATGCGCTGCTCAAGCTGCGCGGCGAGCTGAATGCCTCGCTCGAGGCGCGTGGCGTGAAACTGTCGGTCAACGACATGCTCATCAAAGCGCTTGGCGTGGCCCTCGCGCAAGCGCCCAAGTGCAACGTCACCTTCCTTGGCGACAGTCTCGTCAGCTACACAAGGTCCGACATTGCGGTTGCTGTGTCGATCCCCGGCGGGCTCATCACCCCGATCATCCAGGATGCCGGCGCCAAGAGCATTTCCGCGATTGCCGCCGAAATGAAGGATCTGGCCGGCCGCGCCAAGGACGGCAAGCTCCAGCCGCACGAATATCAGGGCGGCACGGCGAGCATTTCGAACATGGGTATGTTCGGCATCAAGCAGTTCGATGCGGTCATCAACCCGCCCCAGGGGATGATTCTCGCGGTGGGCGCGGGCGAAAAGCGCCCCTATATTATCGATGACGCGCTCGGCGTGGCGACTGTAATGTCAGCGACTGGCAGCTTTGATCACCGCGCGATTGATGGCGCAGACGGCGCCGAATTGATGAAGGTGCTGAAAGACCTTATTGAGCGCCCGCTCGGTCTGGTCGCCTGACTCCCGTTATGAGGCACATACTTGTCGAACTGATGCACATTGCCGCCGGGGTGATTGTCGCGCTGGTGATGGCCAAGGGCGCCGCCTGGGCCGTGCCGCTTGCCGCGCGCGAAATCTGGATCATCGCCTATGTGTCGGTCGCGTTCATCGGCGGCATGGGGCTCAAACCGCTGGCTGAGGCGTGGCGCCGCGCGCATGCCGCAGGCGTGCCCGGTTCCGGGAATGCGCATGGGTGATGCGCCACCACAAGGCGGCCCCGCGATCCGTGCGACGGCAATGGCGGCGGATGCCAACCCCTATGGTCAGGCATTTGTCGGCTGGCTGATGGGGCAGATGGCGCTGGCGGCGGGGTCGCTTGCCTCACGAATGTCTGGCGCGCGGGCACCAGTGGTCGCAGCCGACGGGTTTTCGTTTACAGCACCAGTGGCGATTGGCGATGAAGTGTCGTGCTGGGCCGAACTGGTTTCGACCGGCCGCACCTCGATGACCATTGCGGTCGAATGCTGGCGCCGCGACCGTCACGGCGAGGCGACCGAATGCGCGGCGCGCGGCCGGTTTACGCTGGTCGCGATGGGCGAGGATGGCCGGCCAAGGGCGGTTGCGCCATGAAGGTTGGCTGGCGGCGGCGCTTGCTTGCTTTTGCTGTGGCGGCGCTGTCCGCATCGGCTGCCTGCGCGTTGGTACTGGGCGTTGTGGTGGGCATTGAGACCACGCAGAACCTGGGCGGCTGGCTTGCCGGGCTTGGGGCGTCCTTCCTGCTATGCCTGATATTTGTAACGGCAGGCGGGCTGGGATTTGGCCTCATCATCGACAGGTTGATTCCGCGCGGCACAAGCCGCTTGGTGTTTCACGCAGTTGCCGCGGGGAGCGGGAGCATCGCCGCGATCGCGCTGATGCGGGTCGTCTGGCGAATCCCGACGATCTGGACAGTGCCCGCAATCGGCGCGCTTGCCGGGCTGGTCGCGGCGGCGGTGTGGTGGAAGATGGTACGCGCAAAGGAACGGGTGGCGAATGGCTGATACATATGACCTCATCGTGCTGGGCTCCGGCCCTGGCGGCTATGTGGCCGCGATCCGCGCGGCGCAGCTGGGCCTGAAAGTTGGCATCGTCGAGCGCGAGCTGCTCGGGGGCATTTGCCTCAACTGGGGGTGTATCCCAACCAAAGCGCTGCTGCGCTCGGCCGAAATCTATCACTACATGCAGCATGCCAAGGACTATGGTCTGGCAGCCGACAAGATCAGCGCCGATATTGACGCGGTGGTCAAGCGCTCGCGCGGGGTTGCCAAGCAGCTCAATCAGGGTGTTACGCACCTGATGAAGAAGAACAAGATCACCGTGCATATGGGCGATGGCACGCTGACCGGGCCGGGCAAGCTTTCGGTGACCAAAGACGGGAAAACCGAGCAACTTACCGCCAAGCACATCATCGTCGCCACTGGCGCCCGTGCGCGCGACTTGCCGTTTGCGCCCGCCGACGGCAAGCGGATCTGGACCTACCGGCACGCCATGGTGCCGCCGGAAATGCCAACAAAGCTGCTGGTGATCGGGTCGGGCGCGATCGGCATCGAGTTTGCCAGCTTCTATAACGACATGGGTGCTGCGGTGACGGTCGTTGAAATGCTCGACCGGATTGTGCCGGTGGAAGATGCCGATGTGTCCGCCTTCCTTGAAAAGTCGCTGAAAAAGCAGGGTATGACCATCCTGACCGGTGCCGGCGTGGACCAGCTTCAGGTGGGCGCGGGCGGCGTCAAAGCTGCGATCAAGGGCGCGGACGGCAAGGTGACGTCAGCCGAGTTCAGCCACGTCATTGTCGCCATCGGCATTGTGCCAAACACCGAAAATATCGGGCTGGAGGCGCTGGGCGTCGAGACCAATCGTGGGCATATCGTCACCGATCCGATGTGCCGCACCAATGTTGCCGGGCTATGGGCGATCGGCGATGT
>JBJXEC010000163.1:0-8886 GCA_046155125.1 Sphingomonas sp. | reverse complement strand
ACCTGCGACGGCTTCTTCTATCGCGGCAAGAAGGTCGCGGTGATCGGCGGCGGCAATACCGCGGTCGAGGAAGCGCTGTACCTGACCAACCACAGCGATGACGTGACGCTTATCCACCGACGCGACTCGCTGCGGGCCGAGAAAATCCTGCAGGACCGGTTGTTCGCCAATCCGAAGATCAGCGTGTTGTGGAACAAGGAAGTGCGCAGCTTCGTCGGCGGCGGGACGCCCGAGGGACTGGTCGGGATTGATCTGCTCGACCGCGTGTCGGGCGAGGCTTCACGGCTCGACGTCGAGGGTGGTTTCGTTGCGATCGGCCATCATCCGGCGACCGAGTTGTTTCGCGGACACGTCCGGCTCGACGATGACGGCTATATATCCATCCCGATCGAGCGTCAGATGCCCGGCGAACAGCTCTGTCGCCGGGCTATGCCCAATCGCGACGAACCCGCCCTCGACCTCCACCATCGACACATCGCCGGTCACACGATCCTTGACCTCGATGCCAACCAGCCCTTCCGGCGACCCGCCGCCCACGAAGCGCGCTACTTCCTTGTTCCAGAGCACGGTGATGTTCGGGTGCGCAAACAGCCGGTCTTGCAGGATTTTTTCAGCGCGCAGGGTGTCGCGACGATGAATCAACGTCACGTCGCTGCTGTGGTTTGTGAGGTACAGCGCTTCTTCCACGGCAGTGTTGCCGCCACCGATGACCGCAACCTTCTTGCCGCGATAGAAGAAGCCGTCGCAAGTTGCGCAGGCGCTCACGCCTTTGCCTTTCATGGCTTCTTCGCTGTCCATCCCAAGCCATTTGGCCTGGGCACCTGTCGCGATGATGAGCACATCACCTTCGTACACGTCACCGCCATCGCCAATCAGGCGGAACGGCCGCGACGCCAGATCAACGGAGACAATGGTGTCATACATCAGCACCGTACCCACGTGCTCGGCCTGCGCCTGCATTTCATCCATGAGCCAGGGCCCCTGGATAACATCGCGAAAACCGGGATAGTTTTCCACATCGGTCGTCGTCATCAATTGGCCACCGGGCTGAATGCCCTGAACGAGGATCGGCTTCATGCCCGCTCGTGCCCCGTAGATTGCGGCTGACAAGCCAGCCGGGCCGGAGCCGATGATGAGCATACGAGTCGCGTGAGTTGTCATGAATGCGCCTTGTGGTACAGAATATCGCTGTGCGCATGTAGGGACGACGGTGCAGATGGCGCAACCCGGCAGTCGCGATATTGGCGCCAAGATATACGCGATTTGGTTACGGCCACCCCTAGCATGCGCGGCCGCCGCCCTCGCCCGATACCAACGAAAAAATGGTAGCGGAGGAGGGACTTGAACCCCCGACCCCAGGATTATGATTCCCGTGCTCTAACCAACTGAGCTACTCCGCCCCAGACAGGGCTGCCGCCACCGGCAAGGGCGCGGCTATAGGTCTGCGGCGCCAAGCGGTCAAGGCGGGTCACGAGCATCGCTCCTCAGCCAAAACGGTGGCGCGACAGAAGCTCCCATGGGCCGTCACGATACCACCATGCCGCGAGCCCCGCCAATTCCAGCGGGCGGGGCCGGAACCCGGCCTCAAGCGTCGCCTTCAACGCGCGCGCCTGCGCGGGCGGAACTTTGTTTTGAACGGTGATGTGTGCGCGCCACGGGCTCTGGTCCTGCGGCATCAATTGCCCGGCGAACCGCGCGGCCAGCCGATCACGAATAGCATCCAGGTCTTCCGAGACAATGCGGTAAGCCACCCCCCTCCCGAGCGAAATGAGAGCGCTTACTGATGCCTTTGGGGGCGCTGCCCTTCGCGTTTCCTGCGCCAACGCCCGGGTGACGTCGGCGGCCGCGCTTGGCGGCAAATGATGAAAGAGCGTCAAATGAGCGTCGAGCACGTTGCGTTCAGCTGGGAAATGCGCCTTTCGCAAGGTGTTGAAAAACGCAAAGTCATTTTGTGCAAGCAGCGCGCTGATGATGATCGGTGCGCCGCCGGCCGGCCTGTCCCCCAGGCTCAAATTTCGACCTGGCTGCCCAGTTCGACGACACGGTTGGCCGGCAACCGGAAAAACTCCATCGCGCTTTCCGCGTTCCTGAGCATCCACGCGAACAGCTTTTCACGCCAGATCATCATGCCCGGCCGCGCCGACGGCAACAATGTCTGCCGCGCGAGGAAGAAACTGGTGTCGATCATGCGGAATTCAGCGCCGCACCGATCGACCTTGGCTAAGGCTGCGGGAACATCTGGCTCCTCAATAAACCCGTACCGCAAGATCATCCGGTGGAAGCCGTGGCCAAGATCGGCAATCTCGCAGCGCTCATTCTCTGGCCAATAGGGCTGGTCGGCAATCGACACCGTCAGCAAGACAACCCGATCATGCAACACCCGGTTATGCTTCAAATTGTGCAGCAACGCGTGCGGGACGCCGACTGCGCTTGACGTCATGAACACTGCCGTTCCGGGCACGCGCGTGGCCGAATTCGCCGCCGATTGGATGAACACCGACATCGGCATGGCCGATTCCCGCATCCGCTCGATCATCAGCTTGCGGCCCTTTGACCACGTCGTGAGAAAGGTGAAAATGATGAAGCCAACCAACAGTGGGAACCAACCGCCATCGGGCACCTTGGTAAGGTTCGCGGCAAAATATGCCCCGTCGACAAGGAAAAACAGCGCAAGCAGCGGCGCCGCATAGTAGACCGGCCAATGCCACAACCGGAAGAGCACCACCGCAAGCAGGCACGTGTCAATGAACATCGCGCCCGTAACCGCTATTCCATAGGCCGATGTGAGGTTGGAGGAGGTGCGGAACGACACGACCAGCAACAATACCATGACCATCAACGCCCAATTGACGAGCGGAATATAAATTTGTCCGGCAGTTGAGGCGCTTGTGTGCTCAATCCTCAAGCGTGGTATGAAACCCAACTGAATAGCCTGCTGGGTCACGGAGAAAGCGCCTGAAATCACCGCCTGGCTTGCAATACAGGCGGCCATCGTAGCGAGCAGCACCAGCGGCAGGCGCAGCACCTCTGGCGCAAGCAGATAGAACGGGCTTTCCAGCGCGACATGGCCGTCGCGCATCAGCAACGCGCCCTGCCCCATATAGTTCAGCAGCAACGCCGGCAGCACGAACACGAGCCACGACATGCCAATCGGCTTGCGACCAAAATGCCCCATATCGGCATAGAGCGCCTCGGCACCCGTCACGGCGAGCACAACCGAGCCGAGTGCCAGGAAGGCGTGCACCGGGTCGCTTGTGAAGAAGTCGACAGCATAAAGCGGCGACAGCGCCCATATGATGCCCGGGGTCTGGGCGATGCTAAACAGGCCAAGCACGGCAATCACCAGAAAATACAGCAGCATGATCGGGCCAAAAAAGGCGCCGACGCGGGCGGTGCCGCTTTGCTGTATGGAAAACAGCACCACCAAAATCGCGACTGACAGCGGCACGACCCAGCTCGCAAAAGCCGGCGCGGCCACCGCCAGCCCTTCGACCGCGCCGAGCACGGAAACGGCTGGCGTTATCATACTGTCGCCATAGAACAGCGCGGTGGCGAACACGCCGAGCAGGATAATCCCTTGCGTCCACCGCTGTGTCTTGGTGCGGCCAGAAACAAGCGCGAGCAGCGCCAGGCTTCCGCCCTCACCCTTGTTGTCCGCGCGCATGATGATGAGGACATATTTGACCGTCACCACCACCATCATCGACCAGAAGATGAGGCTGACGACGCCCATGATGTGCGGCACGTCGAGCGCAAGCACGTGATGCCCGGCAAAAGTCTCACGAAAAGCATAGAGCGGGCTGGTGCCGATATCACCAAAGACGATGCCAATTGCGCTTACCGCCAGCTTCAGGGCGCCGTCTCGATGATGCCCCGGCCCAAGATGGTCAGAAGCCTCACCGGCCGCGTGGGTGCCGCCTGAAGAGGCGCCGGCAGTGTCGGTCGTCACGGTCGATGGGCCCCTTGCAGTGCGGCAATAGTGTCGGTCATGGTCAGGCCCGATTTCGTGCCGTTAATGCAGTTAGCTCGGACTAGCACGCACCCTATTGCCTAGCAACGAGACAATGCCGATAGGGCGCGTGGTATCACGTGCAACATCATGCGGAGAGGCCTCATGCGAATCAGTGTTCCCAAGGAGATTAAGAACCACGAATATCGCGTCGGTCTCACGCCGCCTTCGGTTGCCGAGCTGGTTGCCGCTGGCCATAGCGTCATTGTGGAAACCGGTGCCGGTGCCGGCATTGACTTTGATGATGCCGACTACATCGCCGCTGGCGCTTCAATCGTCGCAGACGCCGCGGCCGCCTTTGCCGGCGCCGACATGATCGTGAAGGTCAAGGAACCGCAGGCGGGCGAAATCGCCTTGCTCGAGAGCCGTCACACGTTGTTTACCTATCTGCACCTTGCCGCAGACAAACCGCAGGCCGAAGGATTGATGGCCTCTGGTGCCACTTGTATCGCTTATGAAACAGTAACCGCCGCCGACCGGTCGCTGCCACTCCTCAAACCAATGTCGGAAGTCGCCGGACGGATGTCGATACAGGTCGGCGCGCATTATCTGGAAAAGGAACAGGGCGGTCGTGGCGTGCTGCTTGGCGGTGTACCGGGCGTAGCGCCTGCGCGGGTTGCGATTCTGGGCGGCGGCGTGTCGGGCGTGAACGCCGCGCAAATGGCGGTGGGGATGCGCGCAGATGTTACCATCTATGACATCAGCAACGCCCGGCTGGCCGAACTTGATATGTTTTTCTCCAGCCAGATCAAAACCGCTTATGCCTCCAAGGCCGCCATTGCAGCGGCGGTGCGCAACGCGCATCTGGTGATCGGCGCGGTGCTCGTGCCAGGGGCCGCAGCGCCCAAGCTGGTCACGCGCGAGATGCTAAAGACCATGAAGCGGGGTTCGGTGCTGGTCGACATCGCCATCGATCAGGGCGGCTGCTTCGAGACCTCGCGCCCGACAACGCACGCAGACCCTGTGTTCGAAGTCGATGGTGTCATCCACTACTGCGTTGCGAACATGCCGGGCGCAGTCGCGCGGACATCGGCTTTCGCCCTCAACAACGCAACGCTCCCCTTTGTGCTGAAGCTCGCCAATCTGGGCGCCGATGCAGCGATGGCAGCGGACCCGCATCTCGCCAACGGGTTGAACGTGTCAGGCGGCAAAATCCGCCATCAGGCGGTAGCCGAGGCACTCAATCTGCCCATGAATTGACTCAAGAGGAGCAACAGTCGCTGGCGTCATGGCCCAGTTGCCGGCAACGCTTGGTCAGCTCGCGCTGTCAGCCCCGCCCGATCATTCGCTGAGCAATCATGTCGGCCACATCGGCGATGGGCAGGCCTGACCGGTCGCTTTCGTCCCATACCTCCACAAGGCGCTCCGGGATCTTGCGAATGCGCGCATCGACTTCGACGCGATCGCCCTGCCCGAGATATTCAAGACAAACGTTGATGATGCCGCCTGCGTTGATAACGTAATCGGGCGCATAGAGAACGCCGCGCGCGTGCAGCCTCGCGCCATCCTGTGGTGTGGCAAGCTGGTTATTCGCGCCGCCTGCGACGATGGTCGTCTGCAACGCGGCGATGGACTGCTCGGTCAGGATTGCCCCAAGGGCGTTCGGGCTCACGATATCGGCCCGAAGTGCAAGAATGTCGTCAGCCGGCACCGCCTCTGCGCCCAGCTCGGCCGCCAGTGCCAAGGCGCGCGCGCCGTTTACATCGGCCAGCGTCAAACGGGCGCCATCTGCCGCGAGCAGCTTGGCAAGGCCGCCGCCAACGCTGCCCACGCCCTGAATTGCCACATGTAGCCCGGCCATGGAGTCCGCGCCAAGCCCACGTTTGGCCGCCGCCTTTACGCCGAGATACACGCCGAGCGCCGTCGAGGGCCCGGGATTGCCGCCAGCCTGCCCGCTCGCGACCGGCAGCCCAGAGACGTGCCGCGTCTCGCTCGCGATCGTCACCATGTCGGTATCGGCCATGCCGACATCTTCAGCCGTTACGTAACGCCCGCCAAGCGAATCGATCGCCCTACCGAATGCCTTGAGCATCTCAGGCGTTTTGGTGCCACCAGTGTCGGCGAGCACAACCGCCTTGCCGCCGCCCATCGGCAGCCCGGCCATTGCATTCTTGAAGCTCATGCCGCGCGACAGGCGCAGCGCATCCGTGATCGCATCGTCGCTTGTGGCATAATGCCAGAAGCGCACGCCGCCGCCGGCGGGGCCAAGCGCGGTCGAGTGGATGGCGATTACCGCGCTTAGGCCGGACGCCGCGTCAGTGAACAGATGCACGCCTTCATGCGCGTCAAAATCGGGGAAGCCCCAGCCGGTGGTCACGCGCAAGCCATCCTGAAACAAGCATTAGAAACTGGGGCGACCGACGGGACTTGAACCCGCAACTTCCGGCATCACAAGCCGGTGCTCTAACCAATTGAACTACGATCGCCGTGAAGGAAGCGCCACTAGCCGTCTGGCAGGCGCTGCGTCAAGCTCCTCAAAAATGACCGTCTACCGAAAGCCGATACCCGGCGGGGCCTTGTACAAAGCCGACCAGCGCCAGTTGCTCGCTGCTCGTTGCGTCACTTGGTTGCACGACAAGCTCGGCTCGATACGCCCCGTCGCCGTCAATTCTGAGGTTGACCGCCTCCGTCGCTGATTGGCTGACAAGCGGCAACAGCAGCTTGTTCCGCTCGCACCTTGCCGTGCCGCTCATCACCGCGGGCAACAGCACAGCACCGATACCGCCTGACATCATGGCGCGGACCCGCCCGCTCGCCCGAACACAGTTTGTGCCCTCAAACCGGACGCTAACATCGTCAAGCTCAAGCTGTGATACGGGTAGCGGCGCAAAAGCATGGCGGGCCAAGACGGCGGCGGTCACGTCATCCAGGCCAAAACTGCGTCGAGACACGCCCAGTGCGCCGACGAGCGCCTTGTCTGTGCCAGGGGTCCGGCCCGCAAGGTTAACGCGCGCGCGACCAGCCAGCAGCTGGAACGGCGAGACACCCGCCCGCACATCTCCCAGCGCGAGATCGCCAAAGCGCGCGTCACTCAGCCTGCCTGTCCAGACGCTGCCGCTCACCTCGCGGGCCGCCAGACCCCTTGCGTCCAGACCGACCCACTCCAGCGCAAGCCGCATCGGCAGCAACACGATCAGCGCCAGAGCAAACAAAATGCCGAACACCAGGCCTGAGCTAAGTCGCAGCCGCCGCATTACGCCCCCCTCGCCTTCAACCCGACGTCACAGGCGACAGTGGCGTCGCCATTGTCTCGCATCGCGAGCGACACGACCAGGACGCCGCGCTGCTCGAGCGTCGCCAGCCACGAAAACAACGCCGCTGGCCGCGCCGACGGCAACGTAATCTGAACAGTACCACTGGGCTGGGCGGCCACATTGTCCAGCGCAAACCCGTCTTCGCCCGCCGCTGACCGAATAAAATCCTCGAGCGGCACGCCGATGGGATCAACGCGGTGCTGCTTCAATGCCGACAAGGCATCCACCATCGCCCGCATCTCACCCATGCGCTCGACGGCATCGGCATGGCGCGTGCGCGCCGCGTCCAGCGCGTCACCCAGCGGCCGGATTATGACCGCCCATGCCAGCACTAGCGCCGTCAGCACGAATGCCAGCCCGACCAGCCACTGCTCGCGCTGGCTCCGCGAAAAATACCATCGCCGGGCAGCAACTATCATGGCTTGCTCACTGTAAAGTCGCCCGCGAAGCGCCCGTTGCTCGCAGAAAATGGCGTTGGCCGCACGACAAAACCCATGCCTTCCAGTTGCGACTTCACGTCGATGATCTGTCCTTGCGTCTGCGTGACCAGCGTCAGCCGAACGTCGCCATTCGCATCAAACGACAGCATCCGCAATTCCGTACCCGGTACCGCCGCAAGTGCCTGAAACACGGACGCGCTGGCCCGGCTAAAGCCGATTCCGGCCCCGCGCAGCCGCGCCATCCGATCCGTCAGCTGGACCGCGGCGTTATTGACGGACTCGCCCTTGGGCAAGCCAGCGCGCGCGAGCTGATCGGTCTTTTGCTCAAGCGCGTCTGCTGCCAGATTGTACCGCAGGACCTGCACCAGCGTGATCGCAAGCGTCACCGCCACGATGCCCGCCGCCAGCAGCGCGAGCTGTCGCAATCGTGCCCAATCCGGCATCAGCCGCTGCTTGCGGACGAACGGTCCCTGCAGAAGATCAAGCGGCCGCCGCGCGACGGCGGAGACTATCGCCGCCTCAAGGGCCGTATGATCCAGGGGTTCGGGCACCTCGCCCCCCGTCAGCAGCGGGGTTAGCACCGGGTCGTCGGCAAAGGCGCGCGCGGCACCCCGAACGACGCGTTCCGTGCCAAAATCGGCGCAAACAAACCCGCTTGCCGGGGCCGCAATCAACAGCGCTGCCGGCAGCACGGCGGCAGGCTCGATTCCCGCGTCGGCCAGCCCCGCGAGCAGCGCGCGCATGCACGCCTGCGTAATAACCGCGACCGGCTGTTCCGCACCCTCGGCGTCGTCGGCCTGCCCGACCGCCACGTGCAGCGTTTCGATTGGCGCAGCGCTCAGCTCGGCGACGATAAGCCTTGCTGCCGCCGTCGCCTGAGCCGCTGACCGGTCCGGCAGGCGCGCCCAATGAAGCGCCATTGCCTCCGCAGGCGCAATGGCAATGAGCGGCACGGTCGCGTCGACCGGGGGCGCGCCGTTGCCCCGCGCAACTACGGCGTGATTTTCGATTCGCAACCAGCGCCAATCGGCGCCGGACGCGGGCAGGAAAACCAAGTGAACGGCGCTCATGCGGGATCATCCCATCCGCGCGACACGACTTGCGCGGGCCGGGCGCGGGCATCGATCAGCGCCTGCTGGTTCAGCACGGCATTGCCAAGCGTGACCGAGACGGTAAGGCTGAA
>JBJXEC010000162.1:0-6525 GCA_046155125.1 Sphingomonas sp. | reverse complement strand
TTGCGGCGGCCAACGCCGGCACGCTGACCTTCATGGTTGGTGGTGGTGAGGAAGGTTTCGCGCGGGCCGAGCCAATCCTTGCCGCCATGGGCAAGACAGTCATTCATGCTGGCGACAACGGCGCTGGTCAGGCGGCAAAGATCTGCAACAACATGCTGCTTGGCGCCACGATGGCGGCTACGTGCGAGGCGTTTTTGCTGGCGGAGAAGCTCGGGCTGGACGCGCAAAAATTCTACGATATTTCCTCAGTTTCCTCCGGGCAGAGCTGGTCGATGACGCGCTATTGCCCCGTCCCCGGTGTTGGACCGGAAACGCCTGCGGACCATGACTATGACGGCGGCTTTGCGACGGCGTTGATGCTCAAGGACATGAAGCTCGCCATGGCGGCTGTGACCGAAACAAACGCACAGGCCCCGGTCGCAGCGCGCGCTACCGAGCTTTACCAGGCCCAGGCCGATGCCGGGCGCGGCGGCAAGGACTTTTCGGCAATCATCCAGCTGTTGAGGGACTAAGCTGGCGCCTGGCGGTCGCTATTCCACTGTCACCGATTTGGCGAGATTGCGTGGCTGATCGACATCGGTGCCTTTGACCACCGCGACATGATAAGCGAGCAGCTGGATGGGTACCGCGTAAACCAGCGGCGCGATCAGCGGGTGGACCTTGGGCATCTCGATGGTGGCCAGCGTGTTTTCGCCGGCCTGCGCGATGCCGTCCGCGTCGGAAATCAGCACGACCTGCGCGCCGCGCGCTTGCGCTTCCTGCATGTTGCTAACCGTCTTGTCGAACAACGGGCCGGACGGCGCAATGACGATCAGCGGCACTGCGTCGTCAATCAGCGCGATAGGGCCGTGTTTCATTTCGCCACTGGCATAGCCTTCGGCATGGATATAGCTGATTTCCTTGAGCTTCAGCGCGCCTTCCAGTGCCATCGGATAATCAGGCCCGCGGCCCAGATACAGCACATCGCGCGCAACGGCGATCTTGGGAGCCATCGCCTCAATCTCGCTGTCATGCGACAGAGCGTGGCTCATCGCTTCGGGCACTTGCGTCAGGTGATGGACGATGTCGCGCTCCTCTTGCGGCGACAGCACGCCCTTGGCTCGGGCAAGGTTGGTCGCAAGCGCGGCCATCACCGCAAGCTGGCATGTGAACGCTTTGGTCGACGCCACGCCAATTTCCGGCCCGGCATGAGTGGGGAGCAACAGATCAACCTCACGCGCCATTGAGCTGGTCGGCACGTTGATGATGCCCGCCGTCGTCAGCCCCGCTGCCTTCATGTGGCGCAGCGCTGCCAGCGTATCCGCCGTCTCGCCGCTCTGCGAAATCACGATGCCCAGCATGTTGGGGGTGAGCACCGGGTTGCGGTAGCGAAACTCGCTCGCCACATCGACTTCCACGGGCACGCGCGCGAGCTGTTCGATCCAGTATTTGCCGATCATGCCGACATAGCTCGCCGTGCCACACGCGACGATGGCGACGCGTTCGACTGTGCTCAGGTCAAATTCCATATCGGGCAGCGCCACGCGCTCTTCAAGCGGCCGAAGGTAGGAACGCAGGGTTTGCGCCACCACCACGGGCTGCTCGTAAATTTCCTTCTGCATGAAGTGGCGGTGGTTCCCCTTGTCCATCAACTGGCCAGACGCGCCCGAGTGGACGATGGGGCGCTCGACGGGCGCATTGGCCTGATCGTAAATCTGCACCCCGGCGCGCGTCAGCACGGCCCAATCGCCCTCCTCCAGATAGGCGATGCGTTGCGTGAGCGGTGCGAGTGCCAGCGCGTCTGAGCCCAGATAATTCTCGCCCTCGCCATAGCCTATGGTCAGCGGCGCGCCGAGACGGGCGCCGATCAGCAGATCGGGATCGGACTTGAACATCACGCCCAGCGCAAACGCCCCGTGCAGACGCGGCAGCACGGTAGCCACGGCATCCTTGGGGACTGCGCCGCGTTCGACTTCGCGCGCGATCAGGTGCGCAACGACTTCGCTGTCGGTCTGGCTCAGAAAGTGGCGCCCTTCGGCAAGCAGCTCGTCGCGCAGCGGCTTGAAATTCTCGATAATCCCATTGTGCACGAGCACGACGTCGCCAACGATATGCGGGTGCGCGTTATCTTCGGTCGGGGCGCCGTGCGTTGCCCAGCGCGTGTGCGCGATGCCGCTGTTGCCGTGGAGTGGCTCTTCGACGAGGCGCGTGGCAAGGTTGACGAGTTTGCCCTGCGCGCGGCGCCGCTCGAACATGCCGGCATGCACCGTGCAGATGCCGGCTGAATCATAGCCGCGATATTCCAGCCGCTTCAAGCCATCGAGCAGCCGGTCCGCAACCGGGCTATCTCCTAGAATGCCGACAATCCCGCACATTGTTCGTTACTCCTTTGCCGCTTTTCGGGCGGTCATGATGGCTCTGAAGCGGGACGCCCAGCCGGGTTTTTCGCTTTGCGATGGGCGCACAAGGGCGAGCGCGTCGGCTGACACATCAGCGGTGACGACAGCGCCCGCGCCAACGATTGCGCCTGCGCCGATTGTAACGGGCGCGACGAGGGCCGAGTTCGAGCCGATGAACGCGCCGTCACCAATCACCGTCTTGTACTTGAAATAGCCGTCATAATTGCAGGTGATGGTGCCCGCGCCGATATTGGCGCCCGCGCCGACGTCTGCATCGCCGATATAGCTTAAGTGATTGGCCTTGGCGCCAGCGCCCAGCACCGCCTTTTTCACCTCGACGAAGTTGCCGACCTTTGACTTTGTCCCCAGTACGGTGCCTGGCCTTAGCCGCGCGAAGGGGCCAACTTCTGCGCCTTTGCCAATGGTCGCGCCGGTGATGTGCGAAAAGGCATGGATGGTCGCGCCATCCGCCACGGTAACGCCGGGGCCGAACACCACATTTGGCGCCAACGTCACGTCGCGACCGATGACGGTGTCAAAAGCGAACCACACCGTCTGTGGCGCCACCAGCGAGGCACCGTCTGCCATTGCTTGCACGCGCCGCTTTGCCTGCCAGGATTGCTCGACCGCCGCCAGTTCAGCGCGACTGTTGACCCCGGCCACTTCGTCCGCGTCGGTCTCGATGACGGCGCAGGTGCCACCATCGGCATTGGCGATGTTGACGATGTCGACCAGATAGTATTCGCGCGCCGCATTGGCGTTGTCCACGCGGTCCAGCAGCGCGAAAAGCCGGTCTGCGCGCGCGGCCATAAGCCCGGAATTGCACAAGGTGCAGGCGCGTTCGCCCGCAGATGCGTCTTTATGCTCCACCATCTTGATGATGCGCCCGTCCGCATCGGCGATCACCCGGCCATAAGCGGCGGTGTCGGCGGGGCGAAAGCCGAGCACGACGACAGCGGGGGCATCGGTAGCATGCAGACGGTCGATCATGCGTTGCATCGTCGCTGCACTGACGAGTGGGACATCGCCATACAGGACCAGCACGTCACCGCTGAAACCAGCGAGCGCCGCCTGCGCTTGTTGCACAGCGTGACCAGTGCCAAGCTGTTCTGCCTGTAACGCAGTGAGAACGCCAAGCGGGGCAACTGCGGCCTCAATCTGTTCGCGCCCGGCGCCAGTAACCACCACCGTTTTGTTCGGCGCGAGCGACGCGACCGTATCGATCAAATGGACCAGCATTGGCCGCCCGGCGACTGGGTGAAGCACCTTGTGCAGGTCAGATTTCATCCGCGTGCCCTTGCCGGCGGCAAGGATAATCGCGGCGATGGGCGGCGGGGAGGGTTGTGCGTTCATGCCTGAGGCTCCGTCTTGCGGCCGCCCTGCCATGATTGGGTTGCCAATTCCATAGCGATGCTCAAAGACACCGCGCGATGGCAGAAAATGTTCCCTTCGCCGCGCACACCGCACCGGTGCCCCGCCTGTTCGACATCGTCGGCTTCGATCTTGATGGCACGCTTATCGATACCAGCGGTGATCTGCTGGCGGCGGTGAACCATGTGCTGGCCGATGTCGGGCGCCCGTTGCTGCGCGAGGAGGAAATCAGGCCGATGATCGGCGGCGGTGCCAAGCACATGCTGGCGCTTGGGCTGAAGGCCAGCGGCGGGGTAAGCGATGCGGAATTCCGACCGTTGTACAAGCAGATGCTACGCTATTACGCGGCCAATATTTGCGTCTATTCGCGCCCCTTTCCGGGTGCTGTGGAGGCGATGGACGCGCTCGCAGAGCAAAGCGTGACGCTAGCGGTGGTGACCAACAAGTTCGAATCGCTCGCCACTGATTTGCTGGAGCAGTTGGGACTGCTCAGCCGTTTCGAGACGGTTATTGGCGGCGATACGCTGGGGCCGGGCAATGCCAAGCCAAGCGCTGCTCCCATTCACGAAATGATCGCGCGCTGTGGTGGCGGCAGGGCCGTGTTTATCGGCGATTCAATTTACGACATCATGGCTGCGAAAGCGGCAGGTATCCCAAGCATCGCCGTCGGCTTTGGTTTTCTTGACGGGCCCGTCGAAGAGCTGGGCGCGGATGCCGTTATTGATGGCTGGGGCGAGCTGGTGGGCGTGCTGAACCGGCTATCCTGACACTCATTGCTGCCCTGCTGCCAGATCATTGCCCCCGGCGCGCTCAGCTATTGCGACGGCGCGAGCTTGGTATTCAGCACCCAGCCGACATTGTCGTTTTCATCGGCCACTTCCCACCACAATCCATTTTTGTTGCCGGTCGGATAGACGATCGCCCCGACGGGCAGCGTGCGGATGACCTTGGCGGTTGCGAGCGCGCTGGTGCGCAGCGCCACTGGCCCTTGCGCGGTGAAGGTTTTGGCCGGTGCGGCCTGCGCCGTTCCGGCATCGCCGGGCTGGACCAGCCCCAGCGAATTGACCATTTTTGAGTATGCCTGAATGAAGGCCAGCGTGATAACGCGGCCGACATCAGTACTTTCATAGCCGCCGCCAATGCCTCCTGCACCCACGCCACCGGCGCCAAACAGGCCGCCGACCGCAAAGGCGGTATCCTTCTTGGCCGCATACCCGTCTTCAACCGCGATCGTCTCAGTCGTTCGGACGTTTGTCAGCGACAGAACCGTGTTTGCTTCCAGCTTCTTGGAGCGGATGCCGCCCAACAGCCCGCCGAGCGGACCACCGACGATGGCGCCAGCAACGCCCGCTGCCCCGCCGCCGCTCACATTGGCATTGGCGCCCTGAATTTCAGCGACCAGCACATAATCGGCCGCCTTGATCTGGCCCTGCCCGACATTCGACTTGCGTTGCAGCCCGAGCCCGGACCCGATGTCGCGTTCCTGCACCGCCGCGTTCAGGCCCGCGCCGCGGTCGACAAGGTTGAAGCACCCCGAGCGCTGAATCAGCACTTTGAGCAGCTTGGACGGCGGGGCGAGGCTGTTCTGGGTCCAGGGCAGCGGATCGTCGCCATCGCGGACCGAGACGGTGCCGAGCTTGCGCGCGCAATGCGGCACGTCATTGGCCGTCGCTTGCTGGAGTTTCTGCCCCGACGATTCTTTCGCGAGCTTGGGCGTTTTCTCGGCCGCAGCAGGCGCCGCCACCATCGCTACCAAAGTAAGGCTCGTGGCGAAAATCGACAATTTCATCTCAGTGCCCCCCGACAATATGAGTCGCATGGTCGATACAGCGAATCGCGCCGTTCGGGAACTGCCTTTGCCACCGGTTGCCAAGGGGGCCAGCAATGCTATGGCGCATCATGGCACAACCGCCCTTGCAGAGACCCAAGTGACCCCGCTTTCCCGCATCCGCAATTTTTCTATCATCGCGCATATCGATCATGGCAAGTCGACGCTTGCCGACCGGCTCATCCAGCAGACCGGCGGGCTTACCGAGCGCGAAATGTCGGAGCAGGTGCTCGACAATATGGATATCGAAAAAGAGCGCGGCATCACCATCAAGGCGCAGACCGTAAGGCTCAAATATGTCGCGAACGACGGGCTGGAATATGCGCTTAACCTTATGGACACGCCGGGCCATGTCGATTTTGCCTATGAGGTGAGCCGCAGCCTGGCCGCGTGCGAAGGCGCGCTGTTGGTGGTCGATGCAGCGCAGGGCGTGGAAGCGCAGACACTCGCCAATGTCTATCAGTCGATTGAGCACGACCACGAGATCGTGCCCGTCATCAACAAGATCGACTTGCCGGCCGCTGAACCCGAAAAGGTGCGGGCGGAAATCGAGGAAGTCATTGGCCTTGATGCGTCCGATGCGGTGCTGACCTCGGCGAAATCGGGCATTGGTATCGCCGACGTGCTGGAAGCCATCGTCACCCGCATCCCGCCGCCAAAGGGGGATGCCGATGCGCCACTAAAGGCGATGCTGGTCGATAGCTGGTACGACCCGTATCTGGGCGTCGTCATTCTGGTGCGCGTGATGGCGGGGTCGATCAAAAAGGGCCAGCTCGTCAAGTTCATGGCAACCGGCACGCAGCATCTCATCGACCGGGTTGGCTGCTTTCGCCCCAAGATAGAGCAGCTTACTGACCTCGGCGTGGGGGAAATCGGGTTCATCACCGCGCAGATCAAGGACGTGGCGCAGGCGCGGGTGGGGGACACCATCACTGATGTGAAACGCCC
>JBJXEC010000161.1:0-8599 GCA_046155125.1 Sphingomonas sp. | reverse complement strand
ACATTGGCCACAGCCGGGTTCCGGCGCCACCCGACAGGATGACGGGGATAATGCGGCGTTGCGACATGGTGTTGGGCTCCCTCAATCGACGATGGCCGCATAGCAAGCGGCGGCACGTGTGGAAACGTCCGCTGCACCGCTGGTGCTCGCAACATTTCACGCTTTCTTCGTCAATTTTTGCGACACAGCCATATGTGTCGGCAAATTTTACACAGCGAAGCTAGGGCGACGGGCGAATGATCAGGCTGTTCAAACATTATGTGCCCAACGCCGTGCTGTTGCTCGGCCTGATGGATATCGCGATGCTGATCGCGGCAGCAGAAGCCGGGTGGGTGTTGCGCGCGACGCAAATCGGGATGCTCGTCGAGCCGATTTACATGCGCGTGCCGCAATTGTTGACCTTTGCCGGTTCGCTCGAACTCGCGATGGTGGCGGTCGGCGTCTATGGCCCGGACTCGCTGCAATCGCTCCGGTTTGCCACTGCGCGGCTGATTGTTGCGGTCGCGCTTGGCATCATTTTTCAAAGCGTTGTGTTTTTCCTGGTCCCCGGCTTCACTTTCTGGCGGTCAAACCTGTTCTACGCGATGATTTTTGCGATTTTCGGGCTGATTGGCTTGCGCATCCTGCTCGGCACGACGCTTGGCAGCCAGGCGTTCAAGCGGCGCATCGTGGTGCTTGGTGCCGGTCACCGTGCCCAGCGGCTCAAAACATTGGCGCAGGTGCCGGGATCGGCCTTTGCGGTCGTCGGCTATGTCTCGATGAGCGAGGCAAACCGCGTCATCCCCGAGGCCATTGCCCGTGATGCGATTTACAATCTGGCCGACCATGTTGTGCTCCTCAACGCCAGTGAAGTCGTGCTGGCGCTGGAGGAGCGTCGCAACGCGCTACCGTTGAAGGACTTGCTGCGCATCAAGACGACGGGCGTGCATGTCAACGAAATCTCGACGTTTCTGGAGCGGGAAACGGGTCGGGTCGACCTCGACAGTGTGAACCCCTCCTGGCTCATTTTTTCCGACGGATTTTCGTCGGGCCGGATGCTGTCGGGTGTGTTCAAGCGGCTGTTCGACATTATCGCAAGCCTCGCCCTGATTGTGCTCACGCTGCCGGTGGTGGTGGTTACCGCGATTGCAATTAAGCTGGAGAGCAAGGGGCCTGTGTTCTATCGGCAGCGCCGCGTCGGGCTTTACAATGTGGGCTTCGACATCGTGAAGCTGCGCTCGATGCGGCAGGATGCAGAAGTCGCCGGCAAGGCGGTGTGGGCCGAAAAGGACGATCCGCGCATTACCCGGGTCGGCCGCATCATCCGCAAGACGCGCATCGACGAACTGCCGCAGGCCTGGACCGTGCTGAAAGGCGAGATGAGTTTTGTTGGCCCGCGCCCGGAGCGCCCGCAATTTGTCGACGATCTTGAGCAGCAGCTTCCCTATTATGCCGAGCGCCACATGGTGAAACCGGGCATTACCGGCTGGGCGCAGATCAATTACCCCTATGGCGCCTCGATCGAAGATGCCCGCCAGAAACTTGAATATGATCTGTTCTATGCCAAGAATTATTCGCCGTTCCTTGACCTGTTGATCCTGCTGCAGACGGTGCGCGTGGTGCTGTTCCCGGCGGGCGCGCGATAACGGCAGCACCTGGGTGGCGATGCTCATCCTGTGGTCACACGCACTGGCGGCGTTGCTGTTCGGCGCGCTGGCGTTCAGCCAGCTCCGCTATGCGCGGACCCCGCTTCCCCATCGCAGCTTTACGCTTGCGCTGGCCGCGACGGCGCTGTGGGCGCTCGCGGTAGCCGGTATCGGTGCCGCAGACGTGACGACGCTGGTCGCCGAGGCGATGCGAAACCTGGCGTGGCTGGGCTTTTTGTTTGCGCTGGAGCGGCGATATTGGCGGCACGTCGAAGGTGGCGCACTCTATGTCATTTACGTGCTTGTGGCCGCGCTCACGGTAGCCGGCGGCGTGATTGGCATCGTTGAAGCCGGACTCCCGCTGAGCGAGGGCGCGTTAGTGCAGCAAGCAGCGATGGTACCTAAAATGATGGGTATCGTTGGCGCGCTGGTGCTTGTTCATCATGCCTATCAAGCGATTGCCACACGCGCGCCGGGCGGCATGCGGCTGGTGGTGACCGGGGTTGCGGCGCTGTGGCTGGGGGATTTTTTGCTGGCCGCCGGTGCTTATCTCGGCGCCCACGGCTCGACGGAACTGCTGGCGGCGCGCGGTGGCGCGGTGGCGCTGCTCGCGCCGACTTTTGCGGTCGCTGTCCATCGCAACGGCGACAGGACGCTGAAGCTGTCACGCACGCTTGCTTATCAGTCGCTGATCCTAGCCGGAGCGGGTGTGTATGTGCTGGCGATGGCGCTGGCGACCAACGCGATTGAGGTGATCGGCGGGGATTATGTGCGCCCGCTGCAGACCGCCCTGGTGTTCGGGTCGACAACGGCGATTGCCACCATATTGTCGTCGCCCTGGCTGCGTGCTTGGGCCAAGGTCAAGCTCGCCAAGCACTTGTTCAGCCACCGCTATGATTACCGTGCCGAATGGATCGGCTTTACCGACACGCTTGGGGTGCCCGGCACGGGCGCCGCGCCGCTTGCCACCCGGATCGTGAAGGCCGTCGCTGATTTGACCGATTCCCCCGCTGGCATTTTGCTGGTGCCGGAAGGGGCGGATATGGGCCAGGGTGCGGTTTGGAACTGGGCCGACGTAGACGTGCCGCTTGGCGAGGGCAATAGCGTGCTTTCGCAGCTTCTGGAAGGCGGCGGGCGCATCGTCGAGCTGGATGCCGTGCGGGACGGCTCCGCTGACACGGCCGAACAAGCCGCGGTCCCGCGCTGGATGGTGGAGACCGCCGAGGCCTGGGTGCTGGTGCCGCTTATACATTTCGGCAAGCTGGTGGGCGCCATTCTGCTTGCCCGTCCGCCGGTTGATCGCCGCCCGGACTGGGAGGATTTCGACATGCTGCGCATCGCGGGGCGGCAGGTTGCGAGCTATCTGGCCGAATTGCGCGCGCAAGAAGCGCTGTCGGAAGCGGCCCGGTTTGACGAGTTCAACAGGCGCTTTGCGTTCATCCTTCATGACATCAAGAATCTGGTAAGCCAGATCAGCCTGGTCGCCCGCAATGCCGAGCGTCACGCCGACAACCCGGCCTTTCGCGCCGATATGATTGCAACGCTACAGGATTCTGCGGCACGAATGAACGATCTGCTGGCGCGGCTGGCGCAGCGCTCACCGGCCCGCGCCGATGGGGTCGGGCCGGTTCCCCTGATTCCGCTGCTCGAGCGGATTGCGGCGAACCGGTCTGCCCAACACCGGATCATCGTCCGCGGCGAGGTGGCGCTGGTTGCGCTGGCAGACGTTGCGCGCGTGGAACAGCTCGTTGGCCATCTGGTGCAGAACGCGATTGATGCCAGCGCCAATGGTGACCCGGTGACTATCATGCTGTCCAGCGCAACGCGCGGTCGCGCCAATGTCGCGGCCATCGACGTGATTGACCACGGTGTCGGTATGTCACCGGCCTTTGTGCGCGATCAGCTGTTCAAGGCGTTTGTATCGTCAAAACCGGCCGGTTTTGGTCTGGGCGCGTTTGAGGCGCGCCAGCTTGCCGAGGCGATGGGCGGCGCCGTGGAGGTGTTCAGCCGCGAAGGGGAGGGCACGCGCTTCCGCGTCACCCTGCCGCTCGCACGCGCAGACGCCAATCCACTGGAGGAAGCCGCATGAGCCCGCCCGCGAAAAAGCTGTTGATTGTGGAAGACGATGCTGGCCTCCAACGGCAGTTGCGCTGGGCCTATGATGGCTATGAGGTGCTGATTGCCGGCGACCGTGCGGGCGCGATCGAGCTGCTGCGCGCCGAAGAGCCTGACGTGGTGACGCTCGACCTTGGCCTGCCGCCCGATCCCGACGGGGTGACCGAAGGCTTTGCCACGCTGCAAACGATTCTGGCGCTGAAGCCCGATACCAAGGTCATTGTCGCATCCGGCCATGGCGCGCGTGAAAGCGCGCTTCGGGCGATTGGCGAGGGCGCCTGGGATTTCTACCACAAGCCTATCGACATCGATGCGCTGGGGCTGATCGTGTCGCGCGCCTTTCATGTGCACGCGCTGGAGGCGGAGAACCGGCGCCTGGCAGCGGCTGGCGCGGCGGGCGCTGGCCCCGGCGGGCTAATTACGGCGGCGCCTGAAATGCTCAAGGTTACGCGCACCATCGAGCGGGTGGCGGGTGCCGATGTGTCAGTGATGCTGCTTGGCGCGAGCGGCACCGGCAAGGAACTGCTGGCGCGTGGCTTGCACGATCTGTCGCCGCGCAAAAACGCGGCCTTTGTCGCGATCAACTGTGCCGCCATCCCCGAAACATTGCTGGAAAGCGAGCTGTTCGGCCATGAGAAGGGCGCGTTCACGGGCGCCATCAAGACCAGCGAGGGCAAGATCGAGCAGGCCCAGGGCGGCACCTTGTTTCTTGACGAGGTCGGCGACATCCCGCTGCCGCTTCAAGTCAAGCTGCTGCGCTTTTTGCAGGAGCGTGTGATCGAACGGATCGGCGGGCGCAAAGCGATCCCCGTCGACACGCGGATCGTGTGCGCAACCCACCAGAATGTCGATGCGATGGTCGCCGATGGGCGGTTCCGGGAGGATCTCTACTACCGCCTCGCCGAAATCGTGGTGCGTATTCCCTCGCTTGGCGAGCGATCTGGCGATGCCGGCCTGCTGGCGCGGCATTTTGTCGCCAAATATGCCAAGGCGATGCATTCCGCGGTGACCGGGCTTGCCCCCGATGCGCTCGACGCGATCGATACCTGGGGCTGGCCTGGCAATGTCCGCGAGCTGGAAAACCGGGTGAAGCGCGCAGTCATCATGGCCGATAGCAAGCTGGTGACGGCCGCAGACCTTGATTTGCCAAGCAATGCGCCCGTGCTCCCGCTCAACCTGAAAACCGCGCGCGAGGCGACGGACCGCGACGTCATCCGCAGTGCGCTCGCGCGCGCGGAGGGCAATATTTCGCACACAGCAAAGCTGCTCGGCGTTAGCCGCCCGACGCTTTATGATTTGATGAAAAACTATGACCTTCATGCCTAATCGCGGCCTGCGCCGCCGCTCCACCCGCCTCCAACGCCTTGCGAGACGCTTGCCGCACGGGGTCAAGCTGCGCGCGATCCTGCTTGCGCTTGGCGCTATTGTGGTAATGGCCGTGCTTGTCCTGCTGGCGCGAATGGCGCCCGCATCGGCCGATCCGGCACGGGCGCAGGCGGAAGTCGCGATCAGCGCCAAATTGCTCGCTCAAGGTAATGCAACCGCTGCGCGCAGCCATGCGTTGACGGCCACCAAAGCCGACCCGACGTCGGCGCGTGCGCTTGCCGCCCTTGCCACCAGCTATCTGGCGCTTGACCAGGGGGCCGCGGGCGAAGCTGCCGTCAACCGCGCGGTTGTGCTCGGCTTCAGCAAGGGCCGCGCGCGCGCGCTGCTCGCGCAGGCATGGCTTATCGAGGGCGACAATGCCCGCGCGCTTGCAGCGGCAAAGCGTGCTGACCCGCGCGATGCGACGGCGGCCAGACGAATAGCGGCCCTTGCCCTGGCCGCTTCAGGGAACCGCGTTGACGGTCATGCAGCGATGCTCGGCCTCATCCGCGCAACCGGCGGCAGAAATGTTGCGGCCTGGGTCGGCCTTGGCCGTATCCGCTTCCAGATGGGCGATGTGGCGGGCGCCCTTGCTGCCGCTGATCGCGCGCTGGCGCTTAACCGGGGTGATGTCGATGCGCTGGTGCTGAAGGGCGAGCTGGTGCGCGGTCAATATGGGCTGATCGCGTCGCTTGCCTGGTTCGAGGCGGCGCTAAAGGTTGATCCGTGGCGCCACGCCGCGCTTATCCAATATGCTGCAACGCTTGGCGATGCGGGTCGCTACACCGCAATGCTCGATGCGTCGCGCCGCGCGCTTCAGGCGTCGCCCGGGAGCGCCGATGCGCTGTATCTGCAGGCCGTGCTAGCCGCGCGCGCCGGTGAGGACGATCTTGCCCGCGCGCTGTTGCAGCGCACGGGTGCCGCGCTCAACGGCAAGGCCGGTCCGCTGTTGTTGGCGGGTATGCTCGATTATTCGGACGGCTCCTGGCAGCAGGCGATTGCGCGCTGGCGTTCGGTCTTGTCGATGCAACCCATGAACTTGACCGCCCGGCGCTTGCTCGGCGCGGCGCTCTATAAGTCGGGTGATGCACGCACGGCCCTGGAGACGCTCCGGCCGATGGCGCTCAGGGGCGATGCCGACAGCTATACGCTGGGGCTGGTCGGCCGCGCCTTTGAGCTGACCGGCGAGCGTGACTGGGCGGCGCGGTTCCTCGATCGGGCGGCGATTCCGGCAACCGATCCGCCAACGCCGTTTGGCACTGATGCGCCGCTCGACGACTTGCAGGCCGCCGCCGACCGTGCGTCGGCCGACCCAGTACCGGCAATCACCTATATCCGGGCGCTCATCGATGCCGGGCAGAACGACGCGGCCCTTGTGCGCGCTGCCGATCTCGCCGCCCGCTATCCCGGCGCGCCAGCGGCGCATTTGCTGGTCGGCGACATATTGGCGCAACAGAATCGACTTGCCGATGCCAGCGCCGCCTACCGGCTCGCGGCCAATCTGCGCTTTGATGAGGCGACCATGCTGCGCTTGGTCGATACGCTCGATCGGCTCGGCAAGCGCCAGGAGGCCGCGACGGCGCTTGCGCTGTTCCTGTCGCAGAACCCGGAAAACACAACCGCGCTGCGGATGACCGCGCACTGGCAGATTGCCGGCGGCGACTGGGAGGCAGCAATCGATACGCTGGAGAGCTTGCGCGGTCGGCTCGGCAACCGGGATGCCGCGCTGCTCGCTGAGCTCGCTTATGGCTATGCAGCGGGTGAGGATCTCGACACAGCGCAAGTCTATGCGGCTGCGGCCTATCGGCTGGCCCCGCTCAATCCCGCCGCCACGGATGCCTATGGCTGGGTGTTGTATCTGGCGGGCGACGGCGCAGCAGGCATCGAGGTGATGGAAAAGGCGGTGGCGATTGCCCCGCGTCATGGCGGGTTGCGCTGGCATCTGGCGCAGGCCTATGCCGATGTCGGGCGCAAGGCAGCGGCGCGCGCCGCCATTCAGGCCGCGCTGGGTGACCCTGCCTTTGGCAATCGCGCAGAGGCGCAGGTACTGCTCAAGTCGCTGGGGTGATCGCGCGGACGCGCAGGGTTTTGCGATGGCGTTCGACGCTGTAAGGATCGCTGGTGATGGCTGATCCCGACGATCCTTTGGTGCGCATCGCCGCCGCGCTTGAGCGGTTGTGCCCGCCGCCATTGCGGCCTGCCGATCCGCTGGCGCACCCTGCTTATGTCTGGGATGGGCAAACCCTTGCCCCAGCGCGCCATTTTGCGCCGTTGCCGCTTGGCCTGTTGCTGGGCGTGGACACACAAAAGGCCGCGTTGCTTGCAACCCTCGCCCGGCTTGGCGCTGGCCAGGCAAGCCACGACGTGCTGCTATGGGGCGCGAAGGGAAGCGGCAAATCGGCACTGGTGAAAAGCGCTGTCGCGTCCGTGCAGGCGAAGTGCGGCGCGCTGGCCTTGGTCGATGTCGCGGCAGACGCGATGTCTGGGCTCCCCCGCCTGTTCGCGCAGCTTGACGGCGCAGGGCGCGGTTTTGCGGTGTTTCTCGATGACCTGGGCTTTGATACACCCGGCGAGGCCCGCGCGCTGCGCTCACTGCTGGAAGGCGGGGCGGAAGCGCGGCCAGCGAATGTGCGGCTCGTCGTTACCGCCAACCGGCGTCACTTGCTGCCGCGTGATCCGGGTGCGGAAAGCGCCGCTGCCAACCCTCGCGACGCGGCTGATGATGCGCTGGCGCTGGCCGACCGGTTCGGGCTGAGCCTTGGCTTTCCCGTGATCGACCAGGACATGTATCTGGCGATTATTGCATCCTATGCCGCGCACCATGCACTCGCGTTTGATGCGGGCGATGCGCTGCTCTGGGCGCGGCAGCGCGGCAGCCGTTCGGGCAGAGTGGCATGGCATTATGTGGTGGAGCTGGCGGGCCGGGCCGGGCAGTCGCTGGGTTAGCGGTTGCGCTGTCAGTCGACCCCCGCCAATCGACCCCGCCAGTCGAGCCCGCCAGTCGAGCCCGCCAGTCGATCCCGTCAGTCGAGGATACGCCCCACGCGCACCAGCAGCCCGCTTGGGTCGCTCACCGAGAACTCATAGGTGCCCCAGGGCTTGCGATGCGGCGCGCCGGGCTCAATCATGAGGTCCCGCACACGCTCGGCAACCGCATCGACATCCTCGACATAGAGGTACAGGCCAAAGGGATTGTCCTCAATGTGCTGTGGCCAGCCCGGTTGCCGGGTAAGGTGGAGGTGCCAGCCGCGCCCGTCCGCCATAAGGCGATAATGGCCGTAATCGCTGACGACGTCAAACCCGAGCTTGCGGTAAAAGGCCTCGCTTGCGTCCATGTCGCTGGTGGGGATGATGGCGACGGCGTGGTGGGTGTCAGTCATGGCGCTTCCTACCCTGGCGGCTAGCTTAGCGCTTCTACCTGTTCGGCCAGTTCCAGCCAACGCAGTTCAGCCGCGTCTTTTTCCGCGCGCGCCTGGTCGATGGCTGTGGTCAGC
>JBJXEC010000160.1:0-12710 GCA_046155125.1 Sphingomonas sp. | reverse complement strand
CGGATCATGATCGACGGGGGTGCTGCGGCGTCTGCGCTGATGATCCCGTCAAGCGTCGGCTCGGCCGACATGGCAATCACCGCCTCGATCAGGCCGGTATCGACAATCTCGCCGCGCACGATGCGGTTATAGAGCCCGTGCAACACGTCACGCGCCGCCGCGACCGATTCGGCGGTGCCTTCCAGCCCGACCCGGTTGCCGCGGGCGGTGATGTACACGCCCAGCCGGTTCTCGATCAGCAGCAGGTTCTTGTCGAACTCGCCAAACAATTGCGCCATCAATTGCGGCTTTTCAAAGGTCAGCTCAGCGCGGCTGCGCTGGCCGGATTGCGCCGGTGCGGTCTTGCGGCTCATGTGGTTCCTTGGCGGAATGAGGGGGAAGGCGCAGCAACCGCGGCACGGGGAGCAAGGCAAGAGGCGAGGGGCTGCATCCGCCGACGATCTTGGCAGATGGCGGTCCGGGTGGCGAGGGGGAAAGTGGGCCGCGCCGAACCAATTATCGCCTTGGCCGCGTCATTGCCCGCGCGCGCGATCGTAATCACAGCGCGTGCGCGCTATAGCAGCGCGCCTTGGGCCGGGGTCCGGTCATAATCGTCGCCGCCGCGCCGCCTGATCTGTTCCTGCTGTGCGGTGTAGCGCACATCCGGGTCGCGGTCTGACGCGAATATCGCCAACGACTCATCTTCCAGGTCGCGCCAGTCGCGCCCGCGATCGGGCCCGTTGCGCACGCGCGGCAACAGGCCAGGCAGATTGGACCAGTCGATCAATTGCGCGACGCTGGCTTCATTCAACATGTCGCGCAGATGGTGCGCGGTCACATAAGCATCGGGAAAGGCGCGGTGGGCGGGCAAGCCACGGGCATGGTTCATGCCTTTGGGGCGGCGCCAATAGCGCAGCACCTGGTTGGAAAAGCTTGGCGATTCGGGCCAGAGGCGCAGCGCGCATTTCCAGGTGCAGATCCAGTCGGCGCCGTGCGTGAGCGCCGGCGTACAAAATTTCATTTCGAAATCGGCGCGGTGCGCGGCAAGCGCAATCCGCCTTGGCCACGGGTCCAGCACGGGTCGTGCGCAATCGTGCCAATAGGGCGCGTCGGCGACCTCCTCGTCCAGGATGTGGTGGATCGCCTGAGTGATGGGCGGAATGGCGCGGCCGGGATTAACCAACATCGCCCCACCCTCACCCGAAAGCGCCCATATGCCATCGTCGCCCTGCGTCACATCCTGCCAGCCGATTTCGCAAACCCCGTGCATTGGCGGGGCCTGGCCGGTGGTTTCAAGGTCAATAACGCGGACGATTGAGGGGGCGACCATGCGTCTAAACGGTCCCTTGGCGCGGCGATTGCCAGCGCCTACCCCTTGCGGGTGCAACCAAATCGTTGCAATCGTGGGAAATCGTTCCGCCTCCGGAGCCCCTTTGGAATATTGTATCGACTGGGTGGTTCAACACGTGTTCAATTGGATAAAGGGTCGCCTGAACTGTTTTCGCGGCCATCATTTTCGCTCTGAGAAGCGGGTCTTCAAGCCCTCTGAAAGCGACAGTCTGCACAGCTTTTGCGCCTATTGCGGGGTTGAGATGAAGCGTCGTGCCAAACGCGACTGGCTTGTCGTCGGCCGGCACTAGACGCATTTCATACCTTCGCTCCGCTGGAGGTGGCACGGTAATCAGTGCCCCGTCTGCGGCCCGCGCGCCAGGCCTGACGCGGCCAGTTGCGCATCGATCATGGCGAGCAACCGCGCAAGACCTGCCGCGTCTTTTGCTTCTGCCCGCGCAACCAGCACGTCCTGCGTGTTGGACGCCCTGAGCAACCACCAGCCATCGGGGGTGTTCACGCGCGCGCCATCGGTGCGGATGACATCGGCGCCGGTTGCCTCAAGCCGGTCGAGCACCTCGCCGACAACCGCGAACTTGCGCGATTCATCGACCTGAAACCGCATTTCCGGCGTGTTGATCATGGCCGGCATCTCGCCGCGGAGCTGAGTGACTGACTTGCCGATGCTGTGTGCCGCGCGAATCAGCCGGACAGCAGCGTAGTGCGCATCGTCGAAGCCGTAAAATTCGTCCGCGAAAAAAATGTGCCCGCTCATTTCACCAGCAAGCGGGCTGCCGGTTTCCTTCATCTTGGACTTGATGAGGCTGTGGCCGGTTTTCCACATCAGCGGCACACCGCCGAGTTCGGCAACCCGGTCGAACAGCGCCTGGCTGGCCTTCACATCGGCGATTATCGTCGCGCCGGGATGCGCCTCCAGCACAGGCTGGGCCAATATGGAGAGGATTTGATCGCCCCAGATTACGCGGCCTTCGCCATCAATGGCGCCAATCCGGTCGCCGTCGCCGTCAAAAGCCACGCCGAAATCGAGCTTCTTGTCCGCGACAAGCGCCTTAAGCGCGGCAAGGTTGGCCTCGTCCGTGGGGTCTGGGTGATGATTGGGAAAATTGCCGTCGACATTGGTGAAGAGCACATGGTGCTCACCCGGCAGGAGCTTGACGAGCTTATCGACAATCGGGCCCGATACGCCATTGCCCGCATCCCAGCCGATCCGATACGCGCCGCCGGAAAATCCATCTGCCAGCCGCGCTACATAGGTATCAACGATGTCGACATCGCTCACGGCACCGCTGCCCTGTTCCCAGTTCCCCGCAGCCGCCAGCTTGCCCAGATCCTGAATGTCGGCGCCGAAAAACGGCTTGTGCTGCAGCACCATCTTGAAGCCATTATACTCGGCGGGGTTATGGCTGCCGGTTATCTGAATGCCGCCATCAACCTCTAGCGTAGCCTCGGCAAAATAGAGCATCGGGGTGGAGCTCATGCCGATGCGCACCACGTCTATACCCGTGCGCGTCAATCCTTCGATCAGTGCAGCCTCTAGTGCAGGGGAGGACAGCCGACCGTCAAACCCCACCGCAACGCGGGTGCCGCCTGCCCGGCGGACGCGGGTTGCAAAACCACGGCCGATGGCCAGCGCATCCGCCTCACCAAGCGTTTTGCCGACGATCCCGCGAATGTCATATTCCCGAAGCGTCGTGCGGTTGAACTCGTGCGGCATGGGTCAGCCTCCTCAGCTGGCGTTATAGCGAAATGGACGGCTTAGTTCGGTCGTCGGGACAATAACGCGTCGCGCGCCGCATTTATCCGTCGCGCAAGATCAGCAGAGCCCCCTTTATCCGGATGGACGGCGGTGACAAGGCGGCGGTGTGCGGCGCGGATTTCGTCCGGCCCGGCGCTTGCGCTCACGCCAAGGATGGCGCGGGCTTCGCGCTCGTCAGGCACCGCGCGATTGGCGGCGCGGCCCTGCCACCAGAACCATGCAATGGCCAAAAGCCCGGCGACAAGCAGTAGCTTTGGCATCAGGCGAACAGCGGCAGGGCGTGTTCGGGCAAGGCAAGGCCGGCCATCATCTCGCGCAGCTCCTGCCGTGCCGCGACATGACCGAGCCCCATTTCGCCGAACTCGCGCGAATCGATCATCGTGAGGCCATTGGGGAACAGCTCGCGATAAATGACCCGCTCGCCTAACCCCGGAATAACGCGGAACCCGACGCGCTTGGAAAGCTGGACCAGTGCCTCCGACACCCGGCGCATGTTGCGCGCCTCAATGTGCTGAAGCCGGTTGCGCAGCACCACCCAGTCGATGGTCGACCCATCGGCCTTGGCGCGGGCCTTGCGCGCATCCCAGATCAGCTCGGCATAAAAGCTGGGGCGCGTGACCTTGTAACTTTCGGGATCGACCTGACCGATCAGGTCGAAATCGACGAAGCTGTCGTTCATTGGCGTAACCAGCGTATCGGCGCGCTGCGCGGCCATCCGCGCGAACCGGTCGTCGCGGCCCGGCGTATCGATAATCAGGAAATCTGTGTCGCTGGTTAGCTCGGCAAGGCTCTCGGTGAACCGCGCCAGGCTGTCGCCATCATGCGTTCTGTGCAATGGCATTGGCAATTCACGACCAAGGCGCGCCATCGTCGCTGCCCGATTTTCGAGATAGCGCCCCATGGTGCGCTGCCGATGGTCAAGATCATAGCACGCAACGCGCGCCCCCTTGGCGGCAAGCGCAATGGCGACGTGCACCGCAGTCGTCGACTTGCCGGTACCGCCCTTTTCGTTGGCGAACACGATGATGTGCGCTTTTGCCGGACTGATGGACAACCCGCTTGTTTCCCTGGTTGATCGTTTGTGTTGCCGCCCATAGAAGGCCCGTCCGTCCTTATCGAAGGCTGCCTCTGCGTGCAAACCATCCGTACCCTTGTTGAACTCCGATCGGCAATGCTCGCCTGGAGTGCTGGCGGCGCCCGCATCGCGCTTGTACCCACTATGGGCGCGCTCCATGCCGGGCACATCGCCCTGGTGGAGGCGGCAAAGCTTGTTGCCGACCATGTCGTGGCGTCGATCTTCGTCAATCCCAGGCAGTTTGGGCCGGGTGAGGATCTTGCCCGCTACCCGCGCCGGGAGGCCGCTGACGCGCGCATGCTGGCCGACGCTGGATGTGCAATCTTGTGGGCGCCGGACGTGGTCGAGATGTATCCGGCGGGCTTTGCCACCAATATAAGCGTCGCCGGGGTGAGCGACGGGCTGGACGGCGCCGCGCGGCCCGGCCATTTTGATGGCGTCGCGACCGTTGTCGCGAAGCTTTTCGGCCAGGTCCGGCCCGATGTCGCGATGTTCGGCGAAAAGGACTTTCAGCAGCTGGCCGTCATCCGGCGCATGGCGCTCGACCTCGACCTTGGCATCCAAATTGTCGGCGTGCCGACGCAGCGGGAGGATGACGGCCTCGCGCTGTCCTCGCGCAACGTCTATCTGGCGCCGGACGATCGCGCCCGCGCCGTTGCGCTCCCGCGAGCGCTTGGCGTTGCTGCGCGCGACATCACCAAGGGCGTCGTGCCCGAAGTGGCGTGCGGAGCGGCTGCAACAGGGTTGCTGGCGGCCGGATTTGACCGTGTCGATTATGTCGCGCTGGTCGATTCCGAGACGCTTGCGCCCGCAGCCGATCTCGACGGGCCGCGCCGTTTGCTGGCTGCTGCCCATATCGGCGGCACGCGCCTGATCGACAACATCGCCGTCGCGGTGACCGAAAAAGGTTAAGTCCGTTAACCAATTGTTGAAACTTGCCTCTCAAAACCGCCTCATGGGTGGGTGATGAAAAGGGGCAGCAGCAATGGCGAACAGCCTTAGAAGTGCGACATTCCTGATCGAGTCCAGGCTGGAAGACGCCGCACGCGGCGATTATTCAGCCTGCTATGATTTGGGCATTTTATATTCAACTGGCGCAGCCGGCGTCGAGATTGATCTTATCGAGGCGCATAAGTGGTTCAACCTCGCGGCTGTCGGCGGCAGTGAAGCGGCGCAACGGTGCCGTGCCGATATCTCCGAAGACATGACCGCGCGCGAAATCGCCGAAGCGCAGAAACAGGCCCGCGCCTTTCTGCAACTGAACGCGCGCCGCGCCGCCTGATCGGCGGTGCCCGCGCTGAACCGGCTTTTCAAAGCGTCCTAGCGTCGCCTCCGGCACTATCCGGGGGTGTATCGCATGCATTTGACCATCACGGCGCTCACGACATCAGCGCTCGCGCTGCTGCTAATAATGCTGGTGCTTGCTGTGCGGATGATCGCTAGGCTTGGCTGACGCTATTCGGCTGCCTTGGCGACTTTTTTTGCCGAAGCCTTCTTCTTCGGTGTCGCCTTTTTGGTGGAGGCGGACTTTTTTGCGACAGGCTTGGCGGGCGCTTTCTTCTTGCCTTTCTTGGCGGGTGTCGCCGCTGCTCGCGCGTCGATCAGTTGCGCGGCTTCCTCGAGCGTCAGCGCGTCTTTTTCAATGGACTTTGGTAACGTCGCGTTGGTCGTGCCGTCCGTCACATAGGCGCCATAGCGGCCTTCCATCAGCTTGATTTCGGCTTCGGTACGCGGGTGGTTGCCGAGGATCTTGAGCGGTGCCTGCGCGCCGCGCTGCGGCCGTCCGCCAGTGGCGGCGGCTTCGGCGAGCTTCACGACTGCTGCATTCATGCCGGTCTCGAACACTTCAACGGTTGACGTTAGTCGCGCATATTTGCCGCTATGCGCCAGATAAGGGCCGTAGCGCCCGATCGCGGCGGTGATCGGCTCGCCGCTCTCGGGGTGGGTGCCGATGGCGCGCGGCAGGCTCAGCAGCCTGAGCGCCCAGTCGAGATCAAGCGCGCCCGGCAAATCCCTGGGGATCGAGCCGCGCTTGGCATCTTTACCGTCGCCCAATTGCACATAGGGGCCAAAGCGGCCCGAGCGCTTAGTGACCGGAAGGCCGGTATCTGGATCGGTGCCGAGCGTCTCCGGCCCGGTGTCGTCACCCTCGCCGCCGCCGGGCTGCGCAAACCGCCTTGTGTATTTGCATTCCGGATAATTGGAGCAAGCAACGAACGCGCCAAACTTGCCGCCGCGCAGCGCCAGCCGACCGACCCCGCAATTGGGGCACAGGCGCGGGTCACCGCCATCGTCCTTGGTTGGGAACAGATAGGGTTCAAGGAATTTGTCTAGCTCCGCTGTCACTTCAGACGGCTGGAACGCCATGACTTCGGTCGTGCGCGGCTTGAAATCGCGCCAAAAAGCGTCGAGCACCGCCTGCCATTCCGCCCGGCCACCCGATACGTCGTCCAGCTCCTCCTCCAGCCCGGCGGTAAAATCATACCCGACATAGCGCTCGAAGAACCGCTCCAGGAACGCCGTGACCAGCCGCCCGCTCTCTTCAGCAAAAAACCGGTTCTTGTCGACGCGGACATAGGCCCGGTCCTTCAGCGTCTGGATAATCGAGGCATAGGTGGACGGGCGCCCGATGCCGAGTTCCTCCAGCCGCTTGACGAGGCTGGCTTCTGAAAAGCGCGGCGGCGGTTGCGTGAAATGCTGCTCGGCGTTCACAGCTTTTTTGGCGGGCGCATCGCCTGCGCGCAAGCGCGGCAGGCGGCGAGCGTCGTCATCGCCCGCTGCGTCGCCCGGTTGGGCAGAGCGGCCCGCGGGGGTATCGTCCGACCCTTCCTCGTAGAGCGCCAGATAACCGGGGAACAGCACAACCTGTCCGGTTGCGCGCAGCCCGTGCAGACCCGATCCGTCAGTCAGCTCAACCGTGGTGCGCTCCATCCGGGCCGAGGCCATCTGGCTCGCCAGCGCGCGCTTCCAGATCAGGTCATAGAGCCGGCCATGATCGGCGGACCCGACACGGTCCTTTGAAAATTCGGTAGGGCGGATCGCTTCATGCGCTTCCTGCGCGTTCTTTGCCTTTGCGGTGTACTGGCGTGGCTTGTCGGGCACATAGCTGCCGTCATACCGGTCCGCGACGGCCTTGCGCGCGGCCGAAATCGCGCTCGAATCCATCTGCACGCCGTCGGTGCGCATATAGGTGATGGCGCCGTCCTCATACAGCCCTTGCGCGATCCGCATGGTGTGGCTGGCCGAAAAGCCGAGCTTGCGCGCCGCTTCCTGCTGCAGGGTGGAAGTGGTGAAGGGCGGCGGCGGGTTGCGCGTTGCCGGTTTCGTTTCAACCGAGGCAACCGAGAAGCGCCCGGCCTCGACATCGGCCTTGGCGGCGAGCGCGTCGCCCTGATTGCCAAGGGTGAGCCGGTCAATCTTGTTGCCCTGCCACTGAGTGAGCCGCGCGGTAAACGGCGTGCCGTCATGCTCCATCTCGACGGTCACTGACCAATATTCCTGCGGCACGAACACGTCGATTGCACGCTCGCGCTCCACGATTAGCCGGAGTGCGACGGATTGCACGCGCCCGGCCGATTTCGCACCTGGCAGCTTGCGCCAGAGCACGGGCGAGAGCGTGAACCCGACCAGATAATCGAGTGCGCGCCGCGCCCGGTACGCGTCGATAAGGTCGGTATCGAGCGCGCGCGGATGCTTCATCGCCTCGGTCACCGTTGCCTTGGTGATGGCGTTGAAGGTGACGCGCTCGACGTCCTTGGGCAGCGCCTTTTTCGCGCGCAGCACTTCTTGCACATGCCAGGAAATCGCCTCGCCTTCGCGGTCGGGGTCGGTCGCCAGGATCAGCCGGTCCGCGGTTTTGGCAAGGTCGGTGATGGCCTTGAGCTGCTTTGCCTTGTCGGCGTAATTTTCCCATTCCATCGCAAAGCCGTCATCGGGATCAACCGATCCGTCACGCGCTGGCAAATCGCGGACATGGCCGTACGAGGCGAGCACGCGGTAGTCGCCGCCGAGATATTTCTCGATGGTCTTGGCCTTGGCAGGCGATTCAACGATGACAAGCTGCATGGCGGGTATCAAAAGTCCTTCACGTGTACGCGCGAGGGTGAGGGGGTGCGGCGGTGTTCGTCAAGCCAGTCGCGTGATGCGCCAGGCAAACAGAAAAGCAGCGGCCATCGCGATGTCGACCAGCCCAAGCCCGAATGTCGTTGCATCGACGCGCTGCGCACTGAACAGCAGAGCAACCGGCACGCCAAAGCCAAGTTTGGCCGCGACCGCCACAAGCATGACCGGGCGGAAGCGAACCGGATCGCGCGCGATTGCCACATAAAGCAGCTGGCAGGCGAGTGCGGTGCCGACAAATCCATAGAAAAACTCGGGCTGGCCAAGCGTAACCCCCTGTGCCGTCAGCACTAGCTCGGCGAAAAACAGCGGGATGAGGAGCAGAATGCCATAACCGGCGCAGATGCCAAAGATCAGGCGGGCGGTGGAGCGGGGCGTTGTCATGGCGCCCGCTTAGCCGATCCAGCGGGCGAATCGCCAGCCCCTCAGGCAAATTGCGGATTGCTCGGGCTCATGCCAGGCTTACGCGGCCACCGGCGTGGCGTTCCAGCCGCCCGGCAAGTTCCAGTTCCAGCAGCACCGTCTGGACAATGGTGGGGGTAAGGCCCGACTGGCGGATCAGCTCGTCGACGGCCACTGGCACCGGGCCAAGCAGCATGTGTACCGCGCAGCGTTCGGCCTCATTTGCATCAGCGGGAGGCGCTGCCCCAAAGGATGACAATGGCGCACGGACCATGCGCGCATCGATCGGGCGAATTTGTTCAAGCACATCGGCGGCAGACTGGACGAGCGTCGCGCCCTCCCGAATCAACCCGTTGCACCCTTGCGCGCGTGGATCGAGCGGCGAGCCGGGGACCGCCATCACCTCACGCCCCGCCTCGGTCGCCAGCCGGGCAGTTATGAGCGAGCCGGATTTCGGCGCTGCTTCCACGACCACAGTACCAAGCGCGAGCCCGGCGATGATGCGGTTGCGATAGGGGAAGTGGCGCGCGCGGGGTTCCGTGCCCGGCGGCTGCTCGGCAATCAATAGGCCGTCATGGGCGATGCGCTCCTGCAGCGCGGCATTTTCGGGCGGGAACACAATATCGATGCCGCTGGCGATCACCGCGATCGTGCCGCCTTCACCGCCGCCCAGCGCGCCGATATGCGCTGCGGTGTCAATGCCGCGGGCCAGGCCGGAGACGACCGCCAGCCCCTCGCCCGCCAGGTCATGGCCCAGCTGGCGCGCAAACCGGCAGGCCGCCGCCGATGCATTGCGCGCGCCGACCATCGCGACCGTCATGCGGCTCAGCAGGGCGTTGTTGCCCCGCAGGATAAGCGCGGGCGGCGCATTCTCGAGCTCAGCGAGCAAGGTGGGGTAGGTGCGGTCGTCCACAAACAAATAGCGCGCGCCAAGCCTTTCCACCTGCGCCATTTCGCGTCTTATGGCGGCCGCGTCCGCAAGGACGGGTGCCCTGCCGCCGCCGCGTGCCGCGAGCATGGGGACAGCCTCGAGCGCCGCTGCCGCCGTGCCGAAGCGCGCCAGCAACTGGCGATAGGTCACCGGGCCGATATTGGCCGAGCGGATGAGCCGCAGCTGGTTGGCGGCGTCGCTATCCACCATGCTTGCGGCCAATGCGGGGCTCCGTGCCCTTGAGCAGCCGTGCCAGATTGTCGCGGTGCTTCCACACGACCAGCAGCGAAAGCCCGAGCAGCAGCGGCACAAGATCGAACCGGTCGAACAGCGCCGCACTCACGGGCGCGCTGACCGCAGCGACCATGCCGGCGACCGACGAAATCCGGAGCACGGCGAGCAGGCCAAGCCACAGCACGGCATATCCCAGCGCAATCGGCCAGTGCAGCGCGATCGCCAGCCCCATCAGCGTGGCGACCCCCTTGCCGCCTTTGAACCGCAGCCACACCGGGAACAGGTGCCCGACAAACGCGCCCGCCGCCGCTACTGGCCCCAGCCCGGGGAGCAGTGCCGCGACCAGCAGCACCGCGGTCGTGCCCTTCAGCATGTCAAGTAAAAGCGTTCCCGCCGCGAGCCCCTTGCGCCCGGTGCGCAGCACGTTTGTCGCGCCGATATTGCCCGAGCCGATAGTGCGCAGGTCGCCCGCGCCGCCAAGCCGCGTCAGGACAACGCCGAACGGAATCGAGCCAAGCGCATAGCCAATAGCCAGCGCGAGCAGCGGGGCTTTCCACAAAAATTCAGTTGGCACGCCGCGCTTTTCCCCAATCGTCGCTGACCTATGGGCGCATGGGTAGAGCGCGCGCGGCATGTTGGAAAGTGGCGATGACGTTGCCAAGCGGCGCGCACCCGTTCATCAGCGCCTTGATGGACGCCCGACCGCTCCTCTTTTTTGATTCAGGCGTTGGCGGGTTGTCCGTGCTCGCCAAGGCACGCGTCGCGCTGCCGATGGCGCCGATTGTTTACGCAGCGGATTCGGCAGGTTTCCCCTATGGCACCCGCACCGAGGCCGACATTGCCGCGCGGGTGCCCGCACTGCTCGGGCGGCTCGCCGAGCGCTACCGCCCGCGCCTGATTGTCATCGCGTGCAACACCGCCTCGACGATTGCGCTGGCGGCGGTGCGTGCCGCGCTCGATGTGCCGGTCGTCGGCACGGTGCCAGCAATCAAGCCGGCGGCGCGGCTCAGCGAAACACGCGTGATTGGCGTGCTGGGCACCGAAGCGACGGTCCGCCAGCCCTATGTCGATGATCTGACGGCCCGGTTTGCAAATGACTGCGCGGTGCTGCGCTTCGGGTCGGCCGATTTGGTCGAGGCGGCCGAGCAGCACCTGCGCGGCGCGTGGGTCGATCCAGCGCGGTTCAGCGCGGCGCTTGCCGGCTTGCTCGACCAACCGGGCGGCGACCGGATCGACGTCATCGTCAACGCCTGCACGCATTTTCCGCTGGTAGAGGCAGAGCTCACCGCTGCCGCCCCGCGCCCGCTGCGGTTTGTTGACGGCAGCGACGGCATCGCCCGGCGGATCGCCCAGTTGACGCAAGGCCAGGAATGGCCATCCGCGCCGGGCATGGGGGTGGCAGTGTTCACGCGGCTCGACGAGGCGGCTCGCGCGCTTGGGCCTGCGCTCGCCCGGCACGGGTTGGCAGACCTCGCGCAGCTTTGATTGGTCATCGCGGCCCCCCGCTGTCAGTGACAAAGCCGATTACGGTAACGCAAAATATTGAGAGTCGTTCGCACTGGTAACCTGCCGCCGAGCCCCGTAATTGCGCATCCGCTATGAATGATGATGCACGACAGCCAGCAACCGGGCCGGTGGATTACACTCAGGTCTTTTCCCAGGCGATTGACCGGCTCCATGCCGAGGGCCGCTACCGGGTGTTCATCGACATTTTGCGCAACAAGGGCGCTTTCCCCAACGCGCGCTGCTTTGCCGGGCACAATGGTCCCAAGCCGATTACGGTGTGGTGCTCGAACGATTATCTGGCGATGGGGCAGCACCCAAGCGTCATCGCCGCGATGGAAGAGGCGCTGCACGATGTTGGCGCGGGTTCTGGCGGCACCCGCAACATAGGCGGCAACACGCATTATCATGTTGATCTGGAAGGTGAGCTTGCCGATCTGCATGGCAAAGAAGCGGCGCTCCTGTTCACCTCAGGCTATGTGTCGAACGAGGCGACGCTGGCGACGCTTGCGAAGATTCTGCCAGGCATCATCATCTTTTCCGACGCGCTGAACCACGCCTCGATGATCGCGGGCATCCGCCATTCGGGGTGCGACAAGCGGGTGTTCCGCCACAATGACCTGGCGCACCTTGAAGAGCTGCTCGCCGGGGCTGACCCCGCCGCGCCCAAGCTGATCGCGTTTGAAAGCGTGTATTCGATGGAAGGCGATGTCGCGCCGATCGCCGCGATCTGCGACCTTGCTGACAAGTACAACGCGCTGACCTATCTTGACGAAGTGCATGCGGTGGGCATGTACGGCGCCCGCGGTGGCGGCATTTCTGATCGGGACGCGGTCGCGCACCGGTTGACGATCATCGAGGGAACGCTTGGCAAGGCGTTTGGCGTGATGGGCGGTTACATCGCGGCGGACCGCACCATCGTCGACGTCATCCGGTCCTACGCGCCGGGATTTATCTTCACGACCTCGCTGTCGCCGGTGCTCGTCGCCGGTGCGCTTGCAAGCGTGCGGCACCTTAAAGCTTCTAGCGCCGAGCGGGAGGGCCAGCAGGCCGCCGCCGCCTGTCTGAAGGCGCTGCTCGTCGACGCCGGGCTGCCCGTAATGATGGGCGAAACGCACATCGTGCCGGTGATGGTGGGAGACCCGGTAGAGGCCAAGCGGATTAGCGACATCCTCCTCGCCGAATACGGCGTTTATGTGCAACCGATCAACTACCCCACTGTGCCGCGCGGTACCGAGCGGCTGCGGTTTACGCCAGGCCCGGCCCACACGGAGGCGATGATGCGCGACCTGACTGGCGCTCTGGTTGAAATCTGGGGACGACTCGACTTGCGGATGGCGGCCTGACGCGCAACCATCCGC
>JBJXEC010000159.1:0-34142 GCA_046155125.1 Sphingomonas sp. | reverse complement strand
ATGAACGCGCCCGACGCGATGCTCGACGGCTTGCGCGCGGACGAGGCCCTGTTCGCCGATGACGCCGTGCCAGACACCATCACCGCGCTGCTCCGCTTCATCGCCGCCGATTTTCTGCCCGAACTTGCAGGGCATATCGGCTTTGCCAATGACTGGCTGATGGCGCGGCCCGAGCTGGAAGCCGGCACCAACGGCCTTGACAACCCTGCGCAACGCAGCATCGGCATGGCAAGTGTGGTGTGGCGCGGCCAGGAAATCCGCACGGCCGTTCTCCCCTATCGTTTCTGGTTGCTGCAGCGCGTGCAGGACTTGGTCGACGCGCTTGGCCCCGACGATCAGGCGCGCGTCATGGCAGTGCTTGAGGAAACGGGGCTTGTGAGCCTCATCACCATGCGCACGCTGCGCCGCGTGGAGCGGGCAAATCATCTTGAAGTTTGGGGTTCTGCGCGGGATTGACCGACAATATAGCAAGCCTTGGCGACAACAGGAGAAGTTCATGCCCGACATAAACAGCGTTACTGGCAAGTTACAGGAAGCAGGCGCAGTCGTTCCCGGCAAGCGGCTGCGGCTCGATTTTGGCGATGAAGGCTCGATCCTGCTCGACGGCATCGACAACGCCGTGTCCAACGACGCCGACGCGGCAGCGGACACAACCATCAAGGTGTCGCTCGACAATTTCGTCGCGCTAGCCAACGGCAAGCTCAACCCGACAATGGCCTTCATGTCGGGCAAGCTCCAGATTTCCGGTGATTTGGGCGTCGCGATGCAGCTTCAGTCCGTCACGTCAAAAATGGCGCGCTAGCAACTTTCGGAGTGCAGCCGCAGCGCCTCGACTTGGCCGGAGTTTCAGCATATACCATGCCAATGTCGGTGACCGCCATCGCGCCTCCACACCGGCCTGCCTCCAGCAGGCCAGCCAAGCACGACGGCCGCCACGCGCGCAGTGTGTCCAGCCGCGCAAAAATCGTGACGGCGATGCTCGACATCGTCGGCGGTGGTGATGTTCAGCCGAGCGCCGCCAAGGTCGCCGATACCGCGGGCGTTGGCCTGCGCACGGTGTTCCGTCATTTCGACGACATGGAAACGCTGTATCGGGAAATGTCGGAAGCGGTCGAAGCCAAGGTAATGCCGCTTATCCTGACCCCGTTCATCACCGCGGACTGGCGGAGCCGGGTCCGCGAAATGGCGGAACGCCGGGCCATGATTTTCGAAGCAATTTTGCCCTATCGCATCTCGGCGAGCCTGAAGCGTTTTCAGTCGAGCTTCCTGATGCACGACTATCAGCGGATGCTGCGCATGGAGCGCGGGACAATAGATGCCGTGCTGCCGACTGAACTGCTCGCTGATCCAGTGCGGCTGAACATGATTTATGCAGTGCTGAGCTTCCAGTGCTGGCGGGGCCTGAGGCATGATCAGGAGCTAAGCGTCAATGCCGCTCGCAACAGTTTTGTGGCGCTAACCGAGGCGGTGCTGGTAAGCCTTGACGACTGACAAGTCCAGCATGTGCTGCACGGTTGCGGCGCGATCAGGGTGGCCAAGGCCATTCAAGATATTACTCGATCGGAGGCGGCGATGCTGACACTTTATGATTTTCCGCGCGCGCCCAGCCCGCGCCGCGCCCGCGTGTTCCTCGCCGAAAAAGGGGTGCAGCACGACACCATAATCGTTGATCTGACGACCCGGGAGCAGTTGAGCGAGGCCTATCGCGCGATCAACCCGCAATGCACAGTGCCCGCGCTGAAGCTCGACGACGGCACGGTGCTGACCGACAATGCAAGCATCCACGCTTATGTCGAAGCTGCCTATCCAGCACCATCGTTGCTGGGAGAAACACCCGCTGAAAAGGCCGCGATCGCCAGCTGGAACGCGCGCATCGAAAATGAAGGCATGCTCGCCGTGGCCGAGGCATTGCGCAATTCCGCGCCAGCCATGGCCGGCCGCGCGCTCACCGGGGCGGTCGGTTATGACCAGATTCCCGCCCTTGCCGAACGCGGGTTGGCGCGGTTCGCCAATTTCCTGGTGATGCTGGACGCGCAGCTTGCGGGGCGCGATTTCATTGCAACCGACCGCTTCTCGCTCGCCGACATCACTGCCTATATCGCGGTGGATTTTGCGCGCGTTATCCGGATGAAGCCAAGTGAGGAACAGGCCAATGTGCGGCGCTGGCAAGCCGCCATCGGCAATCGGCCAAGCATGGCGCTGTGATCCGCGCGGTGGCTGCGCTTGCCTCTTTTGTGATGCTGGGCGGGTGCAGCGCAGATTCTGATACGGCAGACGGCGCGCAGGCGCGGCCCGCCTGCGCTGCGCTCACGGCGGGCGCAATGCGTTGGGTACCGTCGGGGCGCTTCATCATGGGCGAGAACCCGCATTATCCCGAAGAAGGCCCACCAAAGCGCGTGGAGGTGTCGGGCTTCTGGATGGACACGCATGAACTGACGAACGACGAATTCGCCGCGTTTGTCGCGGCAACCGGGTACAAGACCGTGGCCGAACAGCCGCCTCCTACCCTCCCCGACGCGCCGCCCGAAATGGCAGAGCCCGGCTCAGCAACATTCGCAGCACCCACTCAGGACGACGCGCGATGGTGGCGCTGGTCGGTCGGCGCACAGTGGCGCCACCCATCTGGGCCGGCCGAGAGCATTGCCGGGCAAGGCCGCGCCCCGGTCGTCCAGATCGCCTATGCCGACGCACTGGCCTATGCCAAATGGGCGCGCAAGGATTTGCCCACCGAAGCGCAGTGGGAATATGCCGCACGCGCCGGCAAGCCAATGGATGAGCACCCGGTCGATGCGCGCGGCCGTCCGGCCGCCAATACCTATCAAGGGGTATTCCCGGTCCGCAATCTAGGCACTGACGGCTATGTCGGGCGTGCGCCGGTTGGTTGTTTTGCGCCCAATGCTTTCGGGCTTTACGACATGATCGGGAATGTCTGGGAATGGACGCGCGACCCCGGCGATCCCCGCCTAGTCACTGGCATTATCAAGGGCGGGTCTTACCTGTGCGCCGCAAATTATTGCGCCCGCTATCGCCCGGCCGCGCGCCAGTTCCAGGAGCGGAGCCTTGGCACCGACCATATCGGCGTTCGGCTGGTCGACAATCATCGGCCGCCACCGCACCATAATTGACGTTCAGTAGAGCTTATGACATTTCCGATGCCAATATAAGGAGGCGACCATGCAGGTGCTGCGGACCCCTGACGACCGATTTTCATCGTTGTCGGACTATGCCTTCGCCCCGCATTACACCGAGATTATGGACGCGGACGGCACGGCGCTTCGCCTCCACCATGTCGATGAAGGGCCAAATGATGCAGCGCCCGTGCTGCTGATGCATGGCGAGCCAAGCTGGTCCTATCTTTATCGCCACATCATCCCCATCCTCGCCGCCGCCGGGCACCGCGCCTTAGCGCCAGACCTTGTCGGTTTCGGCAAGTCGGACAAGCCAGCCGCGACCGGGGATTACAGCTATGAACGCCATGTCGCCTGGATGAGCGCGTGGCTGCTCGCCAATGATCTCAACAACATAACGCTGTTCTGCCAGGACTGGGGCGGGCTGATCGGCTTGCGGCTGGTCGCGGCCTTTCCCGAACGGTTCGCGCGGCTGGTGATAGCCAATACCGGCCTGCCAACGGGTACAGGCTGGTCAGAGGGCTTTGAGCGCTGGCGCAGCTTCAGCCAGACGGTAAATCCCTTCCCCGCTGGCGTCATCGTCAACACCGGCACCGTGCGCGCGTTGTCCGAGGCCGAAGTTGCGGCCTATGATGCACCCTTCCCCGACGAAAACTACAAGGCAGGCGCACGCATCTTCCCGCTGCTGGTGCCAATCAAACCGGATATGCCCTCAGTCGCCGAGAATATCGCGGCATGGAAGGTGCTGGAGACGTTCGACAAACCAGTGCTGACCTGTTTCAGCGACAAGGATCCGGTGACTGGCGGTGGCGAGACGTCGTTCATCAGCCGGATTCCGGGCGCCGCCGGACAACCGCACACGATTATCGCGGATGCCGGCCACTTCTTGCAGGAGGACAAACCCGGCGTTATCGCTGCGCTGATCGACAGCTTCGTCCGGGCAACGAGCACCGGCGCGTGATAGCGGGCAAGGCAACGCCGCCCGTGACTGAAACTGCGCTAGAATATGCCCTTTACTGGTCATTCCGGTCGCCTTATTCCTACCTCGTCACGCCGCGCCTCGCAGCGCTCCAACAGGAGTATGACGTCGCGTGCGCCGTTCGCATTGTGTACCCGATTGCGGTTCGGCAGGCCGCGTTCTTCGCCAATAATGATCCGCTCTGGCTGCCCTATTTCATGCGCGATGTGTTCCGCTCAGCCGAATTTGTCGGGCTGCCGCTGCGCTGGCCGCGCCCTGACCCCGTCGTCATGGATTTTGCCACCCGGAGCTATCCCAAGGAGCAGCCGCTCGTCATCCGGCTGAGCAAGCTGGGGCAATTGGCCGCAGAATGGGGCAAGGGGCTTGCCTTTATCGACGAAATCAGCCGGTTGATCTGGTCGGGCACGATTGACGACTGGGACAAAGGCGATCACCTCGCCGCGGCCACCGAGCGCGCCGGACTGAGCCTGGCCGAAATGGATGCCGTGGTCACCGCAGAGAGCGAGAGGCTCCACGCGGCGATTGAGACTAATCAGGCCGCACAGCGGGAGGGCGGCCATTACGGCGTGCCGCTAATGGTGTTCAACGGTGAGCCGTTTTTCGGCCAGGACCGGTTCGACCAGCTCAAGTGGCGAATGGAACAGGCCGGGCTGGCGCGGCGATGAAGCCCGAATATCTTGCGGTTCCGGCAATCTACATCGCATTTGCCGCGGCGGAAGCGCTGCACGGCGGATTCTTCCGCAAGACAGGCCAAACGCGCACCGACGCGATTGTCGAAGCGGTCAGCACGTTCGCGCTAATCGGCCTGACACAGCCGATGGTAATGCTCGCCGCCGGGCTGCTGATGCACACCCTCGTCCCCGGGGCGCAAGGCGTGCTGGCGCGTTGGCCGGTACTGGCACAGCTCGGCCTGCTGCTGATATTTGATGACATGATACAATATTGGTGGCACCGCGCCTCGCACGGCGTGCCATTGCTCTACAATCTGCACCGCGCTCATCATGAAGCCGGGTATATGTCAGTCCGCGTCGTCTATCGTAACAACCTGTTTTATTATGCGCTTATGCCGAACCTGTGGCTGTCCGGCGCGTTGATCTATATGGGACTGGGCTGGTTATATGCGGGGTACGCGGTCTTCAAGATGCTGGTGATCATTGGGGCGCACTCGAGCGTGCGCTGGGACGCGCCGCTCTATCGCATCAGATGGCTGTCACCGGTGATGTGGGTCGTTGAGCGCACGCTCTCGACGCCGGCCACTCATTATGCGCATCACGGCCGCCACAAGGCCGATGGGGTGACGAACTACAAAGGTAATTTTGGCAATCTGCTGTTCTTGTGGGATGTGCTATTCGGCACCGCCAAGATCACCCGGCGCTATCCCGATGCAATCGGTGTCGAGGGTATGGCTCCAATTGGCGCCGCGACGCAATTATTGTGGCCGTTAGTGGCGGCGCCAGCCGCCTTGTTAAACAACTGAAATACTGGGTCAGGCCGCACGCAGCCGCGCGGCCATGTCGGCGAGCGGACATTCGGCGATGCCCTGCTCGATATCGGTCATGCGCAGCAACCGAGCGGCATAATGCTGTTGCTGCGCGAGCAGGTCGATGGCCTGAAGTGCGTCCATGTGACCGCGCGCGACGGCGGGGTCCATGCACAGGCGGCCGCCCATGGCCTCCAGCGCGCGGCCCATCGCGTCGAACTCCTCGGCAAGCTTCACCCGCCAGCCATCGATGGTCGGCAAATCATGCACGATCGCGTTCATGCAGCCATTTTGCCCGAAACCGACCGCAGCGCGGCGCCAGTAAGCGCGCCCGGTGCGGAGAAGGACGCAATCGCACCCTTTTGCGTCGCAATGTCGATACGCTCACGGACAAGCGCCGTTTCCGGATCCTGCGCCAAGCACTGGCCCTGAGCACCGCGCAGCGCAGCAAGCCCGGCAGCACCATCTGCCCCGTCGCCAGACAATAGGACGCCCGTCGCCTGCGCGCCTGCTGTCTTGGCAACCGATGCCAGCAACAAGTCGGCGGAGGGGCGACATCCGTTCACGGGCTCGCGCGCGATGAGCCGCAGGCGGCCATTGGGCCATTTGTCGACAACAACGTGGTGGTTGGGGTCAACCGCCACATAGACATGGCCCTCGAGCAAATTCTCACCATCGCCCGCAAGCTTTACCGTTGGCGCAATCGTGCGCGACAGCTTGGACGCGAGCGGCACGCCAAAGCCCTCGTCGACCGCGAGCAGCAATATGGTGGGCGGGCAATTGGCCGGAAAGGTCGAGAGCATCTCGGTCGCCGCGTCAATGCCGCCCATACCACCGCTGATGACGATCACCGAGCCGTCCCACGTGTAGCTGCCGTCGCCAACGGGCGCTGCAGGGGCTACCGGGCCGCTCTTGCGTGCCGCGAGATTGGTCTTGGCGGCCGTCATCACGACCTTGCCGAGTTTGCCGGAAATCTTTTCAAATTCGTCAGGCGTCGCGCGGGCGGGCTTGGGGAAGCAATCGACCGCGCCAAGCTCCAGCGCCCGGATGGTGACATCCGATCCCTTCTGCGTGAGCGTCGACAGCATCACGACCGGCATCGGCTTGGTTTCCATGATCTCTTCGAGGAATTCTAGACCATTCTTGCCGGGCATTTCTACGTCGAGCGTCAGCACGTCGGGCTTCAGTTCCGCGATCATCTGGCGCGCTTCGTCAGCGCCATTGGCCGAGCCGACCACCACCAGCCCCTTGTTGCGCTCAAGCGCGTTGGTGAACAGCGCCCGCATGGTGATCGAATCATCAATGACGAGAACTTTTGTGGCAGTCATAGCGCAAATCCTAAGTTTAAGTTGGGCGGCAACTAAGCGGCTTCGGCCAGCTCTGCATCGGCGGTGAGAGATGGCAGATCGAGCACCATCACCATACGGTCATCCAGCGTCACCAGCCCTTCAAGGAAGGGGACAACTGCATCGCTGGTGGTGACGGGCGGCGACTGGATGCTGCCATCCTCAATCGACACAATATCGCTGACTGCATCGACGATGAGCCCGCGGAACTGCTCGTTCACCCGCGTGACAATGATGACATGGCGTGCGGTCGGCTCGGTGGCCCGCCAGCCCAGGCGGGCAGCAAGATCAACCACCGGCAACACCGTGCCGCGCAGATTGACAACGCCAGCGACATAATGCGGCACATGCGGCAACCGGGTCGTCGGCGTCCAGGCGCGAATCTCGCGGATCGCCATGATGTCGACGGCGAAGACTTGGTCTTCGACTTCAAAAGTGATGAGTTGGCGGCTCATTTTGCTCTCCATCGTTCCAAAATGCTTCAATGCGTCACGCGGCGCACAGCGGCCACGAGCTTTTCCGGGTCAAACGGCTTCACAATCCACCCGGTCGCGCCGGCCGCGCGCGCGCGCGCCTTTTTCTCGTCCGAGCTTTCCGTGGTCAGCACCAGAATCGGGCGATCACGATAACGCCCGCCGGGCCCGCGCAGCTTCTCAATGAGGCCGAAGCCATCCAGCCGCGGCATGTTGATGTCGGTGATGATGATGTCGCAGTCGTTGGTCTCAAGCCATTCGAGCGCCGCGATGCCATCCTCGGCCTGCTCGACCGCGAATCCCTGATCGCTTAGCGCATGGAGGAGCAACGCGCGCATGCTGGCGCTGTCGTCTACCGTCAAAATTTTTGTCACGTCGCTCATCGGATCTTCCCCGCTCCCATCCCTCAAAACAGTTCAACGTCGCCCATATCCCGAGTCGGCCGGGGTGCCGGCCTGACTGCCGGCGCCATCGTGTCGGCGACGGCGCGGCACCGCGCCTTGCCCCGCGCCGGCAAGAAATCCACCCGTCGTGCCTGCGTGCCGCCAAGATCTTGATGCGCAAGCACAATTCGCTCACGCTGCAGAAACTGCAGAGCGAAGGTGGCATTTGCCGTACCGATCTTCGCCATGCCGGCGTGCAGGTTTGCGCCGCCATAAAGATGAGCTTTCATGCTCAGCTTGCTGGCGCCGCGTGCCATCATATCGTTGATAAGCACTTCCATAAGATAAACGCCGTAGTGTTCGTCGAACTGGCCGCTTGCGCGGCTGCCTTGCGGTTCGGCGAGCAGGAAGTGGTTCATGCCGCCGACCATGCTGTGCGGATCGAACAGGCAGCAAGCGACACAGCTGCCCAGGATGGTCGTCAACTCAACAAGCGGCTCATTGCTGACCTGTGCCTGACCCTGCATCACGGTGATGCGGCGGGGCTTGGCTTCGGCAGCCGGGCTGATGGATTGATGAAACATCGTCAGGCAGCTTTGGCAAAGGCGCGCTGCGCGATCTGGTGGATACCCGCAATTTCTGCGGCGGCGCCAAGCGCAATGGCGGCGCGCGGCATGCCGAAAACGGTGCAGGTCGCCTCATCCTGCGCGATCGTATAGGCGCCCGCTTGCCGCATCGCGAGCAAGCCCTGGGCTCCATCGCTGCCCATGCCGGTCAGTTGAATGCCAACCGCGTGCTTGCCGACCGCCTGCGCAACCGAGTGAAACAGCATGTCAACGCTGGGGCGATGCCCCGAAACAGGGTCGCTCGCCCGCATCTTGCTGAAGAATGTCCCCTCACCACGCACCTGAAGATGGCGCTCATTCCCAGGCGCCAAATAGACATGGCCCGGCCTCAGCGCCGTGTCGGGCTCGGCAAGGCAAATCTTGGGCGGGCACGACGCGTCCAAACGCCGCGCAACCGCTTCTGCAAAGGCGCCGTTAATGTGCTGCACCACAACCGTTGGCGGGCAATTCGCCGGGAAGCCTGCCAGCAGCACTTGCAGCGCCTCGACGCCGCCCGTTGACGAACCGATCGCGATCAGCCGCGCCTCCCCGGAGCGGACGACATGCGCCACCGGCGGGGTTGCTGCCACAACCTGGCTGTGCGACCGGGTGTTCACTTGGGCCGCTGCCCGAATGAGATCGGCCAGCTTAGCGCCATAGCTTGCGAGCGGTTCAGCGCCGCCACTGCTCGGCTTGGGGACACAATCGACCGCACCCATCTGCAGTGCCTGAGCCGTCGTATCAGTGCCGGATCGGGTGAGGCTCGACACGATAATGACCGGCGTTGGCCGAAGCCGCATCAGCTTTTCGAGAAATTCCAGACCGCTCATCCCCGGCATCTCGATGTCGAGCGTGATGACGTCGGGGTTCAGTTCCTTGATGAGGCCGCGCGCATGGAGCGCATCCGTCGCGGTGCCGACCACCTCGATGTCTGGCTCGGCGCTGAGCAATTTGGCGAGCAGCGCGCGCATGGTGGCGGAATCGTCGACGATCAGCGTGCGAATCTTGGATGTCATCATCCGACCTTACGATAAATTGTGTTGCCAACCGGTTGCAGCTTGGCTTCCGCCGGGCCGACAACGCGCTCGCTGTGGCCAATGTAGAGAAAGCCGCCTGGCGCAAGCTGATCGGCGAAGCGATTGACCAGCCGCTCCTTGGTCGGCTGGTCGAAATAGATCATGACATTGCGGCAAAAAATGATGTCGAACGTCTTCTTCATTGGCCAGTCGCCAAGCAAATTGAGCGTGCGGAACCGAACCATCGCGTGTGCCTCAGGCACAATTGTCGAGCTGCCGCCGCGGTCCACCGTCCAATTCGCGCGAAACGCCGCTGGCATCGCCTCAAGCGTCGTGGTGGGGTATGTCGCAGCCTCAGCGGCGGCAAGCGCATGGGCGGCAAGATCGCTCGCGAGCAGCCTAATGCTGGACTTCGCAATCGCTCGGCCCTCGGCCCGGTCGGCGCCCAGCAAAGTGGAGACGATCGACCAGGTTTCCTCGCCGCTGGAGCAGCCAGCCGACCAGATCAGCACTTCGTCGCCGCGCTTGGCACGCTCGATCAGCTTTGGGCGCACTTCGCTCGCAAAATGCTCGAAATGATGGTTTTCGCGAAAGAAGAATGTGTGGTTCGTCGTCAGCGCACAAATCGCCTTGCGTCGCTCGGTGGGGTTTTTTTCAATATATTCTAGATATTTGGCAAACGTTCCTGAGCCCGAATTGCGCACCAGCGGCGCCCAGCGCGAATAGACGAGCATGGCCTTGCCCGGCGGCAGCACAATGCCCGATTCGGCATGGAGGAGCGCGCGCACGGCCTCAAAATCGCGCTCATCAAATACCCCGGCGCTGATGCCGGGAAGGCGTTGAAACTCTGAGGGCTGCGCGTTCATGCGGCTTCTGCCAACGGGCCAGTCGATACGACCGCATTCGCAACCAGCCCATCGACATCGAGAATGAGGGCGACCCGGCCATCGCCAAGGATGGTCGCGCCGGCGACGCCATTGACGGCGCGGTAATGCGTGTCGAGGCTCTTGATAACAAACTGGCGCTGGTCGCAAATTTCATCAACCAGCAACGCGGCCTGCCCTGCGGTTTCGGTGTCCACCACAATCAGCACACCTTCATGGGGCGAGGTTACCGCACCCCGTGCGCCGACCGCGTGTTCGATTGGCAGAATGGGAATGAACTGCCCGCGCACATTCAACATTTGTCGCAGAGAGCCGAGCTTGGCGACTTCTGAACCCTGCGGCCGCAAGCTCTCAACCACGTGCGCGAGCGGCACGACCAGCGTCTGATCGCCCACCGTCACGATCATGCCGTCGGAAATGGCCAGTGTCAGCGGCAGCGCGAGCGTAAACGTGCTGCCCTTGCCCGGAACCGATTCGATGGTGATGCGGCCGCCAAGATCTTTCACATTCTGGCGGACGACATCCATGCCAACACCGCGGCCCGAAACGTTCGAAACAACTGCTGCCGTGGAGAAACCGGGTGCGAAAATCAGGTTGTCGATTTCTTCGTCCGACAAATGGGCTTCCGCGGCGATCAGGCCCTTTTCAACTGCCTTGTTGAACACGCGCGCCCGGTCGATGCCCTTGCCGTCATCGCTCACCTTGATGAGAATGCGCCCGCCGCGATGCTCGGCTGACAAGTGCAGCGTGCCCTGTTCGGGCTTGCCCGCCGCCAGCCGCTCCTCGCCGGACTCAATGCCATGGTCAACTGCATTGCGGATGAGATGCGTCAGCGGCTCGCCAAGGCGCTCGATGACGGTCTTGTCCAGCTCGGTCGCTTCGCCTGACATTTCGAGCTTCACGGCCTTGCCGGTCGTGCCCTCAAGTTCGCGCAACATGCGCGGCACCCGGCTGAACACCGAGCCGATTGGCTGCGCGCGGATACCCATCGCGCCTTCCTGAATGTCGCGCGTCAAGCCATCGAGCATCGCCAGTTCTTCGATGCCGGCAAGATTGTAGGTCGACAGGCGCTGCGCGAGCATCGCCTGGGCGATGACCAGTTCACCCACGCTGTCGATCAGGCGATCAAGCCGGGCAAGATCAATACGGATCGACTGGCTGACGGTCGTGGCGGCGGGTGCAGCGGCAGCTGCCGCTTTGGGAGCGGCCGCTACAGGTGAAGGCTCCGCAGGCGGCGGCGCTTGCGCGGCTGACGCTGGCGATGACGATGACGAGGGCGCGACAACCGGCGTGGCATCGACCGGCACCGCAACAACCGGCGCAGGCACGACGACCGGCGCTGGCGGGGTGACCAATTGCAGCGAAACCACTGCCTCATCCGCGCACGCGCCGGCATCGGGGGTCGCGCTGCCTTCCCCGTTCTGCTCGGTACCGACCAATGTGATAACCGGCGCACAGTCATCGCCGGAAAAGTCGAACACCTCTTCGATAGCAGCCTTGGCCACCGACGCGGGCACCTGGAATTCCCAGCTCAGATAGGCGTGATCGGCATTGAACTTGTCCAGCATCGGCACCTTAGATGCGTCGCACGACACACACTTCCCGCCCAGCCGCAGCAACTCGCGCATCAGCAAAATCGGCTCACCGCCATTGTCGAGCGCGTCGTCCCTGGGGTGCACCGCAACGTGCCAATATCCAGCCTCGTCTGCGCCTTCAAAGCCTTCATCGGTGGCGATGGCGTCGAGCATGCCGTCGAGGTCGAAGTCCATGTCAAAAGCGTCGTCATCGCTCGTGCCGGCATCAGTGTCCGGTGCCGCCGACGCTGTTGGCATTACCGGTGCGGCCACTTCTGGTGTTTCAGGCGCTTGCTCGTTGCCGGCTTGCGCGACGGCAAGCTCGGCGATCAAAGCGGCATCGTCGGGCGCTGCGCCACCGTCACGCGCGGCGGCAACATGGTCACCCAGCGTATCCAGCGCGCGCAGCATAAGGCCAATCAGCGGATCGGTGATCGGCACGGTTTCATCGCGCACGTCGGACAGCAGGGTCTCGAAACCATGCGTGAAATGTTGAAGTGCTGCGAAACCAAACGCCCCGGCGCCGCCCTTGATCGAGTGCACCGCACGAAAGATGCTGTTGATCGTATCGGGCGTATGCGTGCCAGCGCGACAATCGTCGAGCCCGCCCTCAGCGGCAGCCAGCGCTTCTTCGCACTCGACGAAGAAAATTTCCTGGATTTCTTCGTTGGTCACGGGCGTCCCTTGTCACAAATCATCGGTTCCAGACCCACCAGCTGTGCGGTTTCGCGCATGGCCTGCGAGGCGGTCACCGTAACCACATGGCCCTTGGCGGCGGCGGTTGCTCGCACGCTGAGGAGGAGCTGGAACATTGCCTGGCCGATGCGCGTGACGCCCGAGCCGTCAACGGTCACAGCCCCGGCTTCCACCGCGGCAGCCATGTCACTCAACAGCGCGGCAGCAGCGGCCCGGTCACAATGCGCCGGAAGCAGAATTTGCATCATTACCTAGTCTCCCCCGACCGGCAGCTCAGAATTCCGTCCAATCCTCGTCGTTGACATCGGCCTTGATGGCGAGATTGCCGTGAACGACCGGGGCCGAGGCCCTTTGCGGTGCGCGGCGCTGAGCGGAGCGAGCCGGCGCACTTGCCGACACGCGGGACAGCGCAGCGCCTGAATGCGACCCGGTCTGGAACCGCGCAACCAGCGCGGACAATTCATCGGCCTCCCCTGCCAGGCTACGTGCGGCCGCCGTCGATTCTTCGACCATGGCTGCGTTTTGCTGGGTCATCTTGTCCATTTCGCCGACGGCCCCGTTCACCTGTTGCAGGTTCGTCGCCTGAATTTCGGCGGATTCCGCAATGCCGGTGATGAGCTGGCTGATGTCGCCCACGCGGGTCACGATGCGGCCAAGCATATGGCCAGTCTCGCCGACCAGCGTAACGCCCTCGCTGACCTGCTTCGAGCTAGTGGTGATGAGCGCCTTGATGTCCTTAGCAGCGTCTGCCGAGCGCTGGGCGAGTGCTCGGACTTCATTCGCGACCACGGCAAAGCCCTTGCCCGCATCGCCAGCCCGCGCCGCCTCTACGCCCGCATTGAGCGCGAGCAGGTTGGTCTGGAAGGCAATGCCGTCAATGACATTGATAATCTGGCTGATTTCCTGCGCGGACCGTTCGATAGCATCCATCGCCGTCACTGCCTGGGCAACCACGGCGCCACCTTCGGTAGCTTCGCGGTGTGCTTCGTTGATCGATGTGTTGACTTGCGAGGCGCTCTTGGCAGTTTCCTTGACCATGCCCGTAACCTGGCTCATCGCCGCCGCCGTTTCCTCAAGCGAGGCGGCCTGCTGCTCGGTGCGCATGGCAAGATCGTCGGACGCGGCGCGGATTTCCGAAGCGCCGGTGTGGACGCTGGATGCAGAACCCGCCACCCGCGACATGATGTCGGCCAGGCCCTCGACGGTCTCGTTGAAGCTGTCACGCAGCGCCACATATTCCGGGGCAAACGGCGCGGTAATGCGGTGCGTCATGTTGCCGGTTGCAAGTTGGCTAAGGCCGCCTGCCAGCTCGGCGACGACAATGCGCTGCTTCGCTTCACCCTCGGCCTGCGCCTTTGAAGCTGCGCGGAACACTTCGACCGCACCCACCATGGTGCCGATTTCATCTTTGCGATCAGCGCCCGTCACCACCACGTCAAAGTCACCATCCGCCATTTTGCGCATCACGTCGGCGGTGTTGGCCAGCGGGTTCAACCCGCGCCGGACGATGAACACGATACCGCCAATCAGCATCGACACGACCAGCGCGCCAAGTACGGACAGCAGCATGATTGTGGTCGTCAAGGTGGAAAGGCTCGCGGCGGACAGTTCGCCCTGCGCCTTTAACGTTGCGGCCACCAGCGAATCGATTTGCTTGCGATGCGAACCGTAAATGCCTGACAGCCGGTCATAGCTTGCCCGCGCAGCAACCATGTTACCCTGCGCGATGGCCGGCAAAAACTGTTGATCGAGTTCGACATAGAACCGCTTGGCGTCTGCCCCGGCCTTGTCGATGAGGACGCTCTTCAGGGCCGGGTCAAGCGACGACTCCTGCCAATATGCCTGGCGATCGTTGAAATCCTTTTCCAGCTTCGCAAGATTTGTGCTGCGGGTCTTCAGCTCGGCAGGATTGTCGATGAGCTTGGTCGCTTCGAGATAGCTCTCGATGACATACTCAGGCGGGGGAAGGATGTCGGCCGTCAAATCGCTGAGCTGCTGGTTGGCCAGCTGGATGGGCCCGCCAAATCGAATGGTGTTAACCTCGACACTGGCGAATGCGATTGCCGCCACCATGGTTGCCAGGATAATGCCGCCGCCAATCTGGCCCTTGCTCTTGATGCTCATCGTCTCGTCGACCCCTGATAGCCTTGCCCCCAAGAAAGTTGCATCTTGCGTAAGTGACCGAGCCTGCGCGGCGCCAATGGCCGAGCGGTGCCCGCTCCCAAGATGATGACGGCAAAAGGGGCCCTTGCCGTCACTGCCCTCCTGAACGGAGAAGGCAACTAACGGCTTATGCGGTACGGCTTATGAACCAGTAACCGTAGTGCTACGTATTTCCCGCAGTGACCGAAGCCGGGTCGAGCGCCAGCGCCCCTGCCGCGTAGCCAAGCCGAAGCGCTTCAGCCAGCGATCCCACCCCAAGCTTTGTCATCATGCTGGCCCGGTGAACCTCGGCGGTACGCAGGCTGATGCCTAGGCGCGCCGCAATCGAGCGGTTAGCAAGCCCGTCAGCCAGAAGTAACAAAACGTCGTTTTCTCTGCTGGTTAGTGTCGCGATACGCGCTTGCGCTGCCCCGGTTGCAGCGCGACGTCGTGCCGCTGCGCGCTGCGCGGTCGCCGCGTCAGCGACACATCGCAGCAAGTCACCGGACGCCACAGGATGGACGAGCACATTATGCGCGCCGGCCCTGACGAGCGAAACGGCAAGCGGAACGGACGCGACCGAAATGGTTGCAATGGTCGCGAAATGGTCTTTAAGAACACCCAAAATGGGTAGGTAGTGATCCAGCGCAGTGCCGGGCAAATCCAGCAACACCACACCGGCATCGCGGTGGCCAATCCCGTCCATAAACAGATCTGGAGACGCAAATCCGTGTACAGCCTCGTTCCAGGTACTTTCTAGCTGAGCGCGTAACGACGCTCGCTTCTCACCGTCGACCGCGATGACATACACATACTGGCCCATATTAGGCTGCTTATGATGCCGCAGTCATCGTTCCGCAATCCGCGGATTACCCAATTCATGCCGACCGACCTTAAGCTGCGGCTGGGCAAGCTGCATTGCTCGCGATGGGATGGATGCTAAACCTCCGACCAAGTTCGCAGCAGATTATTGTACAATGCCACAAGGCTTATGACGACCGCCATAGCGCCCGGATCATTTCCAAGTGCCTGAATGTCCCGGTCCAGCCCGAACAGCATCGCCCGCTTGTCGCTGTCACGCACCAGGCTCTGCACCCAAAAGAAGCTCGCGTCGCGGCGTCCACGCGTGACGGCATTTACCCGGTGAACGGTACCCGCCGAATACACCACCATGTCTCCGGCCGCGAGTTTGACCGCCTGCTCGGCGCCGTCTGTCATGATAACGAGCTCGCCGCCGGCATAGTCGCCGGGCGCACTCAGAAACAACGTAGCTGACAAATCCAGCCGCATCCGGCCGTCACCGATTGGCCTGATCGCGCTGTCGATATGGTCGCCATACCCCTGCCCTGCGGCGTACCGATTGAACAGCGGCGGCACGATCCGCCCCGGCAACGCAAACGACGCAAACACACCGCATCGTGCCAGCGCGGCCAGGATGATCGCGCCGGCGGCATGGCCCGCGGCATCGCGCTCATCGAGCTGGCTGTTGCGTTTGACGGCAGCCGATAGCGGGCCCGCTGTCCCTCGCCCATCTACCCAGTTACCAGCGTCAATCAGCCTCCGGACCTCGGCCAGCTCTTCGGGGTCCAGCACTGATTGGATGGTCAGCATGGTACGATCCTAGGCCTGCCGTCGCGCACTCACAATGCCAGCTTCAACGTGGCAAGCCCGGTGCGCCCGGCACCGGGAATGACGTGAAACGGATGAAGCTGGTCATAATAGAGGCGGCCGGTGAGGTTGTTGACAACCAGCAGCACAGCGACGTGCGGCGTCAGCGTGACGCGCGCGTTGATGTCGAGCAGCACATAACCGGGCGCCGACAAATACCGGGTCGGCGTGTTTTGCCCGAGCCTAGCCGATTGGCCGGAGAAGTTGACACCAAGATTCAGCCACTTGGTGGCATCATGCGCGATGGCGATGAAGCCGCTGTGTCGCGGGGCGAGCGTCAGGGGCGCGCCCACCACAGGGCCTCCGGGTGCGGAAGACAGCGTTCGGCTATCAATGAAGCTGTAGCCGGCGCGTACGTCCCAGCCAGGCGCCGGTCGCCCGCCAAGTTCGATCTCGGCACCGTCGACGCGCTGCCTGCCGCCCAGCACATTGAAGCCGGGCAGGATGTCGCTTGGTACCCGGGCATTATCTTTTTCGATGCGAAACAGCGATACGCCGAGCAGCACCCGGCGCCCGAAAATCTCCCATTTCGACCCGAGTTCCAGCGAATAGCTTGTTTCAGGCGCCAGGTTGATGTTGGCCTCTGTGAGCGCGCGCCCAGAGGAGATGAGCGATTCCACCCCCTCACCAGAGGGATTGAACGAGTTCGCATAGCTCAGATACAGGCTGCCATTGGCCGCGGGTTTGAAGATCAGCGCGCCGCGATAGCTCAGTTTGCGATCCGTGCGGTCCACTGCGCTCAGCCGATCCGGGGCGCCGCTCTGGGCGAACCGCGTGCTGGAATAGCGGGTGCGAAAGCTGTCCCAGCGCAGCCCGAGCACCGCACGCCAGCGATCCCCAACGGAAATGGTGTCGATCAGGAAGGCGCCTGCCGCAAGGGAGCGGGTGCGCGCGCGCAAACGGATGAAACGATTGGCGGGGCTGTCGTAATTTGGGTTGGTTGGGTTCGTAAGCGATGTGCCGGGCACATTCAGGTTGGTGACATAAACCGGATCGCCGGCCTCCTCGGCAATGTCCCACCCGACATCGAGCTCATGTCGCACGCCGCCGATCGTTAACCGAGTGGCGAGGTCGGCCTGGCCCTGCAGGAACCGATCCCGCGAGCTGCCCTCAAACAGGGTGCGACCAACCGACACGGTTTCAAGCGGCGTTGCCCGTGATACGGCCGCGGGCAAAACTGCCTCGCTGTAGCGGAAATCGCGACTGTTGTTCGAATAGCGCAGCCACGCCGTCAGACGAGTGTCCTTGCCAAGTTGATGGTCGACACGAGCGGTTGCGATGTTGACATTGGTGTTCAGCCGATCGTTGCTGAAGCCATAATAGCGTCGCCGGTCAACCGGCACAGCGACGCCGGGATCTGCAGGCGTTCCGCCATACCAGGGGATGCCATAGTCCGGCCGGTTGCGCTCCTCCTGGTGGACATAGCCCAGCGACAACAGGGTTGCCGAGCCGATATGCGCGGTCACCACGGGCGCCACCGCCCAGCGGCGGCTCAGTGCGCCGTCGCGCGCCGCAACGCCGGAACGATGCGCAACCGCATTCAGCCGGACCGCGAGCCCTGCGCTGAACGGATCGGCCAGATTGGCGTCGATGGTCGCCCGCCGGGTATCGTCGAGGCCGAATTGCGCCTGGCCGGTCAGCGCATTCGCGCTGAGCGGTGCCTTGGTGACGCGGTGGATGACGCCCCCTGTAGACCCGCGGCCAAACAGGATGCCGGAGGGCCCCTTCAATACCTCAACTGTTGCATCGTTGAAGGTATCACGGAAATAATAGCCAAAATCCCGTGCATTATCGACGAACAGGTCATTGCGTGTGGTAAAGCCACGCAACACGGCATTGTTGCCCTGAAAGCTCGTCTCGCCCGCGCCCAGGCTCAACCCCGGCACGTTGCGCAGCGCATCATTTAGGTTGGAGACGCCGCGTCGTTCAAGCTCCTCCCGCGTGATCGTGGTGATGACCTGCGGCGTGTCCACCCGATCTGTGGCGATCCGGTCAACGCCGGGCTGTTCCACGCGGCGACCAGTGACGATGATCGTTTGCCCCTTCGCGTCGCTCGCACTTGCGTCGCCGCGCGCTGCATCCTGCGCGTCCACATACGGCGCGCCCAGATCCTGCGCCCCCAGATCTTGTGCGACAGCCGGGGCGCTGAGGCCAATGCCCAGCGCCAGACTCGCGGCCATGTCACTTGCCGAAAACGCACGCATGCGGTTCTGCGCCCCCCAATTTAGCCCATCGCCCCATGGCATCGCCCAAAGATGGCGACGACACGACGATACCCCCGTCGGCGCCTCACACGATGGCGACCGGCTGAAAAAGTCGATTATGGTATTTGATACCGGGCCGCTGATATCAGCGTACGCCGGGCGACCCCCAATAAGGGTTTAGGCTGCGAGCCGCCGACAGGCAACCTGTTCGCTGCGTCGATTGTGGGACAATTGGTGCAGCCTGTCGACGGTCGAGCCCGCCAGCGCGACTGCCGGGCCGGCGGCGGGCGGAAGCGCTAACGCCACCACCCGCCGCCACGGTCATCCGAACACGACGTCGTTAGTGGCAAGCGTCGTCACGTTCAGCGTGAAGGTTTCCGTCAACCCCGCGCCGTAATGAACAGTAAATTCGTTACCGACATTGGTCAGGAACGCGCCGCGCCCAAAGCCTGTGAAGACCAATGTGTCGCCGACAGCCGTACCGCGACCGTCAAAGTCGACAACCCGGTCGCCCTGAACCTCGCCGGGGCGGAAGGTGAAGCGATCATTGCCCGCGCCGCCGATCAGCGTGTCGGCCCCCAGACCGCCGTTAAGCGTGTCAGCGCCTTCACCGCCATTCAGGGTATCGTTGCCGGCAAGCCCGTTCAGAATGTCGTTGCCGCCAAGACCGTTGATCTGGTCACCCTGGCTAGTGCCGTTCAGGGTGTCGGCGAGCGCCGTGCCGTTAATGGCATCATTGTCGACACCGGTGATGGTCAGGTTGACGGTTGCGGTGCTGAGCAGCCCTGCCGCGTCGCGGATGGTGTAGGTGAAGCTGTCGGGCGCGGTCTGGCCGGACGTCAGCGGATCGAAGCTGTCATTGTCAGCGGCATAGGTCAGCGTTTGGGTTGCAGCGTCAAAGGCGACATGCCCCAGCGTGCCGGTCGTGTTTACCGAGATGATGGTGCGGGTGTCACCTGCGTCCACATCGGTATCATTGCCGAGCAGCAGCGCGACGAGATTGGCCGTCGTCGCGTCCTCGGCAACGGTTACCGCGTCGTTGGCGGCAACCGGCGCTTCGTTCACATTGGTGACGCCGATGGTGAGCACTTCCTGATAGGTGAGCCCACCCTGATCGGTGACAAGTGCCGTGACGTTGAAGCTGGTGTTCGATTCAAAGTCGATGACGGCACCGTTTGCAACGACAATACGATCACCATCGATGGCAAACCGACCGCCGGCATTGTCCAGCAACGCATAAGTGAAGGTATTGCCGGCATTGGGGTCGGTAGCGGTCAGGGTTCCGACTACGGTATTTGCGGCCGCGTTCTCAGCGACCGAAGCCGGCGACAGCGCGATGTCGGTCGGCGCCCGGTTAGGCACTGGAATGGCAAAGCTTGCGACGAGCGCATCATGGTCGCTGGCGATCTGCTGATTGGCGGCAAGCTCGGCATTGAGGTGAACGATGTCGAACCGCGCACCGGTCAACAGTGACGGTGTGGCGAGGATATGATCGAGCTGCTGCGCATTGCCGTCAAACACGAAGCTGTAGCGCTCGGCCGCGGGCAGCAGCTCATTGAGATCGGAAAGAGCGCCACCGGCGGTCAGTGACCGAATCGCATTTTCATAGCTGAACCCGTTGAAGTCGCCTTGCACCACGATATTCGCGTTCGGGTTCTGCGCGAGCAACCCATTGACATAGGCCCGCACCGCCTGCGCCTGCGCGGTGCGTGCACTGTCCCCAGCGTCGTTTGGCGGCTGAATGTTGCCGAACAGCGCATCCGACCCACCGCGTGAGGTGGAGTGCACATTGATCGTTGTGATGGTCTGCTCGTTGAACACGAACTGCGCGACGAGCGGGCGACGGCTGCCATTGAAGGCCGCGTCCTGAATGAGGATAGCCGAGCCCGGCACATAATCGACACGGGCAGCATTGTAGAAATAGCCGTTACGGATATTGCCATTGGGCTCGCCGCCAGTGGTGTTCGGCGCGGATGGAGCGACCTCAACATAGCTGTAGGTTGGGCCACCGGCCGCAACGATAGCCGCAATCAGCCTGGCAGCGGTTGCCGCCCCCGACAGGTTCGTGCCGCTGCCCGCGCCATCGGCATCCTGGATTTCCTGAACGCCCAGAATGTCTGGCGCTTTCAGGTTGTTGACGATGTCAAAGGCGAGAGCGTCGAACTTGGCCTGCGTGTCGGTCGGGTCAATGTTTTCGAGATTATAGTCTGCAAGTGTCAGCCGGTCGGTCGATCCGATAAGGTCGGTAACGTCCGCTGCGACCGTCACGTCCTGCACCACAGTGACTGCCTGCGTAACGAGCACTTCATAGGTGCCAAAGCTGTACGCGACGATGCCAGTGACGTTGGCCAGCCGGTCGCCAAGCGACAGGATGCTGGCATTAAAGCCAGTGAACAGCCCGGTATCGTCATCAAGCTGGATCCGCTCGGGGTTAAAGTCACCCGCCGAGATCGTCAGCGTTCCGCGATCCGACAGGCCAGTCGCGCCGGCACCATTATCGGCTACGACGTAAACTTCGCCAAACCCGTTAGGTCCGCTGATCACGCGCGGCGCGCTGATCGTAACCAGCACCCCTTCCAGCGATTCGTAGAAGTCGATCCCGTCCTGCGCGGGGTCATAAATGCCGAACCCGTCATTATCGATGATTTCGGTCGGCGGCACGCGCCCGCCGGCGCCGATGATCGTCGTTTCAATGTCGGCGGTGCCCAGCCGCGCAACGATGGAAACTGACGTCAGCTGAGTCGTGGTGAGGTTGTTAGCGCCAGCGGTGCCGCCGGGGCGGAACTCTGTTACCGTGCCATCAACCCGCAGCAATTCGCCGATCGTGATGCCAACCGGTGCGCTCGACGTGAAGACGAAAATGCCGTCTGATGTGCGGATGTCGCCATCCGTCGCACCTACCGCGCTCTGCAGATAATAGCCGTTGGTGTCGATTGCGGTCACCACGCCTTGCGTGCGCACGATTGTCCCGACAAACGGGCTGATGTGCCCGAGGCCCTGAATCGACCCAATCGTCAAAATCTGGGCAGGGTTCGCCGTCGTGAAATCGAGAGCGCCCAAGCCGAGCCCGGCAAAAGCATTGCCCGCCGCATCGGCGATAACGCCACTGGCGATGGTGACGGCATAGGTTGCGCCTGCCGCCAGATCGGCGGTGGGGTTGATCGTTAAGGTCGACCCTGAAAAGGTAACCTGGCTTGTATCATTGATGGAGATGGTGCGCGTGTCGCCGTCCGGGCCAGTGATGACGATGTTGCCAGCGACGCCACGGACCTCCTCATTGAAGCGCAGCACGATGTTGCTGGCGGGGTCGACGGCGACGGCGCCATCGTCCGGGTCCGCCGGGTTCACCGCAATCAGCGTCGGCGGCGTGATGTCGGCGCCAATCGCCGTGCTCGACACGTTGATGTCATCAATGCCGATCCACTCGTCATTGCCGGCGGCGTTTGTGGTGATAAAGCGGATTTCCAGCATGCTGGCATTGTTCGCATCGGCGCCGAGCACGATATCCACCAGCGTTTCAGCGGTTGCCTGATTAGGCCCAGTCGTCGCGTCGGGCGTAAAAAAGGCGTTGACCCAATTGCCGCCAGCGACGCGGTACTGAATCGCGAGCGGCTGAATGGCGTTGTCTGCAGACCCGTCAATGTCGCGCAGCGTCGCAGTAAGGCGAATATTCTCGCGCCCCGCTGCATTGAGGAAAAGCACGATTGACGGGGCATCCGCTGTGCCGGACCCTTGCAACGCAATCGTCGGGTTGGAAAGCTGGAACTCGGCCACGCCGCCATTGGTGATGTTGGGATTGGTTTGGTTCGCGATCACGTCAATGACGCCGCGCGATGTGCTCGCTGCCGTCAGCGTGCGTGGGTCAACGCCGGTTGCGGTGACGATATCATCGCCGCGATACCCAACGATGCTGGGCACGTTGTCCCAGTTATCATCGGTGGTGATAAGGCCAGTGTTGCTCCAGTTTTGCGAAAAGCTGCCGCTCGCGAGCGAAAAATAGACGTCAGACATGATGTGCCCCCTGATAGCATGAGACGCCAGAACGCAGCCCCACGCGAATTACGTGGATGCTCTGCTATCGGCCGCTCGTTACTGTAAAATGACAATCTCACCCATTGCCAAAGTAAACTGGGGCTGACCGTGGTGCTCTAATGTTCAAAGGGCGACAGATTATGCGCACTCGAGCTCCATTAAGCAGAGTGTTTTGTAATGTTTCATTATAGTTACAAATATATGAAACAGACTGTTCGTGAGTAACATCTTACCTGACTTAAAAATGGCCTTTCGAAAATCCTGTCATGTGATAAGTGGCGACAAAGGGAGATTCGTAATGTTTCACAAAAATGCAACTATTGTCGCTATCGCACTTTGCGGTCTTGGTGTAGCCACCCCAGCGTCGGCAACCACCGTTTTTGATGCATTCAGCAGCTTCAACGCGGTTCAGGGCACCAACAACTTCTTTTACGGCAGCTTTGACGGGGTCAGCTTTACGCCGTTTGCTCAAAACACCAACTGCGTGATAGCTGGCGTGACCTGCCTGCGCGGCGCGAACGTCAACCTGCCGTCCGTGTTCAAGTCAGACGGTTCGCTGTCCTCATCGGGCACGGTAATCCTGCCGACCGATCGGTTGATTGCCCATCCGGGCCAGTTCGATGACTCAGTGTACATCGCGTTCGTCGCGCCGGTTGCCGGTACCTATTCCTACACTGCGCAGTTCAACCAGCAGGATACCAACACCGCGCAGCACAGCGTGGGCGTGACCGAGTTCTTCCTGCCAAGCGGTGGCTCAACCCAGTTGTTTCCAGTCGGCCTCGTCAATCGGGCGCAGCCAAATATTCTTACAGGCTTTACGCAGACTGTCGCTGTCGGGGACACGATCGGCTATGTGATCGACAAGAACGGCACGTTTTTCAACGATTCAACTGGCTTCAACTTTTCGCTGTCGCTGGCGGCCGCCGTTCCGGAGCCATCAACCTGGGCGATCATGATCGTTGGCTTTGGCTTTGTCGGCGGCGCAATGCGCGCACGCACGACAACCAAGGTTCGCTTCGCCTGAGGTGATCCAAGCATCCGCTGCCGACAATGGCTGCATCGACGCCGGGTTACTGGGTAGCCCGGCGTTTTGCTTTGGGTTCCGGGTTTACGCTGGCTGCCTTCGATACAGCCGGGATAATCGGACCCATTAAAACTATCCGACCGTCGCTCTCGTAAAACCACCGTCGGTCGCGGTAAACCCACAGTGCGAAACCCGCTTAAGATCTGATTGGGCTGGCGGAAACCCACTAACGGTCTTTCTAAATGTGCGGCCTCCGCACGGAAGGTTCTTCGCGAACCCGGAGGCGGCGTGGAGTTCAGCAGCGCCGGGCGACACCGACATGTTCAAGGGCGAACGGAAACCGCCAATTGTCTGAACCGGGGCATGTCGGCGACGGCGCGCATTATTTCAGGCTTATGCCAATCGCGCCTCGAAAATGCGGAGCCAGGCCTGGACCATCGCGGAATGCGGCATATGCGGCTCGCCAAGGGCCTTCATCTCGTCGATCATCCGCGTCAGCAGTGTGTCGACGCGTCTGGCGATCGACCGCGGCCCGGGTCCGTCCAGCCTATCGTCCGGGGGAACCATGCCATCGGCAAGGTCGTCGAGATCCTGCACGATGTGCCCGAGCTGCAAGGTCACATCGCCAAGCACCTCAAGATGACGCAGCACGCGCGTGCGTTCCTGAACGAGTCCCAGCCGATTGAGCCCGTAGACATGGATCGACGTCGCCGCCACGAGTGCCTTGACCGGATTTGCGACCGGGAGCGCCAGCGCGATCGGGGCGTCTGCCGGAAAGTGCCACGCGAGATAGGCTTCCGGATCGTGGATGCAGGGATTGAGTAGAAGCGCGTCCTCGGCAGCGACCGGCATTGCTTCCCGCGTAGCGCGCGTCGCTGGATCGCGGATGGGAAAACTGTCCTTCTTGCCGCTCTGTCCGCTCGCGAGCCTGATGGAATTGCTGTAGAGATCGGCAAGGTCCGAACTTTGCTTGGGAACGAGCTGGTTGCGCTTGCGATTGCAGTCGATGCAGCTAGGCAGCAGATTTTCCCAGACCATGGCAAGCCACCAGTAGCCGGGATGTCCAGGCGCCTCGGCGACCTCACCTTTCGGCCGATAATGCTCGATATCGACGGGCGCCGTCGCATTATAGAACGTCTCGCAATACGCGCATTTGCCGAAGAAGAGCTTTTCGAGAGCCGCCTTGTGTGCCGGGTCCTTATAGACCTTAAAATCATAGCTCGGCTTCTTGGGGGCAGCGGGTGCAGGGGCGCCCGGCGGAGCCGGCAAAGGCGCCGGCTCGAAGATCTTCCGGGCGGCGTCCAGTTCGGCGGAAGCCTTGTCGCCGATACCCTCGATCGTTCCACGGGTCACGAACCGCATCGTTCAACCCGCCTTGAGGATTTTGACGATCTTGTCCTTGGCGGCGGTGCGCAACCCTTGCACCAGGGTTTCGGACTTGCCGCGGCGATCCCGGAGATATTCGGCTACAGCCTCTTGAACGAGCCGCTGCGCTGCGGAGGTTCCGATCGGAAGCGCATCGTTTACGTCCTTCTTGAACGCCTCGAGCGCTGCCTGTTCATGGGCAAGCAGCTTCTCGTCCGGCTTATCGCGTAAGCGCACCATATAGGAGCAAACCATTGCCAGTTGCTGATCGGTCTCTGGCTTGTCGGCCGAATAGAGCTGGAACAGGTCGGACGTCAGCAATTGCTCGACGGTTAGCTGCGAGACGTTCGGCAGTTTCTTCGCGTCGAGCTGTTCGACCAGAACCGGTAATCCGCCCGCCGTCTCGCCCTGTGGCGCGGCGACGCGCTGCAGCACCGCGACCTCGCCATCGCCCATGCCCCGCAGGCAGAGCGGGTCGTGGGTGGTCGCGATGAATGTCATCCGGGGAAGCCCGGCGCGTAATCCCCGCATGACATACATTTTCCAGCGTGGATGGAGATGCGCTTCGACCTCATCGATCAACACGACCCCACGCGCTTCGACCAGCGTCGTGAAGTTGGGATTGTCCGTGGTATTCATCAGGCCGGCCATGATGTCGCAGCTCATTGCCAGGACCGAACGGAATCCGGAGGATACGAGGCTCAGCGGCGTTTCATTGTCGATGGTGGTGTTGCCGGGACCGGCCACACGGCTGACGAGGAAGCAGCGCTTGCCGGCGCGATCGCGACGGATGAAATCAAAGTCGTGCTCGAAGCCCAGGATATGGCGGAGCACCCGCGCCACCATCGGAAACCCCTCCTTGTCGTCGAGGGAGAGCAGCCAGTCCTCAGGATTGGAGAGCACGGTATTGTAGAACAGGTTTCGGACATGGCGGATGTCGGAAGACTGCGTTTCCCGGGTCTGATATTGGCGATAGGCGCCGTAGGCGAAAACGGGCAACCGGCCATAGCCGTCTGTGAGGGTGTCGCGGATGTCGTTGTCGCTGAAGACGACCCGGTTCGAACTGCCATCGGTGAGCTCGATCGTCACGCTCGCTTCGGGCGGCGGAGCGAGGGCTGCCGCCCCCATCAACCGCGGATCGAGCACGAACTTGTCGGCGGTCAAGTTCAGCATGTCACGCGCGCTTTCGGTGCTGAGCGACAGCGCAATACCTTCCAGGATCGAGCTCTTACCTGCCGCGTTCTCGCCAATCATCAACAGGCTCGGGACGGGCGGCGGCGGGCCCTGCGTCGGAGGTGGTGCAGCGTCGGGGAGAGTGATGGTCAGGCTTTCGATTGCCTTGAAATTGGCAAATATTACCTTGGCCAGACTGGCAAACGTCATGGGTAGCGGCGCGCTCTTGACGGCAGCGTCGGTCGCTGCTTCGCGCCCGACCTGCTCCCATGCGAGATCGATCAGGCGAGCGGCATCAGGCTCTTTCAACTGGGCGCTGAAGAATGCCTTTATCTTGGCGGGCGCAACCCACTGCGATCCGCCGATCGCCCGCGCAATGCGGCGCAGAACAAGATACCAGCCGCCGCCGAACTCCATCGTCTTGAATTGGAACGCGGCCGCAGGCGCAGTCCTTTTTCCTCGATGCGCGGCCTCGCTGATCAAAGCGAAATATTCACGGAAACGGCCGGCACGAGCGGCGACAAGGCGCTCGCGATTGAGCGAAAATGTCTCGATCGTCGTCGATCCTCGCTGGGTTCGGCCATAGGTCATGCCGTTCACGCCAAATTTCAAATCGTTCCAGATGGCATGGATCTGGGTCGGATCCAGAAGCAGTGGCGTTTCCTTGGGCGGATAGGTCGGCCAGTTACCTGTTTCATCGGCAAGATACTTATCGAGCAGTCCCTCGCCGGGCAATCGGGCGCGACGGCCCTCAACCGGAAAAAATCCCGGTTCCCGGGGCTGGCAATCAAGGCAAATCGGGAACAGGTTCTGCCAAGCTTCCGCGAGCCATACATAATAGAGATGCGCATCGAGCGTTGACTGGGCCGGGTTGGCATTGGTCTGCGGTCGGAACCGATGGACTGACGTCTTGGTGCTTGTCTCGCAAAAGGCACATTTGCCGCGAAACAGTCTGGCCAGCGCATCGACGACGCTAGGCTCGTCGAGCCAGACCTCCGAATAGGGCGCGTCGGTCTGCTCGACCACTTCCTTGCCGCGCAGCATGAAGTCGCGCATGCGCTGTCGGCCAGCGACGATGCTAGAGCTCGTCAGATATCTTGGCGGGGCGACCTCTGATCGAGCGAAACGCTGCATTTTTCACCCCTTTCGCTCGGTCAGCGCGTCGAGCTCGTCGACGTCCTTGTCGAGGAAGTTGAGCGCCTCCTGAACTGCCTTGAGCTGTTTCGCGTCAGCATCGAGCGCCCAGTAACGGGTGTGCGTGAAGCGGTTCGAGCGTTTGCCGAGTACCGCCTGGAGACTGACGTCCTTGATGCCGTCGCCGAAATTCTCTCGCAGCGGGCCCGAGATCTGGTCGCCGCGCGCCACCAGCCAGGACGGATCGTAGATGTTGGTCCAACGCACCGCCGCAAAGGGCGCCGCATGATGCAGCTGCCAGCTCTTTTCGAGGCCCGGCGCTGGAAACACTATGTGACGTCCATCCTTGGCGTCCTCCGCGACGATTCCCGCCTTTTTGCCACGCCACAGCGAAAGACCTTCGAGCGGCTCGTCGACCGCAGGGCAAGCTGGATATTCCCGTTCGTTGATCCGCCACTGCAGGTCGAGGGGATCGGCCGCCAGGAGAAACTCGGCATGGGTCAGGGGACTGCCAATGGTGACGAGATCGCTGATCAGCCAGTGTTCTCCGGGCTCGTCCTTGCCTCCCCGCGGGCGCGCCGCGAGAAGGCGGCGCAGATCGGCTTGCGCCGTGCGGAACCGTGAAAGATCGTCGGCGGTCTTGATTGACTGACCGGCAAGATAGACGGCGTTTGCAGCTGCAAGCTCTGGCGACCCGTCCCTGATCGTGCGTGCCGCGAAACGGTCCGCCCAAAGATAGCTCACCAGATCATAAGCAAGGATCGTCCCGAGGCTGTGACTGGCGAGGATTATACGATCATATTCATCGTCGGCATGCAGTGCTTTCAGAAGCGCAAGGCCACGGTCGCGCACGGCGGCGCGGGCCGCGATATTGTCGGGATCGGACCGCGTGTAGCGAATGACGCGGCCGAAACTCGCCGTGGCGGTGCGCGGAACAAAGGCGCCGAGGACCGCCGCGATCGCCAGCAAACCCCATCGCGGCGCATAGGGCACCAGCGCAGCGGGCAGAAGAAATGCCATCGCACGGTTCCAGACCTCAGCGGGCAGCGCCGTGGCAACGGCGCCGATGACGCCGATCACAGTCACGATCCACAGCACCGTCCAGGTCAAGTGGACGTCGCGCGGGACCTTGCTAAGCGGTCGGAAGAGCAGATAGCGAAGCCATCCTAGAACCTGCGTCCAGGACGACCCTCCGGTCAGGTCGGCCCAGTAGAGTTCGAAGAAGTCGTTCCGAACGCCCTTGGGAAACGCCTCCGAGGCGATACTGATCCGCGTCGAGATGCGCCGCAATTCGAGCGAGCCGGTTCGGCCATCGGGGCGTATCCACACCTGGTTAGGCGGCAACTGCGAATCGCATTTCTGCCGGACCTTCGGCGTCGGTGCTGGCGCCGTTCGGGGCCTCGACCCTGCTTTGGTTAGTCCCTCGGCATGCTCCCACACCGTCCGGACGAAGTCGCGCACGGTATCCATGGGCCGCTGCTCTCCCATGCCGTGAATGATGACGATAGCCTGCCGCGCAGCCCGCGCGTGCGCTTCGGCGTCGTCGGGAACGAGGACCTCATCGGCGTTTGATTGTTCTTGCCCCATATTATCTCCGCTCGAGACAATATCCACTTTAACTCGAGGCTACCGGGGAGGAAATCGTTTTAGCGGGATAGGTCCGATTTGGCGTTATTGCGCTAGCGGCTCGAATCATCGGCAACGCTCTTGCTGCAGCTCTCCGGGCTCAACTGCGCGCGTCGTCGATATACTTGCGCGAGAAGACACGGACGATGGGGTCCTTGAAGACGAGTCGCGAACCCTTCCGGACAAGAATGTCCGTGCCGATCAGGCGCCGCAACGCTGCGTCGAAATTCTGCTTGAAGCGCTGCGGGACAGCTCGGCGGACCTCATGCTCTTCTTCGCCGCGCGTGTGATCCCAGATAACCCCGAGAATTTCGAGGTCGGTACGGTTTGCCTGCTCGAGAAATTCAACCGATTCGGACACGTCGGCATCTTCAGCGAAACTCTCGACGGTCTTCTTTAAGGCGGGCTCGAAATGCGATCCGTCCAGCGTGACCGGACCCGATGCTTCCCGGACTGCCTCGTATCCGATGTGCTGCGCAATCCAGGGAAGGCCACTGGCATAGCGCACAACCTGCTGAATAAAGACCGGTGCCACGGTCAGCGCGCCCTTGGATTCGCGGACCGCGCGATGGAATATCTCGCCAATCTCATGGTCGGACATCAGCGGCGCTGAAACCACGCAGCCAGGCATCTTGCGCGCTGCCGACTTATGGTCCTTCAGGATCTCGGACACGTTTTCGGCTATGCCGACGAGAAGAAACTGCGCGATGTCGGTGTCCTTGATCAGCTCGCCGACCCCCTCGACATCCTTCTTCGCGCTATTCTCCAAACGGATCCCGCCTCGAAAATCCCGAGGACGATCGAACTCATCGACGACGAGCAATATCCGTTTGCCGCCAATACGCTTGGAGATGCTGAACATCAGTTCGTTGAACAACGCGATCTTGTCGGCTTCGTTCTTGAAATGCGTGCGCGCTTCGTCGAGCGCCGACCACGCCTTTGTTCTTTCATCTTCAGACATTTCCAGCAGCTTCGGAAATCCGCCGGTAATTTTGCGCGTGATAGACTTCCCATTGTCTCCCTCATCGTAATAGGGAGAGAGAACCTCTTGGAAGGAGAAGTCGGACGTTTTTGTCAGCACGATCTCGAGGAGGAGATCGCCGACAGTATCGACGAATCGCGAACATTTGTGGAAGACGATCTCGAACTCGGGCGGGCGTCGGAGCTTGACCACGTCTTCCTTGCGGAAACGAGGGTTGATGCCCGCCAGGACGGTGGCGACCTGCCAAGCGAGACTGGTTTTGCCGACTCCGCGTGTTCCGTAGATGACACCGGATAGACGATCTTCGGCCAAGCGATTGGCTAGATCGCTTACAAGTTCTTGGCGCCCAACGAGAAATTCGGGATTCTGGCCCGTCACGGCACCACGCGTGAACAAATATCGGAGTTCCATTTCTCCTCCGGCGGCCAGATCAGTCAGGCAATCTTACTCCAGATTCGAGCGCAAAGTCACGAATAACCGTTGGCAGCTTGGGCGGCTTTCCAAGTCCCAGCAATGTGTACCATTCCGCAACGGTACACCAGAGTTTGCTCTGACGATAAGTGAGCGGATTTCGCTCGAAACGCTCTTCAAACTGCTCCACCGAAGTATCTCGGATGCGGCGCTTTTTCACGCCCGGGAGATCGAGGTCGTCGATGTAAAAGTGGCTGAACTGCTTGCGAGCCAGCACGAAGCCCAGCTCACCAGCGAGATCCACGTCGAAGACATGGTTTTCGCAGATGTCGCCGATCGAGACGTCATGAACCTTTTCAGCATCGAAACAAAGCGATAGCGCTGAAACATACGCACGAACCTTATCGGTATCGCTCTCGAGAAGTCGCGAGAAATTATCGACCAGCAGCCCGTAATACTGCGATCCGTCCAGTCCCGGAGCCTTCCCCTTTTTGCTCGGCTTCTTCACGGCGGCTCGACTCTGTTTCGTTTACAAAGGCAGAAGATATCCGTTGATGGTAACTTGGAGTCAACAACGATGGCACGAGGTTCGCCATGATGCCAACGCCGAACCCCCAGTCCGACCATTCAGCATGCCCACCTGACCGGACGAATGGCAGATCTCGCGCGGCGAGGCGAACTTGCCGATTGATGGACGTGGAGCGCCTTGCTGTCCGCCCGGCTATCAGACCCGCGGATGGCAATTCCGGTGTAAACCGACATTCCCGATCCCGATCAGAACGGCAGGTTTTTGGTCGCAAGCCGCGCTTCAGAACTCGCCAGTGGGAACGGCAGCAATCGCGTTATTGCTTCCCGGAACCTGCCCGTCGCCTTTCGGCCCAGTCTTGCTCGTTTAATACCGTGCGCGGCCAAATCGCGAATGTCGACTTCCGTCGGAAGTAGACGTTCGGCCCCGGCTGTAGGAATGACCGCAAAGTCCCAACGTCGATCGCTTGTCGGTCAACTTCATGCTGCTTTTGCCAGATCGGCGATCTTTTGAAATTCTGCTAGAATATCAGCATGATGCTGGGCGAGATATCGTACGACGCGGGCGTTACCGAGGAGGCGCCCGACATAACCGTTTGCGATCACCAGATCGAGATGGTCGGCACCATAGCCTTGTTCGATCAGCTTGAACTCGCGGTCGATGTTCGCCGACTCCCGCTGCATCGTCGCAATCTGGTCCTCAGTTATTCCGCGCTGGCGACGTTCTTTTCCTTCGACGAGTTCGTCGGCTGAGGAAGCCGCGACGAGCGATTTTGCGTAGGCGACCGAGTAGCGGTTCATCGAGATCATCGATTGCGCCGCGTCAATCTGCCTAACGGTTTTCAGAAAACGCAGCTCAGTGAAGACGTTTAGCGGCACATGTTTGTCGCGCAACAGCTCGGCGACCTCAGGGCAGATGCCGACAAGCAGGTTCCGTTTTGCGCGAATATTGCCGATGTTGACATTCAGCGCGCGCGCCAGCCGCTCCTCCGACACGCCCTTCTTGACGGCGTTAAGGATCATCTTGTGTTCTTGAATCGTCGCCATTCGGCTGATGCGCTTATTATAGGTGTAGGCTTCGTCGTCGATCGCGATCAGGCAAACGACCTCGGTTTCGCCGCGCTCGCGCAATATCTCGACGCGCAGATGTCCGTCCAACAGGTGAAACCGCTCGCGATCTTCGGTATCGCGCGCGACTGCGGGCGGTTCGATGATCCCAACTTCGATGATCGACGCGGCGATCTGGTTGTATTTGATCGACTTCCGCACCGTCGCGGACACTTCCCGCAGCGGCATTATAGCGTCGATGGGGATGCGGACTGTCGTCTCCTCAAACCCAAGCTTAACCGGGAGCGTCGGGCGCTTAATGTTCATGAGGCGTCTCCGGCCGAAAGCCGCATGGCAATCTTCTCGGGCATTGTGTCGAGCTTCTCATCTTTCAGGACGACCATGAATGACCCATCGCCTGATAGTCGGCGGAACGCTTCGGTAATCAGCATCAGCCGATCCTTGGAAGCATTGGCCCGTCGAATCATGTCGCGCTTTCTGGCAGCGTCTTCCTGATAAGCGCGAATCAGCGCAGCTGACGACATCTTCTCAGACGGCCGGGCTCCGCGTGAATTCAATCCTTTGCCGCGGCGGCGGCGTGCTTCGACTAAGCGCTTGGCCGCCAGCAATTTCTTGCCGCGCAGCAGGCCGTTCTCATACGCGCCCTGCAAGGCTCGCTGCACGTCGTGATCGTCGGCCTCGGCGATCTCGACGGCGACGCTTAGGGGTATCGTCCGAGACTCGACCGAGACCAGAAGCCGTTGCTCGCCCTTTTCCAACAGCCGCGTGATGCCATGAACATATTCAGCGGACAGCGCGGTTTTTCGCGCGATTTGGGCGACTGTATAGCCGCGCTCACGCATCCCGCCTATGTCTTGGAGTAGATCAAAGGCGCTGTGCTGGCGACGTGCGCAATTCTCAACCAAGCTGGAGATCAGGCAATCTTCGGGATCGGCCGAGACGACTAGAGCCGGCACCTCGAGTTGTCCCAAAGCCTGATACGCTTCAAGTCGGCCCTGGCCACAAACGAGATCGTAAAAGGGCCCATCCGCTTCAATTCGCCTTGTCACCGTAATCGGTCGCTTCAGACCGATTTGAGCAATGCTTTCGACAATGTCCTTGAAGCCTCGTTTCCCTCGGAGGCGCGGGTTTACCACCGTGATCCGGTCGATCGCTATCCACTCGATACGTTGGGAGGGTTTGGCGCCGTTCATGCTGCCTCCTGCCAAGTTGTCCGTGCCGCCATGGCATAGAAGATTCCCAGTTTTTCGAACCGATAGGCGTCAAGAGACAGCCCGTTATACTCCGCCAATCGGAGCACTGCGTCGTACATGTCGAGCCGAGGCAGAACATAAAAGTCATGCGTATTCCGATTGCCGACATCCATACGGACGGCGACTGTTATATCGGGCTTGAGGGCGGTATCGAGCCGCAGCTTCCACCGGAGCGATCCCGCCGCAGTTTGCAAGCAGCGCACGACCACTATCGACGCGGTAAACTCGCCGTTGATCGTGAGTAGATCGGTCGTCTCGTCCTGGACAACCGTACCGCCGACGGCTTCAATACCCGCGATAGCCTGGGCGACAACGGTGGGATGGAGAAGGCGCAGCTTCCGGTTGATCTCAAGATACTCATAGTCGTGGCGCGGCGCGAACCCGATCAAGGCGTAGGCCCGAAGCAAGCTACCAAACCGAGTCCTATAAGAACTGCTTGAGGGTGTATTTTCGGCCTCATCTATGATGAGTCCCGACAGCGTGCCGCGCCCGGCTAAGATGGTCCGCAGAAGCTCGAGCATGTCGTCACTGCTGACCCGTTCGGATCGCGCGGCCACGATTGCCTTCGCCCGCTCGAACATATGCGTGTCGATGATCGGCGTGAACGCACCGTTCGAGCGGACCCAATCCTCAGGCCCGTTGCGAATATGGCGTTGCTTTAATTTGAATGAGGTCAGCGCCCAGACATTGTTGCCGATGTATTTTTCGTTGATCAGCAGCTGGTGGATAGTCCCACGCGTCCAGGCGCGACCAAGATCGGTCAGAATACCACGTCCGTTTAGAAGCGTCGCAATTTTGCCCTCAGTCAGTTGCCTCTCAACGAACAAGCTGTAAACTTCACGGACTGTCCGTCGTCAGAACATTTGGCTCAGATCGGGGCGTAGATTAGCGGATTGCGGGCCTCGTCCGGGGTTGGATTTTAGGCGGCGAGCTTGCGGTGTTGCAAGCGCCGATGTTCGATGGTCTGTCGC
>JBJXEC010000158.1:0-26293 GCA_046155125.1 Sphingomonas sp. | reverse complement strand
GCAAGAAAATCGCGGCGCTGGGTAAGCGTGATCAGGCCGACAGCGTCTTGCGGCCGCGAGCGCGACGGGCGCGCAGCACCTTGCGACCGCCCACCGTCGCCATCCGCGCGCGGAAGCCGTGGCGGCGTGCACGCACCAGATTGCTCGGCTGAAAGGTCCGCTTCATCACTCATTCCCTGATCAACAAAATGAAAAAAGCCGCCATAAGCGGCGGCAAATTGCGCCCCGCAGTTATGCGATGGCGCCGCCTGTGTCAACCTTGCTGCGTCGATACTGGCGGGCGCGCGGCATTGGCGGCTTCCCGTGCCTTGCGACGCTTTGCGCTTTGGCGCCTGAGGCCGATATCGGCAATCTGGCCGATCCGGGGCCAGCGCTTCGCCGCGCGAACGAAAACACGCCGCGCCCATGCTGAATTTTTCAGCATCAGCGCCAGGCCGAGTATGAAAACCGGAATCCCGCCTGGCCCCGGGATAATGCCGACAAAGGGCGAGACTACCACGAGCAGCGTCCCGACGATCAGAAGCACAAGCCTGATTGCGGGGCTACGTTTGTGGCGCGTTGGGACAGCGGCAGTCATCGGTTCAGATGTGGGCACGGTGTATTGGTTTGGCAAGACAGGATCGCTCGTGGTCGCGGTTGAGGTTCCCCCCGATAGGAAACCGGCTATGAACAGGGCATTGCGGTACGGTGGAACATCACCGGGCGGGGGGTTAGATGGTCGCACTGGTATCGACGGTTGCTTATCTTGGACTTGAGGCGCGCAGTGTCGAGGTTCAAGTGCAGTTGGCGCCCGGCGTGCCCGCGTTCAATGTGGTTGGTCTGGGCGACAAGGCGGTGGCCGAAAGTCGTGAGCGCGTGCGGGCGGCCATTGCTGCCATGGGGCTCGCGCTGCCGCCCAAGCGGATCACCGTAAACCTCTCACCCGCCGATCTTCCCAAGGAAGGGTCGCATTACGATCTGCCGATCGCGCTCGGTCTCCTTGGCGCCATGGGCGTGGTCGATGCCGAGACGCTGACGGAGTATGTCGTTGTTGGCGAGCTCGGGCTGGACGGGCGGATTGCACCTTGCGCCGGCGTCTTGCTGGCCGCGATCCATGCCGCGGGCGAGGGCAAGGGGCTGGTGTGCCCGGCCGCTCAAGGCGCGGAGGCCGCCTGGGCGGGGTCGGTCGAGGTGGTCGCCGCACCTGATTTGTTGTCGCTGCTCAATCATTTCAAAGGGCACGGCCTGCTCGCGACGCCCCAACCCGGTGACGTCGACGCGCCCGATCGCGGCCCCGATCTCAAACAGGTCAGGGGGCAGGAAACCGCCAAGCGTGCGCTGGAGATTGCCGCAGCGGGCGGCCACAATCTGTTGATGGTCGGGCCGCCGGGCGCTGGCAAATCGCTGCTCGCCTCGTGCCTGCCGGGGATTTTGCCGCCGCTTGCGCCGGACGAGGCGCTGGAAGTGTCGATGGTCGCAAGCGTTGCCGGCACGTTGCAGGGCGGGCGGCTCACACGGGCCCGACCATATCGCGCGCCGCACCACAGCGCGTCGATGGCGGCGCTGGTGGGCGGCGGGCTGAAAGTCAAGCCGGGCGAGGTCAGCCTTGCGCATCTGGGCGTATTGTTCCTTGATGAGCTTCCCGAGTTTCAGCGCGCCGTGCTCGATTCACTCCGGCAGCCGCTGGAGACGGGCACGGTGAGCGTGGCGCGGGCAAATGCGCATGTGACGTTTCCTGCGCGGGTACAACTTGTCGCGGCAATGAACCCATGCCGCTGCGGGCATTTAGGCGACGCAGCGCTTGCGTGTTCGCGGGCGCCAAAATGCGCGGCGGACTATCAGGCCAAGGTGTCTGGCCCACTGCTGGACCGGATCGACCTGCACGTCGAGGTGCAGCCCGTCTCCGCGATGGATCTTGTCTTGCCGCCGCCGGTTGAAGGATCAGCTGAAGTCGCCGCGCGCGTTGCCGGTGCCAGAGTAGCGCAGGCAGCGCGCTATGCTGACACAACGGCCCGCACCAATGCTGATGCCGAAGGGTCAGTGCTTGATGCCTGGTGCACGCCCGACGACCCCGGCCGCGCGCTGCTTGCACAAGCGGCAGAGGCGATGCGGCTTTCGGCCAGGGGCTATACGCGCGTTTTGCGGGTCGCGCGCACCATTGCCGATCTTGCAGGCAGCGATGATGTGGGGCGCATCCATGTTGCCGAGGCGCTCAGCTACAGGCGGCAAGCCCCCCGCGCCTGAGCCGAGCACACCCCCTCCCATCGAGCCGGTGCAGCACAGCGGGGTCAGCAGACGGGCTGCATCCATTTGTGTTCGAGCAGCTTTGCGTCGGTAATCGAAATGCCAGGCGTCTTCACCAGCGCGAAGAAAACCGTTTGCCCGGTCACGATGTCGAGTTCGGCATTGTCGACCTTGCCGTCGGCAATCATCACCAGATTGCCCTTGGCGAGCGTCTCGCGCCATCTGCGCATGTCCGGGTCTTTCTTGCAGTCAGGATCGCGCACCCGGACGATGCCGCCGATCTTGCTGCCATAGGCATCGCGCCATTCATAAGTGCCGGCCATGCCAAAGGCGTGGCTGAAGCCGCATTCATTGACCATGCGGTGGCTGTTGAAGAACTCCGCCTCGCCAACCACGGCAAAGGGCACCGAACCGCCGCCATTCCACACCACCATGTCGCCGACCGTAATCGTCAGGCTGGCGGGCGCTGACGAAAAGCTGCGCCCGTCGGTGGAGACACGCAGCGTGTGCTGCGTCATCGCGCCTTCTTTCTTCGATTTCCCTTCCGGCTCCTTCACATGAACAACAAACGGATAATCGGTCGAGAGCGCCTGACCATAAGCCGGCACGATGTTATAGCGGTAATCGCCAGTGCGCATGAAGCGCTGCGCATAGCAGTCGGCGCGACCAAGGGCGCGGCTGTCGAGATCATTGTACATGGCTTTCGCTCCTCTTGTTCGGGTCAGGCGGGGGAGATATCGGCGGTGAGCACCAGCTCGTCCTCGCCACTATTTTCAACGCTTGCGCCGATGGCATCGATGGTGATGTGGACGGCCGGGTCGATCGCGCTTTCGTTCGGCAGCACCTCAAACAATTGCGGCTGTTCATAGATCGGTATCTTGATACCGCTGACAAACGGCGTGATGATCGGGCCGAGTAGCCCGGTTACGCCGGCGATGCCGATGATCGCCAAAATGGTGTTCACGGCAATCGCCAGGAACGGGCCGAGAAACGGTATCGCGAGCAGAATGGGCGTCACTGCCGCGCCAATTGCCGCCAGCAACAGCGCACTGGTAGCGCCGAATTGCAGGTTGGGCACGCCAACAATCACCGCCTGCACCTTCCAATTGCCACCCGACAGACTGATATCGAGGCGGAAATCGGCGGTTGCTTTCACGAAATCGCCGAAGGTGACCGGGATGCTGATCGTCGGCCAGTCGATGCAAATGCGCGGTGTGCATACCCGCCCGACACAGGGGATGTTGATGCACACTTGCGGCAGGCAAAAGTCGGGTAATATGGAGCTAAGGTCCAGCCCGAAGCTTAAATGAAGCGACCAGTTCACGCGCATATCGACGACCCGGATGATGTCGGGCGGGATGAGGTCGATGGCGCCGCTCACCAGCGTGGCATTGGCCGAATAGCTGGCGACAAATGGCCCCAGATTGCCAGAGCCGCTCGCCGATTGCGGCGGGATGAGCGAGATGGCGGTGGCGACAAGCGTGTTGGCGGCTGTCTCATCAACCGCAGCGATGATTTCTGGCATCGTTTCTCTCCTTGGTCGGGCCGGGTCAAACCGTGCCGCGGGCTTTGATCTGGTCGTCTTCGATGAACGGGCCGACCACTGGCGTGAGATGGAAGGCGCCCGCCCTCAGTGTCTCAAGCGGCAGTCTGATCCCCGCCATCACGGCTTGCAGGATGAGGAACAGCAGGCATTCCAGGAACGATTCCAGCTCGTCGGGCGTAATGTCGACGATCTCGACCGCGTCGACTGCAAAGGCAACGGCATCCTTGCCGTTGGAACTCAGCACATGCTCTAGATGGCCGATCGCGAATACTCGCAGCCTGAAGCAGGTCAATTCCGACACTGGATGTCGGTCATCCGGTTTGCCCGGTACGGGCTGGTCGTTCGGCCTGTCGCGCCCAGTGGTGCCGGGGCGCGGGGGCTTGGGGTCGATCTTGATTTTGCGGCACTCGATGCACAATTCAGCGTCGACCTGGAGGCTGAACTGGCCCGGCCCGAGCGCCAGTTCGGGCGGCAGGGCGCGGGTCTGCTTGAAAAGATCGATCGCCGGTATCGACAGCCGCAAGCGCCACTGGATTCCGCCCGGAATGCCCGGAAATCCAATTGCGTCCATCCGCGTTTCTGCGGCCGTGGTCGCTGGTGTGAACGACGGCGAGCCATAGCTCAGATACCGCGGCCGTGCCGTGCAAAAGGCCGTGATGGCGTCGTTAATCGCGGTTTCATGAACGCTTGCAAAGACGGTTTGTGCGTCGGTGAGACTCATGATTCCCTCCTCTTTGTTACAGGGCAGGCGGGGCCGGGGTTATCGCAAAGGCGCGCAGCGAGATTTGGCCCGGCGGCACCGCGTTCGGTGCATCGAGGCCGCTCAACCGAGTGTAGCCGTTGGTCGCCAGCGCATAGACATGCAGGCTCTCGCCAAAGGCTGCGCGTTCGCAAGGCATGTCGCCGGGCGGCAACGCCTCGTTGAGCAAAGCCGTGATTGTCAGCGGCTTCGAGAACTGGTCACCAAGGCGCGCATAGCCATTGGGAGCGATATCATCGACCAGCCCGCCGGCACTGGCAGCAGGTAGCGGTGTCGCGACCCGCGAAACGTTGAAGTCAAAGCTTGCAAAATTGGCTGGATGGCTTGCGCGGAAGGTGAGCGTTGCCGAGGCGCCGGGGGAATATTCCAGGAAGCCGCACTTGGTATCATTGTTGCCCGGCGCCACGACGACCGAATCAATCGTGCCAAAGCAGGTCCGGTTGTCGACATGGATGACGAGCCGATAGCCAACAATATGGTTGGTGCCGGGATCGCGCAGCAACCGGTCTTCGGTGGCGGCGGTCGCGGTATAGGTCGAGCCGGTCAGCGGCGCTGCATCCACCACTTGATTGAGGCCAATGCCGTCGGCGGTGAAGTCAACGCGCGTGGCTACGCCGCCCGTCACGCGGAACAGCTCCAGCTTCAACTCATATTTGCCTAGCAGCCCGGTGGTATCGAGGTACGCACTGGCGAGGTCGTAGCCTTCATCGAGCACTTCCCAGTCGTCGCCGCCGGCTGGAAGCGCCGGGTCGATCTCGAAATAATAGCCGCCCGCGATCGTGAGGTCCGGGCCGACGCGCGCCGATTTGTAGACGGTGGGCGCCATGGGGCCTGCCGGGATCTCGCGGTAATGGCGCAGCACATCGGCATGAATCGCGATCCAGTCGCTTTCCAGCACCGAGCCAAGTGCCCGGTATGACCAGCGATAATGGGTGATGCCCGCCGGCTTCAACCCGTTGCCGAAATCGACTCGTGGCTCGACGGTCGCGCCAAAGGGCGATCCGCGCGTGCCGTGGATCCAGCCGGGTTTGACAAGGCCTGCCTTGGCTGGGTCAGCGGCTGGGTCAAGGGGGGAGGGTTCGCGGGCAATTTCACCCATGCTGACTTCGCGCCCAATGGTCTTCAGCACTACTTGCTTGCCCATAACATCCGGTCGGTAGCCGCAGCCCGGCACCCGCGGATCGGTGACGGTAATGGTCACATCCGTCCCGCACGGATAATTCCACCAGACATGGCATGGGATTGGCGGGCGATAGACAGGCGTCCAGCTGCCGCCGATCGAATATTCAACCCAGAAATAGAGATCCGGATGGTCGCCGTTGCAGGGATACCAGATCGTGGTGTCGAACTTGCCCTGATCGTCAGTCAGCACCACGCGCAACTCGTCGCAGTGGTAAAACCAGCGATGCAGCCATGGCCACAGGCAAATCCACGGGCGGATGAGGTCGACATGGTCGAGCAGCGCCCGCCGCACGATCGACGAGGAATTGGAGCGCAGCGCAAATTGCACGGCTTGCGGCAGGGCGCGCAGGCCATCTGCCGGCGGATCGGGTTGGGGGTTGAACGCGACTGGCGACCCCGGCGCTAGCGGCCGGCGGCTGATCGCCATGCGTTCTGCGGGCGGGAGGGGTTGGGGATTGAGCGCCACCTGTCCGATGCCATTGGCGATGATCGCGCTCGACAGCGCCGCTGCCTTGCCGCGGAGCACACCTGGTAGCACCGCAATGTCGCGCAACGGCCCAGGGTCTGGCTCGGGCGGCCACGGAATTGGCTGGCGGATGGCGTGGATCAGATCGTCGCGCAGACGGAAAATGTCCGGGTCCGGCAGCCGCAGAATAATCCAGGGCAGCCAATCAACCTCGCAGATATGAACGCGTGCGTTGCACACCGGCGCCTCGACAGTCACCCCATTGGCCGATGTGCGGCGGACAAGCACATGGCCCGTCACGCGGCACCGACACAGCAACCAGTGATGCCAGATCTCCTGCGGAATCTTGCCGATATCGACACTATTCTGCCCGGGCACTAGCTTGACCGGTGCCTCAAAGGCGCGGAGCCGCTGCATCGTGCCAAAGGAGGGCGGGCTTGCGCGTTCAGTTTTCTCCAGCGTTGGGCCAAGCAACAAGCGTGCGCCGCGCGGCGTGCGGTCGATTTTCAGCAGCGCTTGCCCCTTTTGGAGTGGCGCATGCGCGATAAGCCCGCCTTCCCGGTCAAAAAGATAGGCCGAGGACTCCATTCCTGGATCGCCCTCACCCGCAAACGCTGCCTTGATAGTAAGAACTGTGCTCGCGTCGTTCCTGCTGGCCATAGCTACCTCCGATTGGGTGACATGCAGTTGCGTGACTTGGTTCTTCGCCCGATTTTTGGCGGAGCGAACGGGGCGCTGGGTGAATGTGCCCCGGACGCAAGTGAGCAGACGCGAGAATAGAAACTATGCTCGCAGCGCTTGTTTGATTGTGTAACGCCAATAGATAAAACAAGCCTGGCTGCGCCAGAATATAATTACCGCGAAACATTGTTACGCGACTTATCCATGGCGCTGTCAGCTAACGCTTATCGAGTATCAACAAAATGCTGTGATTGTTGACCAACCAACTATCTACCGCTCCCCAATCTATTGATAGGAGATTTTCGACATTTGCGACGAAACGTTTTTTCTGTGGATGAGTTGATGTTTCTTACGCAACGGTCGGTGGCGCTTGGCCCGCTAGGCGCAAAAAAAAGCCGCCACGGCCAGAATTGGCGGCGGCGGCCCGGAAGGCAGTTGGGCAGGAGGGCTATTCGGCGGCGTCTGCCAGCTTGTCGGCGGTCTTGGTGTCGAAATCGCTAGCGTCATGGCGCTCGTGAAGCTGGCTCGAAGGCTCGCCGAACACACGGTTCACCATGCGGCCGCGTTGTGCTGCGGGGCGTTCCGCGATCTGGTTCGCCCAGCGCTGAACGTTGGTGTACTCGTCGACCTGCAGGAACTCACCGCCATTGTAGAGCAGTCCGCGGGCCATGCCGCCATACCAGGGCCAGTTCGCGATATCGGCGATCGAGTACGCGCTGCCGGCAAGATATTCATGGTCGGCCAGGCGTTTGTCGAGCACATCGAGCTGGCGCTTCACTTCCATCGCAAACCGGTCGATGGCGTATTCGATCTTGATGGGCGCATAGGCATAAAAATGGCCAAAGCCACCGCCAAGATAGGGCGCACTGCCCATCTGCCAGAACAGCCAGGATAGCGCCTCGGTGCGCGCGGCGGGGTCAGTCGGTAGGAACGCGCCGAACTTCTCGGCCAGATACAGCAGGATGGCGCCCGATTCGAAGACGCGCTGCGGCGGCGCACCACTATGGTCGACAAGTGCGGGGATCTTGGAATTCGGGTTGGCCGCCACAAATCCGCTGCCGAACTGATCGCCATCGCCGATCTTGATGAGCCACGCATCATATTCGGCTCCGGCATGGCCAAGCGCGAGCAGTTCCTCGAGCATGACCGTGACTTTCACGCCATTGGGCGTGCCAAGCGAATAGAGCTGCAATGGATGCTTGCCGACCGGCAGCTCCTTGTCATGTGTCGCGCCCGAAACCGGGCGATTGATACTGGCGAACTGGCCGCCATTTTCCTTGTTCCACGTCCATATTTTTGGCGGCGTGTAGCCGATTTCTTCGGTCATGCTGGGGCTCCTTGAAAACGGGACAATCAGGCGTCGACGAGGCGTTTGTTCTGCGGGAACATCAAGCCGCGTGCTTCCTCGTCCATTTCCTTTTTGAACGCAAATTTGGTTGCAGGCGTAGCGCCGCGTTCGGCGGCAGGGCGAGCGCTTTTGCGCCGTCCGCTGCGACGCTTCGTGCAAAAAACGTCATTGGATGGCGCCCACGCACGAGCTTTTTGCCCTGCGGCGCGATATGCCTCGCTAAATTTCGGGCGCGATAGGGCGGTGGCGTCGAGGTCTTGCGCAGGCGATTGGCCACTCTTTAGCGCGCCTGATTTCTTGTTGAAAAAGCCGCACTCAACATCTGATGCGGCATATGTGGCAGGGGAGCTCGGACTCGAACCGAGGGCCTTCGGTTTTGGAGACCGACGCTCTAACCAGCTGAGCTACACCCCTATATCGCAGCAGTCTTTAGCGTGACAGCGCGGCACCGGCAAGCGTGATCACGCCGCGTTTGCGACAATCGGCCGGGCACGGGTTGCGATCGCCCGGGCTTCTTCCACCGGGAGCGGGCGACCGAAATAATAGCCCTGTACCTTGGAGCAGCCCAGGTTGAGAACCATCTTGTGCTCTTCCTCGGTCTCGACGCCTTCTGCCGTCGTCGCCATGCCCAGGCTCTCGGCCAGTGCCACTACCGCGCGGATAATGGCAATCGCCTCCGGCACATTGCGCGCGGCGCCCGTCACGAAGCTGCGGTCGATCTTGATGGTCGAAAAGCGCGTGCGCCCGAGATAGCCAAGCGACGAATAGCCTGTGCCGAAATCATCGAGCGACAGCTTGACGCCCAAATCGATGATCCGTCCCAGCACTTGCATTGCCGCTGTTCCTTCATGCAGGAACACGCTCTCGGTCACTTCCAGTTCCAGCCGTGATGCGGCAATGCCGCTGGCCGCAAGCGCTGAGGCAACGGTTGCCACAAACTGGGGATTGTGGAGCTGTTCGGGCGAAACGTTGATCGCGATGCTGATGGACGCTGGCCACTTGGCCGCTTCCATACACGCCGTGCGCAATGCCCAGTCGCCCATCGCGCCGATCAACCGTGCTTCTTCTGCAAGCTGAATGAAGCGGGATGGCGAAACATCTCCAAATTGGGGGCTATGCCAACGCATCAGCGTTTCAAACCCTGCAATCTGCCCAGTATTGGCGTTGACGACGGGTTGGTACTGCAGATGCAATTCCCCCTTTTGCAGCGCTTGCCGCAGCGCCATTTCAAGCACGCGCCGTTCCTCGGCGTCCTTGTGGAGCTGGGGTTCGTAGACGCGCACCGTGCCGCCGCCTGCGTCCTTTGCGCGATATAGCGCAAGATCGGCTGACCGGATGAGCGTTTCGGTGGTCTTGCCGTCGCGCGGCCCATAGGCCACGCCCACGCTCGCGCCGATGTACAGCGTGTGATCGTCAACATCATAGGGCCGCGACAGCGTTTCAATGATGGTGGCTGCGAGCTTTTCGACAGCGGATGCATCGCTTGCAGTGCGAATGACAACCGCAAACTCGTCTCCGCCGAGCCTTCCGACCATCTCACGATCGGGCATCAATTGGCCCAGCCGCTCCGATACGCGGCCCAAAAGCCGGTCGCCAACCTGATGTCCAAGCGTGTCGTTGATGGCCTTGAACCGATCGAGGTCGATCATCATAAACGCACAGCGCGACCGCCATTTTTCCGCGTCGGCTACCGCGCGGGCTAGCGTTTCGGTAATGAGCAACCGGTTTGGCAGGCCCGTCAGCATGTCGAACCGCGCCATCCGGTTGATTTTGTCGGCCGACGCCCGGCGCTCGGTAACGTCCGAGCCGACGCCGCGAAAGCCGACGAACCCGCCATTGTCATCAAGCCGCGGGGTTGCTGCCAGCTCCCACCAGCGTTCCTCGCCCTTGACCTGCACGGGCACAATCAGATCGCGGAATGCCTCGCGCGCCTTCAGCTTTTCGGCGAGTTCACGAAAACCGACCGAAAAATGCCCGGTTTCCCAGTTTGGCCCCGCCAGAATCTGCAGGAACGGTTGCAGGTTTATCGTCGAAAGATCGATCCCCACTGCATAGGCAAACCGGGGCGAGGCGCGGACGACGCGCCTTGACGCATCGATTTCCCACAGCCAATCGGCGCTTTGGTCTTCGGAGTCGTTGAGCAGCAGGCTTACCGTTTCGTCGCGCTCGGCAATCGCAATTTCGTTGGCGCGCATGACGACGAGCGCCTTGGCGTTGCCAAAACAATCCAGGATCAGCAGCAACGTGAACAGCATCGCCGCGCTCGCCAGCAACGGGCCGGAAACAGCGAACAGCATGCAGGATATCGAGGCACCGACGACCGCGAGGAAACTAATGGTCGCAAGCGGCAGGGCGGCCATTGCAACCGCAGAGGCGGTCATCAGCACCGAAACGACAATCCACAGCCCGAGCGCGCCACTGATTTCAAGCCGTTCGCCAAGCGCAAGAGGGGGCAACGCCCAGACCGCGCCCAGCGCCAACCCTTCCCACAACGTGTTGCGAACGCCTGCAATCGGTGCGCTTGGAATATCGCGGTGGCGGCTGTCCAGGCGGCGCAGCGTAACGATGGTGGCGATTGCGGCGACGGCGACGCCCCAGCAGGCAAGTACCTGAAACGGCGCGAGGCCCTGACCAATCAGCACCGTCATCGCGGCGCCAACAACGTTTGCTGCAAGCAGGAAGATAGCGAGCGAGCGTCCGGCATGCAGCTGTGCCGCGCGGATTGGGCCCCAGTCCGTCGAATCGGCGGGATCGTACAAGCCCAGAAGCGCCAGGGCATTAATCCGCGGGCGCGCGAACTGAGGGGTGGCGTGACGTTTCACCCTATACCCATAGCCCGGCTTTGGTTAGCGGATGGTTAGGCCGCGAGCGGTTTACGCAAATTATTTGCGGTGATCGCCGTGCAGGCGCGATTGATCAGGCGGCAATCGCATAGGGTTTGATCTCGCCCGCCAGATACAGGTTGCGCGCCTTTGCCCGGCTGAGCTTGCCCGAGGACGTCCGCGGCAAAGTGCGTGGCGGCACCAGCTCGATCACGCAGTTCATGCCGGTTACCGAACGCACGCGCTCGCGGATTTCGTCGCGCAGGCGGCTGCGCTCCTTGTCGTCCGACGTCCGGCACTGCACGAGCACCGCCGGCGTTTCCTCCCCGCCCGGCGTGGTAATCGCGAAGGCGGCGATGTCGCCTGCCTTGAAGCCGGGAAGCTGCTCGACCGCCCACTCGATATCCTGCGGCCAATGGTTGCGACCGTTGACGATAATCATGTCCTTGGCGCGTCCGACGATATAGATATAACCGTCTGACATATAACCCATATCGCCGGTATCGAGCCAGCCGTTCTGCAGGCACGCAGCTGTCGCTTCCTCATCGCGGAAATAGCCGGCCATTACGGACGGGCCCATGCACCATATTTTGCCGATGGCCCGCTCTGGAAGGGGCGCGCCGTCTTCTTCGCGGACCTCGACCGTCATGTCGCGCACCGGTTTGCCGCAATTTACAATGGCACGAAACCTTTGCGGCCGGTCTTGCCCGGCGGCGACGCCAGAAAGCTGCGTTTCTTCCACGAGTTCGACCCGGATGCCTTCGCCGGGCGGCATGATGGAGACCGCAAGCGTTGCTTCCGCCAGACCATAGCTCGGCAGGAACGCAGTCGCTTTGAACCCTGCGGTGCCGAACGCGTCCACAAAATGCTGCATGACGTCGGGGCGGATCATGTCTGCGCCGTTGCCTGCCAGGCGCCAGCGCGACAGGTCGAACCGGTCGGCTGCCTTGGTCTGGCTCGAAATCCGGCGCGAGCAGATGTCATAACCAAAGGTCGGCGAATAGCTGACAGAGGTGCCCGTGTTGCGGCTGATGAGATCCAGCCAGGCGAGCGGTCGGCGCGCGAAATCCTCGGTCTTCAGGTAATCGACCGAAACCTGGTTGGCGATTGGCGACAGGAAGCAGCCGACAAGCCCCATGTCGTGATACCAGGGCAACCACGAGATGCAGCGGTCACTCTCGATCAGCCCCATGCCGTGCGCATGGGCCGCAAGATTGTTGAGCAACGCCCGGTGGGTGACTGCTACGCCATGGGGAAACCGCGTCGAACCGCTAGAATATTGAAGATAGCAAATGTCGTCCGAATTGGCGTGTGGCAGCGGCGCAGGCACCACCGGTGCGCCGCCCAGCGTTGCCCAGTCGATCCCCTCGACGTTGCCCAGTCGCGCCGCTTCGCCGGCCATGTCGGCAAGCTCGGGGGGATAGAGCAGCATCGTCGGATCGCTGCTGGCAAGCTGCACGCGGATTTGCTCCACATAGGCGTCCCGCCCGCCAAACGAGGTCGGCAGCGGCAGCGGCACGGGCCATGCACCGGCATAGACCACGCCAAAAAACAGCGCGGCAAATTCGGGGCCGGTCTCCGCAACAAGCGCTATCCTGTCCCGCGGGCGCACGCCGCGGGCAATCAACCGCAGCGCGGTGTCCATCGCGTCGGTGCGCATTTCGGCAAAGGAATAGGGCCGCGCAAGCGTGCCTCGGGCATCATGAAAGTTCAGCCCGCGCTTGCCGGAGGCTGCATAATCAAGCGCCTCGCCCAGCGTTGTAAAATCGGCAAAACGCCGGGGCAGGTCGTCTATCGTGGCCGTCGGCGAGGACACGATCGCGCGCTCCATTACCAATGCCTCCGCGCGCGGATCTGCATGTACACCCATAACCTTGCGCCCTTGTTCAATTTTGTTTTTGGACAGTATGTTTTTGACAAGCGAAAAGCCCTGCTATGCGCAAGCGTTCAAAATCCGTTCCGAGTGTGGCACAATAATGGCGAAATGCGTAAGCCACCTCGATCCATGCCCCCGCTCGACGTCGCAGCGCTCGAAAGGCTGGCAATTCGCTATGTGGAGCGGTTCGCCACGACGCGCGCCAAGCTGGTGGATTATCTGGTCCGCAAAATCCGCGCCAGGGGGTGGGACGGTGCGCCGGCGGACCCGCGCGAAATCGCCGAGCGCATGGCATCGCTTGGCTATATCGATGACCTTGGTTTTGGCGCGGCGCGCGCGGCGGCATTGGCGCGGCGTGGCCTTGGGCGGCACCGCGTTGCCGGGGCATTGCGCCAGGCAGGTCTTTCAACCGAGGATGCCGAGGCGTTGGCGCCTGCAATCGAGGAGCGAGCGCTAGATGCTGCAATCGCTTTTGCCCGCCGCCGCCGGATCGGTCCATTTGCGCAGGAAATCTGCGGCGGAGAACAGCGCAACAAACAGCTGTCCGCCATGCTGCGCGCAGGGCACGAGATGGGCATTTCGCGCGCAATTGTTTTGATGGCACCTGGCGATGATCCGAACGCCTATTTTGAGACGCACTAAACGCAAGAATTTTGCACTGCACGTATAGAATGTGGTAACATCTGCGACGTGGGGGCGTGAATTTGATGCGGATGGACTCAGAGCAATTATCGGCACGGATTGGGGGAGCCGACGACACTGGCGCCCGCGTGCCCCACGGGGACGACGAAACCGAGTTTAGTGAAACCCGGCTGACTGGCGTGCTCAAATGGTTTGATATGACCCGTGGTTTTGGCTTCATGGTAGCGGACGATCCGGCGATTGGCGATGTGCTCGTCCATTTTTCTGTACTCAACGAACATGGACGGCGCAGCCTGCCAGAGGGCGCCCGGGTCGAATGTCTGGCCGTCAGGCGTGAGCGCGGCTATCAGGCGCGCCAGATTCTGGCGATCGACCTGTCGGCCGCGGTTGAACCGGAACCGCGAGCACGGGTGTCCGACGATCGCATCAATCCGGTCGCGATGATCGACGACGCCGGGCCCTTTGAGCCGGTGCGAGTAAAATGGTTCAATCGGCTGAAGGGCTATGGCTTCCTGGTGCGAGATTCGGATTCAAGCGATATATTCGTGCATATGGAGACGCTGCGCCGCGCTGATATCGGCGAGGTGGAGCCGGATCAGCCGCTGCTCGCCCGCGTCGTCGACGGGCGTAAGGGTCCGCTTGCGGTGGCGGTCGAGCTCGAAGGCTAAGCGCCGGTGAGAATTGCCGCAATCATGGCGCCGGCCATGGCGCTAAGCTTGCTGACGACGGCGGCCTGCACGCCCGGGGATGCCGCGCTAACCGCAGATGCAGACGGCGGGACCACCCGGAAGGTTGCCCTAACGGTAACCAGCAGCAACGGCGCCCATAATTTCAACGTGGAGCTTGCGAGCACCAAGGCCGAGCAAGCGCGTGGACTGATGTTCCGCACGAGCATTCCGGCCAATGGCGGTATGCTGTTCGCCCCCCACCCGCCGCAAGGTGGCGCGCCGACTGAGGCAAGTTTCTGGATGAAGGACACGCCCAGCCCACTCGACATCATCTTCATCAGGGCCGATGGCAGCATTGCTCGCATCGCGGAGAACACGACCCCGTTCTCGGAAATGCCAATCCCGTCGGGTGAACCGGTTTCCGCTATTCTGGAACTGCGTGGTGGTCGATCGGTCGAGCTCGGTATCGCGCCCGACGACAAGGTTGAGTGGGCGGGCCACCCTAACCCATAAGCCCGCCGGTCATGAGCCACCTGGGCAATGGCTACCACGCCAATCTCGGGTTGATGGCGGCGCGTGGCCGGGGTAAGCCGCAACACATGGGCATTCTCGGTACAATCTTCACCTGGTGGAACGGCGCCACCTTTGGCACCCGGGTCGGCTTGCGCGGCAAGGCGCGGGTGGGCGAGGATGCACTGGGCAACGTGTATTATGAAGGTGGGCGCGACCCCAATGGCATTGCTCGGCGCTGGGTGATCTATGCGGGCGCCAATGATGCAAGCCGCGTTCCGCCGGAATGGTTTGGCTGGCTGCACCATCAGGTTGACGCACTCCCCGATGCCGCCCTGCCGCCTGCGCGGGCGTGGCAGAAGCCAGCGGTTGCCAACCTTACGGGAACGGCACTTGCCTATCGCCCGCCCGGAGCGCTCGAAAGGGGCGGCAAGCGCGCAGCGGCGACCGGTGATTATGAAGCCTGGGCGCCCGGCGAATGACCAAATGGCTGTTGGCCGGGCTTGGCGCGGCGGTGGCGGCAGCGGCGTTGTGGTTTGGCCTGGCCAACTGGCGGGGCAGCGGACCGCCGCCGGAGTCGGCCATCAAGTCGCTTGGCGATTCCGCGCTCGATTCGCCGCAGCCCGGCGTGGATGTCGTGACTGTGACCGCGCCGGAGGACCTTGCGCGCGCGCAGGGTGCGACGCCGATGGCGCAGCGCGTCGCGGTATTGGGGCTGCTCAACAAGCGTAACGGTATTTCACGTGAAGTGTCGCTCAAACCCGGTCAGGCAACGCGGCTAGGCGAGGTAGTCATCCGGCTGCGCGCTTGCGAGGAAACCGCCCCTTGGGAGCAGGAACATTTCACCGGCGGCTTTGTGCAGGTCGATGTTGAACGGACTGACAAGAAGTGGCGGCGTGTGTTTTCCGGGTGGCTGTTCAAGGAACGGCCGGCGCTCAATGTGGTGCAGCACCCGATTTACGACGTCTGGGTCAAAAGCTGCGCGATGACTTTCCCATCGGGCGGCGATTCTGTGGTGACAATTTCCGACACACCAATCCGGTCGAGCGCGAAGAAATCACCTGCGAGCGCTGCGCCATCGCCCGATGCTGCGCCTGACGCCCCGGCGACTGCGCCCGCGACGGAGCCGGCAATCGCTGTTGATAACAGGCCAACATAGGCCGCGCGGCTGATTTCTGTTGCGCCGAGTGAGGCAAGGTGCGCTGTCTGGAACTGGCAGTCGAGCAGCGTGAACCCGCCCAGCTTCAGTCGCGCAACGAGCCAGGCAAGCGCCACTTTCGACGCGTCGCGCTCGCGACTGACCATGCTTTCGCCAAAAAAGGCCCGGCCCATCGCCAGGCCATACAAGCCGCCCGCCAGCCGCTCGCCGTCCCAACATTCTATCGAATGGGCATAGCCCATGCGGTGGAGCTGCACGAACACGCGCTCTATGGCAGGGTTGATCCAGGTATCGGGTCGGTCTGTGGCTGCATCGGCGCATAGCGCAATGACCTGATCGAAAGCACGGTCGGCGGTTACCGTGAAGCGGTTGCGAACAATGGTCTTGCGCAGCGAGCGCGACAGCGAGAACCCGTCAAGCGGCAGGACCGCCCGGCGCTTGGGCTCTACCCAATATACGCTTTTCGCGGTGCGGTGGTCCGCCATCGGGAAAACGCCGATGGCATAGGCCCCGAGCACCATGCGGGGATCCAGCGTCTCGGCCACGCTCTCGCCTGTCTTCAGCGCTTGCGCCCCGGATCGGACAATCGCTTTTCAATCGCCTGCCACAACAGGTAAAAAGACTGGGCCGCCGCTGATTTGCCCGAAAAGCTGCCGACCGGTGCCCGGCGCACTGACATGGACTCAATGATGCTCGCCATCGGGATGACCGGCCAGTCGGGGTTGCGCTCAAGGGCCTGCGCATGGAGCCTGCGTCGCCGGTCGACCATCGAATGGACGGCCAAGAGCTGCGATTTTCCGCCGAGCCGTTCGGCTACCGCCTCAAGCGCGCGCTCCGAGAGCGGGGAGGGGATGACGGGCACAACGATGAGGTCGGCCGCGCGCATGACCTGGTCACTCGTCTCGGTCAGCCCGGGCGGACAGTCGAGCAGCACCCGGTCATAGTCCTTGCCCGCCTGGGCGAGCAGTTTGGTCAGCAGCTTTTTCTTGTCGAGCTCATGAAACAGCACATCCAGCCCGCGCAGCGATGGGTCCGCCGGGATGATATCTAGCCGCTCAAGTCCGGTTTTCCGAATCAGCTTTGCCGGGTCGACATCTTTGGTGAAAGCGGCCTGTGCATGGCTTTTGGGAAGTCGGTCAGTGAGCAGGAAGGTGCTGGCCGCTTGCGGGTCAAGATCCCACAACAGCGTACGCCGCGCGGAGCGGGTCGCGGCACACCAGGCAAGATTAACCGCAAGCGTCGTTTTGCCGACGCCGCCCTTCAAACTGTAGATTGCAATAGTGGCCAAGCGCTGGGCGTTCCGTTGCCGTGTATGTCTGGGCATGGTGCCCAACCACGGTGCAAGAGGCAAGGGCGCCGTTGCTCGTTATTGCCGAATATTGCCGCAACCTACCGCAAGGTTGCTGGAAAGCCACGGGGTTTCGGCGCGATAAAACCGGGAAGTCCGGCCGCCGCGATCAGGTCTTGCAAGTAAGTGCACCCTTGCCCGGCTGCGTCAAGGTGATTGCCTTGGGCGTGCCGGTCAACGAATACCCGTCCGCCGTCAACGGCTCGCCAGCGGTTTCAGCAGTCAGCTTGATGGGCGCTCCATCCTTCACAGTCCGGAGTGTAGCCTGCTTGTCGCCGGAGAAAAAATCAACATATACAAGGCTGTTGTCTTTGCACCGGAAGGTCACCGAAGCCTTCATAGACGGCGGCAGCACGACCTTGGCGGTTTGCTTCAGCTCATCGGCCATTGGGTCCGGTGCCGTGGTCGTCACGACTTCGGGCTTGTTGTCACAAGCAGCAAGCGGGAGCGCCAGCAACGCGATTGCGGAAAAGATGATACAGCGTGTCATGACGGTAATGCTTCGCGTACGCGGCATCATTCGTCAAGAGGGTATGCACCGCTGAAAACCGGGAAATTGCAGCAACAAAATTGTCACAATATAAGGAGTTCCGGGCGATCAGGGCGCTCGTTGCAGCATGCTATGCAGGTCGGTCCCGATAGCGCGAGTTTGTCGCCCGAAAAATTGCCTCGCTTGCACAGCGCGGTGGCCAGTGCCAATCACCAAGCGATGGCCATCATTCCCGACACCCTCGCGCTTATTGGCAACACGCCGCTGGTTCGGCTGGCGGGACCAAGCACCGAAAGTGGCGCCGAGATTTTCGCAAAATGCGAGTTTGCTAATCCCGGCGCATCAGTGAAAGACCGCGCCGCTCTGTACATCGTCCGCGATGCCGAGGCACGCGGGGCGCTTGGCCCGGGCGGGACAATTGTGGAAGGTACCGCAGGCAATACCGGCATTGGCCTGGCGCTCGTCGCTAACGCGCGTGGTTACCGCTCGATCATCGTGATGCCGGAAACACAGAGCCGCGAGAAGATGGATACTTTGCGCGCGCTGGGCGCTGAACTGGTGCTGGTGCCTGCCGCGCCCTATGCCAATCCGGGCCATTTCGTGCACACCAGCCGCCGGATTGCGGAAGAAACACCGGGCGCCGTCTGGGCGAACCAGTTCGACAACATCGCCAACCGGCGGGCACACATCTGCGGTACCGCAGAGGAAATCTGGGCGCAGATGGACGGGCAGATTGACGGGTTCACGTGCGCCGTTGGTACCGGCGGCACGCTTGCCGGTGTCGGATTGGGGCTGAAAAGCAAGGATGAGCGCGTGAAGATAGCGCTTACCGACCCGTATGGTGCGGCGCTGTATAATTATTATGCGCATGGCGAGCTGAAATCGGAAGGCTCATCGGTTGCGGAAGGGATCGGGCAGGCCAGGATAACCGCCAACCTTGAAGGCGCGCCGATCGACACGCAGTTCCGCATCTCCGATTCTGAGGGCCTGTTTTGGGTCGAGCGACTGCTGACCGAGGAAGGGCTGTGCCTTGGCCTTTCGTCCGGCATCAATGTCGCCGGGGCGGTGGCACTTGGGCGGGCGCTGGGGCCGGGCAAGCGGATTGTGACGATTTTGTGCGATACGGGCTTTCGGTATTTGTCCACGCTCTACAACCGTGCCTGGCTTGAGAGTAAGGGACTGCCTGTCCCGGCCCATCTGACAGGTGATTAAATGCGCGGGTTGCGGGTTCGACAATTGAGGCGGGCCGGACTATCGTGTCTCCATTATGGCCGAGCATCCGATAACTGAGGCAGGGCACAAGGTTCAGCGGGTGCGGGTCGGAATGACGGGGCTCGCGGTGATCGTGCTATTTATCGCGCTGGCAAGTGCCGTCTTCCGCTCGGCGAGTACCGAACCCGCGCTGACAGGTACCGGCGCACCAAAAACCGCCGAGATGGCGAATGCGGCAACGGACAACGTTGCTGATGCCGCCAAGGAGCCGCTTGCGGAAATTGGCGTGACGCCCAGCGCCGCTGCTGACCCTGATCCGAGCGCGAACAGCGCAGCAGCTGCTGCGCCGGCGCGATAAGCGCCCGCCAACTAATCGTCCGCAACACATCGGGGAAATTGCCCCACCGGCGGGCATATTCAGCATTTGTTCTCGCAGTCTTGCCGCCATATCTTAACGGAATTATGAACAAACAAAGAACATTGTACGATCAATTGGCGTATTTGTCGCCGCCAAATCGTCAAATTTTGAGTAAATGGGGCAAAAACCCCATCTAACCCGTTGCATCCCCGACTTTGCACTGTTAACCCTGTTTTCAACTGGGGTGTAGGCACTCGTCCGCGAGTCTTGATGAGCTGCGGTGGCTGATGAGCCGCTTCGCAGTGCGGGAGAGTGTTGCGCCTCGACAAAGAGGTAGGCGTGGCGGGGACGGCAATCTTTCAGGGCTATGCGCTGCAGCTGGTCGACGACAAGGGTCGCGTCGCAATTCCGGCCGCGCTGCGCAGCACGTTGTTTGCCCGGATGCCCGGCGGCATGGACCCAAAAGAGGCGATGCAGGTGGTGGTTGGCCTGCACGAGAGCGAGCGCTGCCTGATCGCGTTTGACCCCGGCCAGTCAGTATCCCGCTTCAACGAGTTGGAGGCGCGGGCAATTGCGCAGGCGGGCCCAGATGGCGCGCCCCGGCACGACATCATTCGCGCCGGAATGGCCGTTGAGACCCTTCCCTACGATGCGAGCGGCCGGTTCATTCTGCCTGGTTTTCCCCGAAAGCGCGCGCGCATCAACCGCTATGCCTTTTTCTTCGGCCTGGGCCGCCATTTTGAAATCTGGGATCCGGCGACTCTTGTTGAGTCAGATCATGTCTCGGCGGACATGAAAGAGGCGGTGGCCTATTTCCTTGAAGAGCGCGGGGAGACACTGTGAGCGCTGCGCCTCATGTCCCCGTCATGCTCGGTCAGGTGATCGACGCGCTCGCCATCCGCCCCGGCGAGCGGCATGTCGATGCGACCTTTGGCGCAGGCGGCTATACGCGTGCGATGCTGGGCAAGGGGGCGATGGTCATCGCGTTCGATCGTGACCCAAGCGCCATTGCAGCCGGCGAGACGTTGGTCGCCGAGGCAGGCGGGGCGCTCACGCTCATCGAGGCCGAATTTTCGCGGCTCGACCGGGCGCTTGGCGCGCGAGACATGGTGCCGGTCGACGGCGTGACGATGGATATCGGCGTGTCCTCCATGCAGCTTGACCAGCCTGCGCGGGGCTTTTCGTTTCAGGCTGACGGGCCGCTCGACATGCGGATGAGCCAGGCGGGCATGTCTGCGGCCGACTTTTTGAACGCCGCCGACGAAGCCGACATTGCCGATATCATCTACGAATATGGCGAGGAGCCCCGGTCGCGGGCGGTCGCTCGGGCGATCGTCGCTGCCCGGCCAATTGGAACGACGACTGAGCTGGCGAGCGTCGTCCGGCGGGCACTTGGCTATCGGCCGCATGACAAGAAGGATCCGGCGACCCGCACCTTTCAGGCAATCCGCATTCACCTCAATCGTGAGCTTGGCGAACTTGCCGACGGACTGTCGGCGGCCGAGCGCGTCTTGACGCCCGGCGGCCGGCTTGCGGTGGTGACATTCCACAGTCTTGAGGACCGGCTAGTGAAACGGTTTTTGCGCGAGCGCAGCGGCGCCACGCCAGGCGCCTCGCGCCACGTGCCGCCATCGGCGGCGACCGCTGCGCCCAGCTTCGACCAGGTCGCCCGTGCCGTTCGTGCCGACGACGCCGAAGTCGCCCGCAACCCGCGCGCGCGCTCGGCGACGTTGCGAGTGGCGCACCGCACGGCTGCCGCGCCATGGCCAGGGGGAGATGGGGAATGACCGCTGCCTATCGGATGAGGGGGCTCGGCTGGTTCTTCAGCGGGGTGGTCGTTGCATTAGTGTTTCTGCTCGTGTCGTTGCAGGTCGCGGCGGAACGTAAGAAGGTCACGGACATTAGCCGGGCCATCGCGGCCGCAAAGCGCGACATTCGGATGCTCGAAACCGAGTTCAACACGCGCGCGAACCTGGCGCAGCTTGAAAAATGGAATGGCGACGTGCTGGCGTTGACCGCGCCGCGCGCAGAACAGTTCATGGACGACGGCATCGCGCTGGCGCAAGTCGACTTCAGCGCGCCTGGCGCGCATGTGGATGGCGTGCGGGCGGCGGCCTATGTTGTGCCGACCTTGCACCCGTTGCCGGGTCTTGACTTGGCGGTAGGCGACGCGCCGACCACCGGGGCCCCGCAGGCGCAACCCGCGCAGGACGGCACGATCGTTGCTGCCCGGGCTGTTAACGCCACCACAATCGAACCTGCGCCGCGCCGCGCGCCGGTCGCTGGCGCAGCGGTCCGTGTTGGCGCGCGTCTGCCGACCCCACGTGCCACGTTGGCGGACGGATCCGGCGCGCAGCCAGCCGCCCGACCGGCTGTGTCCCGTGCCGCCAACTTCGATGTACCGTCGCCGCGCCGTTCCGCGTCGATTGCCCTGCTGGATCGCAAGCTCCTGAGCGACTCGACGATCGATGATCTGATGTCGACCGCCCGGGCCGAGGCGCGCAGGCGGTGAGCGTGCATCTCGCCCAACCGGTCGCGCATCGCCGCGAGAGTGACGGCCGCCCGACCATGGCCGCGCTTGCGCCGGTTCGCCTGATGATGCTGCTGCTTATGTTGAGCGCGGGCGTGTTTCTGGTGATTTTAAGGCTCGGGGCGCTTGCAATATTCTCGCAACCGGCAACATCGCGGAATGCCGCCGCCGCGCTGGTGCCGCTGCGCGCCGATATCGTCGATCGCAACGGCGCGCCACTCGCCCGCACCATCGATGCCTGGTCGGTCGGCATCCACCCCAACCGGCTGGTCAATCGCCCTGAGGATCTGGCGCCCAAGCTGGCGACCCTGCTGCCCGAGCACGACACCAACTATTATTTGCAGATGTTGAAATCGGGCGCGCGCTTTGCCTATTTGCGTCGCCGGGCGCTCCCGGAGTTGGTGCGCGACTTGAACGCGCTGGGCGAACCCGCCATGGATTATGCCCGCGAGCCGGAGCGGCTGTACCCGCAATCAGGCCTTGCCGCGCATGTGCTTGGCTTTCTGGATTATGACGGCCGCGGCGTGCGCGGCATGGAGCGCAAGCTAGATGCGCGCCTGATTGATGAATCGACCCGCAGCGCGCCAATTGCGCTGTCGTTGGACTCGCGCGCGCAGGCCGCCATGGAGAGCGAGCTTGGGGCGGCCATGGTATCGTTTCAGGCCAAGAGTGCTGCCGGCGTAATGCTGGATGTGCGCACTGGCGAAGTCATCGCGATGGCGTCTTTCCCCAATTTCGACCCCAATCGGGTACCAAGAATTCGTGACGCGGCCGACTTTGATGATCCAGCAGCGCGCATGCTGCGCAACAACGTCACGCAATCGATTTATGAGCTTGGCTCGACCTTCAAGCCGATCACAATGGCCGCGGCGATCGACACTGGCATTGTCACATCAATGGCCAAACGGTTTGACGCGCGCGCACCGCTGCAAGTCGGGCGCTTCAAAATTCGTGACGATCACCCGCAAAAGCGCTGGCTCGATGTGCCTGAAACGCTCGTCCATTCCTCCAACATCGTCACCGCGCGCATCGCCGACCAAATGGGTGGCGCGCGCATGCAGGTCATGTTCCGCAAGCTGGGCTTTGATACGCAGCCAGACATTGAAATCCCCGAAAAGGCGCGCACGATCTGGCCCGCTTTCTGGTCGCGCGCGACCGTCATGACAACGGGTTATGGCCACGGCATCGCGGTGACGCCGCTGCATTTGGCGAGCGCTTATGCCGCGCTGGTAAACGGCGGCATCTGGCGCCCGGCGACGTTGCTGAAGGTTGCCCCTGGCCACGCCGGCGACGGGCGGCGCGTGCTGGCGCAGTCGACGAGCGACCGGATGCGGCAATTGCTGCGCCTCGTTGTGCTTCAAGGGACCGGCAAAAAAGGTGAAGCGCCGGGGTATCGCGTCGGCGGCAAGACCGGCACGGCTGAAATCGCGACTAAGAGCGGCTATTCCCACAAGCGAAATGTCTCGACCTTTGCCGCTGCATTCCCGATGGATGCCCCTCGCTATGTGGTGGTGGCCATGCTCGATTCGCCGACAGGCAATGCGCAATCCGCTGGTCAGACGACCGCCGGGTGGACGGTTGCGCCGGTCGTCAGCCGCGTGATCATGCGGACCGGGGCCATGCTTGGCGTGCGGCCGGACATGCGCCGCGATGTCGACGTCAGCGAGTTGTTGCCGTTGCTGTGGCACGCGCCCGGCGAAAATGCGGCGGAACCCGAATGAAGCTCGGCGCGCTCACCGGGGGGGATGAGCAGGCGCTGGTCACGGGGTTTGCGATTGATCACCGCAAGGTGGCGCCTGGCACCATTTTTGGCGCTTTCGAGGGTATGCGGCTGAACGGCGAGGATTTTATTTCAGCAGCCATCGCTGCCGGCGCGATTGCGATAGTCGCCCGGCCGCAGACGTCGGTAGCGGGCGCTCTCCATATTGCATCGGACAGTCCGCGCGCCGCCTTTGCGCGCCTTGCTGCCCGCTTCTTTGCGCCCTTCCCGGACACCGCCGTGGCGGTCACGGGCACGAACGGCAAGACGAGCACCGTCGAGATGACGCGGCAATTATGGCGTATGGCCGGATTTCACGCAGCCTCTATCGGCACGCTGGGCGTCGCGACGGCCGATGATCGCGTGACGACCGGGCTCACCACGCCTGATATCGTTACGTTTCTTGCCAATGTCGGCGGTCTTTCCCGAGAGGGCGTCACGCATCTGGCCTTTGAAGCGTCGAGCCACGGCCTGTCGCAATACCGCACCGACGGTCTGAGTGTCGCCGCCGCCGCCTTTACCAATCTCAGCCGCGACCATCTCGATTATCATGTCGACATGGCGGATTATTTCACCGCCAAAATGCGCCTGTTTTCTGAAGTCCTCCGACCGGATGGCACAGCGGTTGTGTGGGCGGATGATCCCTATGCGGCTCGGGTCATCGATCTTGCCCGCGAGCGCGGTAACCCGCTCGTGACGATTGGCGAGCATGGCGAAACGCTTCGCCTGGTAAAGCGTGACCCGACGTTGCTTGGGCAGGGCCTGACCGTCGAAGCTCACGGTCGTCTTCACCGCGTGAACCTGCCGCTGATTGGCGGATATCAGGCGGCCAATGCGCTAGTCGCGGCCGGACTGGTGATCGCGACCGGTGGCGATCCAACCCAAACACTTCAGAACATCGCTCGACTTCAGCCAGTGCGCGGGCGGCTGGAGCGCGCGGTAATTGCCCCGTCGGGTGCTCCAGTTTATGTCGACTATGCGCACACGCCGGACGCTATCGAAGCAGCGATTGCTGCCCTGAAGCCGCATGCGGCCGGCAAGCTGATCGTGCTGATCGGCGCTGGTGGCGACCGCGACCCCGGCAAGCGCGAACCGATGGGCGCCGTTGCCGCCGCCAATGCCGATCTCGTGATTGTCACCGATGACAATCCCCGCTCTGAGGACCCGGCAGCTATCCGCGCGCAGGTAATGGCCGGTGCGCGTGGCGCGACGGAGATTGCCGGGCGGGCCGAGGCGATTGCCGCGGCCATTGCCGCTGCCGGGCCAGAGGATATTGTCCTGCTCACTGGCAAAGGGCATGAGCAGGGCCAGATAATCGGTGATCTCGTGCTACCGTTCGACGACGTGTCAGTCGCGCGGGCATGTGCAGCGGGCGCATCGGCATGAGCCTGTGGACAGCATCATCCATCGCCACCGCAACCGGGGGTACGGCGTCCGCCGCGTTTGACGCGACCGGTGTCGCGTTCGATTCGCGTGAGGTTGGGCAAGGCGATGTGTTTATCGCGCTTGCGGGTGAGCAGACCGATGGGCATCGGTTCCTGGCACAGGCCTTTGCGCAAGGGGCGGCGGGTGCGCTTGTGTCGCAACCTATCGACCAGCCGCACGTGCTGGTTGGCGATACCGCAGCGGCGCTCGACGCGCTGGGCCGCGCGAGCCGCGCACGCAGTGCGGCAACCATCATCGGCGTAACCGGCTCCGTGGGGAAAACCGGCACCAAGGAAGCGCTGTTTGCGTGTCTGGACCGGATCAGGCCGGGCGCCGTGCATCGCTCTGTCAAAAGCTACAACAATCACACTGGCGTGCCGCTAAGCCTGGCAAGAATGCCGCAAGATGCGCGGTACGGCGTTTTCGAGATGGGCATGAGCCACGCCGGCGAGCTGCGCGCGCTCACGCAACTGGTCCGCCCGCATATCGCGATTATCACCACGGTCGCCGCCGTCCATATTGAGTTTTTCAAGGACGAAGCGGGCATTGCCGATGCCAAGGCGGAGATTTTTGAAGGGCTGGAGCCTGGCGGCACGGCCATCATCCCGTTTGACAACGCGCATTTTGCGCGTCTGGCGGCCGTCGCTGAACGCCATGCCGGGCGGATCATCAGCTTCGGGCGCGGCGCAGGCGCGGATGTGCGCGTGCTGGAGACAATGCCGGTTGCATCGGGCGGCACATTCGTCACCGCGCAATTGCTGGGCCGGGAATTGAGCTTCACCGTCAGCCAGCCCGGCGACCATTGGGTGCTCAACGCGCTGGCGGTGCTCGCGGCGGTTGAATCGGCAGGCGGTGATGTGGCGGTGGCGGGCCTTGCGCTGGCTGACATGGGCGGGCTGGCCGGGCGCGGTGCGCGCGTGTCGGTAGCGGTCGGTAACGGCACGGCGCTGTTGCTGGACGAGAGCTACAATGCGAACCCCACGTCGATGCGCGCAACGCTGGCGGTGCTTGGCACAGAACCCGCCGCTCGCAAGCTTGCCGTGCTCGGTGCGATGGGGGAGCTTGGCGCGCGCAGTGCCGACTATCATACCGATCTGGCGGAGCCGGTGCTGGCAGCAGGCGTCAGCCGGGCCATTCTGGTGGGTGCCGCTATGGCGCCGCTTGCAAAGGCGCTTGAGGGGCGCCTGGAATTGGTCCATGTGGCCGATGCTCCGGCAGCGCTGGCGACGCTTGAAGCGATGCTGGCGCCGGGGGACGCGGTGCTCATCAAGGGATCCAACGCCGTGGG
>JBJXEC010000157.1:0-3217 GCA_046155125.1 Sphingomonas sp. | reverse complement strand
TGCATCTGCACGCCCTCCTGCACCGCGAGCGTGGTTGCCATCGCGGTCATCGCCTTGGCGACGCCAACTGCCTCGTCCGCCCCGGCATTGCCTGCATCGAGCAATTGCTGCGCCTTGAGCACGGCCGCGCGCGCCACTTCCATCTCGGCGTAAAGATGTGCCGCCCGGTGTTGCAGCGCCTGGAAACTGCCGATCCGAACGCCGAACTGCTTGCGTTCTTTCAAATAGTTGACGGTGAGGTCCATCGCGCCGCCACCGACACCGAGCAGCTCGGCGGAAGCGCCGACCCGCCCGGCGCGCAGCAAGCGGCCAAGCGGATCGCGGCCATTATCCACCTCGCCAATCACCGCATCGGCATCCACGTCAACACCGTCAAAGGTCAGCCGGGCCGCGATGCTTGCGTCGGTAAGCCGTTCGGGCGTGGCGGTCAGTTTCGCCGCCCCCTTGTCGACGGCGAACAGCGTGATGCCGTCGCTGTCGTCAGGCCCGCCGGCGGTGCGCGCAGCGACGATCACCAGGTCGGCGACGTGGCCATGGGTGACGAACTGCTTGGTGCCGGTCAGTCTGAACCCGTTGCCGGATCGCTCGGCCCTCATCCCAACGCTTGTGCGGTGCTTGGCACCTTCGTCGATGGCAAGCGCGGCCACAAGGTCTCCGCTCAGGATACCGGGGAAATGGCGTGCCGCGTGCGGCGTGCCTCTCAGCGCCGCAACCGCCGCAACGGCGGTTGCCAGAAATGGCGACGGTGAGAGGTTGCGCCCGATTTCCTCTAGCACCACGCCCGCCTCGACATGGCCAAGCCCAAGCCCGCCCTGATCCTCACCAATCAGGATGCCGGTGAAGCCCATCTCGGCGAACTGCTTCCACAAATCGCGGCTGAACCCGTCAGCATTGCGCTCGTCACGCAGTGCCCGCATATGGCTTACCGGCGCCTGCTCCGCGATGAAGCTCTGCGCGGTGTCCTTCAGCATTGTCTGGTCTTCGTTCAGATAAAGAGGCACGTATTAATCCTTGTATTATAATCACTTACCGCGCAGCAATTTAGGCGCTGGGCAGCTCCAATATGCGCTTGGCGACGATGTTGAGCTGTACTTCACTGGTGCCGCCTTCAATCGAATTGGCCTTGGTGCGCAGCCACGCCCGGGCGCCCGCGCCGCCATTTGAGGCCGCGCTCTCCCATTCGAGCGCGTTCGAGCCGCCCGCTGCCATCATCAGTTCATGGCGCGATTTGTTCAACTCAGTCCCGTAATATTTCATCATGCTGGGCTGAGCAGGGTGGACGCGCTCCGCCTTCAGCTCGTCGATAAACCGCTCGGACATCATCGCGAACGCTTTGGCGCGCACCTCAAAGGCGGCTATGGCGGCGCGCAGCAGCGGATCGGCGAGGCGCCCGTCATGATCGAGCCCGATGGTGGCAATGGCACTCTCGATCAACGGATTGCCGTTCACGGACCCCAGCCCCATGCCGGATATCATTTCGCGCTCGTGCCCAAGCAGATATTTGGCAACGTCCCAGCCCTTGTTGAGGTCGCCAACCAGATTGCCCTTGGGCACTTTGACATTGTCGAAAAACGTCTCGCAAAACGGCGAATACCCTGAAATCAGCAGGATCGGCTTGGTGGACACGCCGGGTGAGGCCATGTCGAACAGCACGAACGAAATGCCATTGTGCTTGTCTGCCTTGTTGGTGCGGACCAGGCAGAAAATCCAGTCGGCCTTGTCGGCATAGGATGTCCACACTTTTTGCCCGTTGATGAGGAAATGGTCACCCATGTCCTCAGCCGAGGTTGCAAGGCTCGCCAGATCAGACCCGGCATTGGGTTCAGAATAGCCCTGGCACCAGCGGATTTCGCCGCGCGCGATCTTGGGCAAATGCTCAAGCTTTTGCGCTTCGGTGCCGTATTTGAGAAGTGCTGGCCCGAGCATGGAAATGCCAAAGCTGTTGAGCGGGTTGCGGCATTTCATCGCCGCCATTTCTTCGCGCACTATCTTGGTTTCCGCCGGGGTGAGCCCGCCGCCGCCATAGGCTAAGGGCCAGTCGGGTACGGTCCAGCCGCGCGACGCCATGGCGTCCATCCATTCCCTCTGCCCCGGTTGAAAATCGGGATTGCGGCCGCCCCAGTTCGCGTCCTTGTCGGAGCGCACCGGCTCGCGCATTTCAGGTGGGCAGTTCGCCTCGAGCCACGCGCGGGTTTCGGCGCGGAAGGTTTCCAGATCGCTCATCGTCTCAGCTCCTCATCAAATCATGGGCGGCGCGCGCGACGGCAATTGCCGTCCAGTCGCGGTTGTAATCGGCGATCACCTGCACCCCAATCGGCAGGCCATCAGCATCGGTGCCGATGCGCACACTGGTCGCGGGCAGCATCGGGAAGGTGGCAAGGCCGGGCAGCGCCATCTGCATGCCAGCGGGATAGGCCGTGCCGTCGATCGTGAGCATCCGCTCGCCAAGCGGCGTGTCGTCATGGGCATAGGCGGTGGTGCCCCAGATCGGCGCGATCACCGCGTCAAACTGGGTGAACAACCGGCTCCAGTCGCGCCGGCACTTGGCCTGCGCGTCAATCAGGCCGAACCAGCCGCCAAGCGACGTCGGCGTGCCGCCACCCGGGGGCGGACCGCCCCGCGACATCGCCGTCAGCAGCATCCGCCTGTAACTGGCGGACTGGGCAACGAGATCGGGCAGCAGGTCGGTGTGGCGATCAACGGTTGCACCTGCCGCCTCAAATGCGTTGCCGGTTGCCTCAATCGCCGCACGAATCGCGGCCTGCACCGGCACATGCGGATGCGGGTCGAGCAGCAGGATGCGCCAGTCGCCCGGCGCGCGCGGCACAGGGCGGGCAAGCGCATCGCCGCCCATCACGTCGAACAGCGCTTCCAGATCATCAGCATCGCGCGCGAGCGGACCAATGACGTTGAGCGCGACACCGCAGCTTTCGGTACGCGGAAAATTATGCCCGAAACTCAGCAGCGCATTATAGGTCGGCTTGTGCCCCCACACACCGCAAAACGCCGCTGGCAGACGGATCGACCCGCCAATGTCTGAGCCAATCTCGATGGGCACAAAGCCCGCCGCCAGGGCCGCCGCTGCGCCGCCTGACGAGCCGCCGGGCACGCGCTCTGAGTTGAGCGGGTTGCGGGTGCGGCCATAGACCGGGTTGTTGGTCTGCAAGTCGGCGAGCGCGACGGGCACGTTGGTTTTGCCCAGGATGATGGCGCCCGC
>JBJXEC010000156.1:0-4767 GCA_046155125.1 Sphingomonas sp. | reverse complement strand
CCGTGATGGACCGGCTGAAGCGCCCGCGCACCGATATTCTCGGCTTCACCATGCCCGGCTTTGCGACCAGCGACGGCACCAAAACAAACGCCTGGGCGCTAATGAACGCGCTTGGCGTAACCGGCGCGGAGCTCGATATTCGCCCTGCCGCCAACCAGATGCTGCAGGACCTCGGCCACCCTTATGCGCAGGGCGAGCGTGTCTATGACGTGACGTTTGAGAATGTGCAGGCGGGCTTGCGCACCGATTATCTGTTCCGGCTGGCGAACCAGCATAACGGCCTGGTCGTTGGCACGGGCGATTTGTCGGAGATCGCGCTTGGCTGGTGCACCTATGGCGTGGGCGACCAGATGAGCCATTATGCGGTGAATGCCGGTGTGCCCAAGACGCTGATTCAGTATCTGATCCGCTGGGCAATCTCGACCGACCAGTTTGACGCGGCGACCGACCGCGTGCTGGAGGCCATCCTCGCAACCGAAATCTCTCCGGAACTGGTGCCCGCCGATGGAGGCCCGCTGCAAAGCACGCAGGACCGGGTTGGCCCTTATGAGCTGCATGATTTTTTCCTCCACCATGTCATGCGGCTGGGGCTGGCGCCGTCAAAGATCGCGTTTCTCGCCTGGCATGCCTGGCGCGATGCGGCCGACGGGGCGTGGCCGCGCGGCTTTCCAGAAGCAGCGCGCAGCAGCTATGATTTGCCGACCATCGCCAAATGGCTGGAAAACTTCCTGTTCCGCTTCTTCCAGATCAGCCAGTTCAAGCGTTCTGCGAGCCCCAATGGGCCGAAAGTGTCTGGCGGCGGCGCCCTCTCCCCCCGCGGCGACTGGCGCGCGCCGTCTGACGGGACGGCGCGGGTGTGGATCGACGAACTAAAGGCAGGGTTGCCACCAACCGCTGGTTGAGCGGGGGCGGGCGAGGTCGGCGCCGGGTCGAGCAGAAGTTACGAACGTTACGGGGCTTTTATGGAAGGGACGGCGATGCTGCCCCGGCGCAGGGCGGCAGCCGCAAGGCGTGTAGGAAATTTTGGCGGCTGGAACCGACAAGTTTGCGGTCGTCTGTCAACCGAACCCCTCGCTCCAAAAACACACATTAGCGTTCATATTGACATGTTACCCTATGGTAACATATAGAGCTTCGTATGGACGCGATCCTGAAAGCATTGGGCGACAAAACCCGCCGCGATTTGCTCGATAGCCTTCGGGCAAAGGATGGGCAGACGCTGACCGAGCTTGAGGCTTCGCTTACCCTGTCCCGTTTCGGCGTGATGAAGCATTTGAAGCTGCTTGAAGATGCAGGGCTGGTACTCACGCGGAGAGAAGGTCGCTTCAAATATCATTATCTCAATGCGGCCCCACTTCAGGAAGTTGTGGATCGCTGGATTGAGCCGCTTACCCGCCAACCCGCCGCGCGCGCCTTGCTTGATCTGAAGGCACGCCTTGAAGGAGACACTGCCGTGACAACCAAACCCGACTTCATGTTGGAAACCTATATCGCCGCTACCCCCGAAGCGATTTGGGAGGCACTGACCAGCGCCGAAATCTCGCGCCAATATTACATCATGGGCGCCGGGTTTCATGGCGAACTGACCGCCGGTGCACCCTATCAGTATCGGACGGCGGATGGAAAAGTGATGCTTTCCGGCACGATTATCGCGGCTGATCCGCCGACGCGGCTTGAGATGACATTCCTGCCGGGCTGGGGAGCAAATCCGCAGCCGTCGCGCAATGTGTATGAGATCGAGGAGGCGGGCGACCACAGCAAGCTGACCATCCTCCACTACGACATTCCCCTCGGCAATGAGGGCGTGACGCAAGGCTGGGCCAAGATCGCAGCGGGCCTGAAAACGCTGCTCGAAACCGGCAGTGCGGTGCGTTTTGGCTAGCGGGAGATGATGACATGACAACCGAGTTATTCTGGCTGACGCTCACTGCAATTCTCGCCGCGTCGCTTTGGATCCCCTTCGTCGTCGGCGTGAACATGGTGCCCGAGATAGAAGGCGAGCCCGACTACTTCGTTGTGCCGCCTGACCCTCTAAAATTGCCGCCTTGGATCGCCCGCAGTTACCGTGCGCATCAAAATCTGCTCGAACAGCTGATGCCCTTTGCGGCGATCGTGCTGATTGGCCATGCTCTCGGCGTGTCGAACGGCATCACGGCATGGTGTGCGACCCTCTTTTTCTGGCTTCGTTTGGCGCATGCCATTGGCATGATTACCGCATGGGCAAGGATGCCCTGGCGGCCGTTGATATTCACAGCGGGTTGGGTCGTCACGATGGTCTATGCGTGGCAGGTTCTGCTTCGCGCATGAAACGGCAGCTGGCTGGCTTATGCACTGCAAAACCGGACCGTCCCCTCCCCACGCCAAACGAGCCACTCGCAGTTCCGCTAACCACCACGGACCTATGCGGCCGCCCCCGCCACATCGCGCCCCATCACCTGCGCGGAGAACCGCTCCATTTCCTCGGCCTGCGGGCTCATCTGGAGCAGCAGCAGGTCAAGCCCGGCGGCTTCATATTCCTCGATCCGTTCGCGCAATTGCTCGGGCGTGCCAATAAGGTTCGGGCGCAGGCCGCGATTTGAGACGGAATATTCGTTAATCTTCATCTCGCGCTCAAGCTGGGTGCCCGACAGCCACTGGTCGAAATTGTCATAGCCCGCGGGAAGCTCGCTCACCTCAGTGATCCGCGCCAGCTCGCGCTTGGCCTCGGCCTCGCTATCACGCACAATGGCGTAGGCGGCCATGCCATAGTGCATTGGCGGCCTGCCAGTTTCCGCCCGCCGGCGCGCCATGTCGGCGATTTTGGGAGCGATGGCGTCGGCCGGGTCGCCGTGCATCACATAGGCGTCGCACTGGTTGACGATCAGTGTCTTGGCCGCCTCGCTCTCGCCGCCAGCATAGGTCACGGGCTTGCGCACGGGCTTTGGCGAGCAAATGGCCTTGTCGGTCGAATAGAAATTGCCGGAGAAATCGAATTCCTCCTCGGACCACAGGCCCTCCACCACCTTCAGCCATTCCGACGTGCGCGCATACCGATTGTCATGCTCGTCAAACTGCAGGCCATAGCGCCGCGCCTCATCCGCCCACCATGACGACACAACGTTAAGCGCGAGCCGCCCGCCGGCAATCTGATCGATATTGGCAGCGGCCTTGGCAAACAGCGCGGGCTGGTGGAAATTGGGGCGCACGGCGACCATCAGTTCGAGCGTCTCCGTCACTGCAGCGACTGCCGCCGCTGTCGACCAGGCATCAAGCGTCGGGGCGCCGACACCCTTGATATCGTTCATATTGAGCTCGGCGATGAGGCTCAGGTCATAGCCCCATTTCTCGGAATTGATCGCAAGGCGCTTGGTGTAATCCCAGCTTGCTTCCATCTGCTCGTCAGCGACATTGCGGAGCCAGCCGCCAAACACCGGCATCCAATATCCGTACCTCATGCCTTCACCTTTGCGATTTCTGCGAGAAGATAGTCGATCAATTGCTCGTGCGGGTCCCAGCCCAGCACGTCCAGCGGTTTTGCAACGAAGTTGCTAAGCGCGTTGATGTCGTAAAAGCGCGGAGTGCCATCGCGGTCGTCGATCATCACCTCGATGCCGCCCACGTCCAGCCCAGCGGCAGTGGCGATCCGCTCTGCGGCGTCGATGATCCCGGGCGCTGGCATCGCCTTGGTCATGATGATGGGCTTGCCGTCTGCGACGCACGCATCGGCCGGGCACAGGTCAAACTGGCCGCCGCCATCAATGTCGATGGCGTAGAGGAATTTGCGGTCGAGCGTTTCGATTCGCGTAATCCGGCCATCGCGCGCGGGGACATATTCCTGCACCAGCAACACCCCGTCGATGCTCGTCGGCAAAAACCTGTCAGCTACCGCAAGCGCAAGCTCCGCCGCCGTTTCATAGCGCATGATGCCAGCGCCCGACCCGCCGATATTGGCCTTGACCACGATGGGGAAGCGCAAGGCAGACGCAGCGCCCGGAATGTCCGCTGCACGGTGCACCACCCGCGTTGCCGGTATCGCAAGCCCAAGCCCGGAAATAAGCGCGAGTTGGCGCGCCTTGTTCGCATCGACCGCCAGCACATCGGCACCGTTGATGATCCGCGCGCCGTGCCCTGCCCAATGCGCATACAGCGCGGGGGCATAGAAGATGGCATGCTCGGGGCTGCGCAAAAAGCTCGACATCGCAAGCCTGCTGAGCACCACGCACGCGGGGGGCGGCGAGCCTGCCGGATCAAAACTGTGGCCGGCAATGGTGATGGCGTCATAGGCCACGCCGCGCGCCTCAAGCGCGCTGAACAGGGGCGCGAACCAGGCCGGGTGTTCATAAAAGACCGCTAGATCATTCATTGTGTTCCATTCGGTTCATGGCGACTGCGGGTTACCGCATGCCTCAACGTGTTGCGCTTTTGCGCGCCAATCATCGGCGGATGCAAGTACCGGGCGCGTGCGCGGCGGCACCGCACAATTGTTGCACGATCGCGCACCAAAGCTGCGCAGGGCAAACCCGCCTATTCGCTCAAGTGACGGCGCATCCGCTGTGCCAGCAGCCACATCACCAGCAGCACGACCGGCACGGCGAGCGCAATCGCCAGATCATGATCGATACCGCGCACCGCCTTGATGGGATAAGCCAGAAGCGCGACAAGGTAATAGCTGATTGCGACCACCGAAAGCCCCTCGACCGTTTGCTGCAAGCGCAACTGCAACTGGGTGCGGCGGTCCATCGATGTCAGCAAATCCCGGTTCTGCTTGGCGAGCGCAATGTCGATGCG
>JBJXEC010000155.1:0-3936 GCA_046155125.1 Sphingomonas sp. | reverse complement strand
GCGATGCTGGAGAATGACCAGTTTAAGCGGCCCGACAATTATTACGCCACGATCACGCAAAAATATAAGGCGTTGACGGCAGCCCAACTTGACGCTGCGGCACGCGGGGCGCTGACCGCGGAAAACTGGGTATGGGTGGTCGTCGGCGATGCCAAGATCGTGCGGCCGCAGCTTGACAGCCTTGGCCTGCCGGTTGAGGTGATGACGCCAGCGGCCATTGTGGCCGCGAAAAAATAGGCAGGAGAAGCGATCATGGCTGAAGTCGATGGCACCTGGGAAACCACCGTCAAATCGCCGCTGGGCGATCAGAAGTCGACAATTGTCGTAACGAGTGACGGCAATAGCTGGACTGGCACCAGTTCCGGCGCAATGGGCACGACCGAAATCACTGACGGCACAGTGGACGGTAACACGCTTAAATGGACGATGCAGATGACGGTGCCGATGCCAATGACGCTCACCTGTGAGGCAACAGTCGATGGCGATACCATCACCGGCTCCATCGGTGCGGGCGCGTTTGGCAGCTTCCCGATGTCGGGCAGCCGCACGGCCTGAACTTTGCCGATCGGTTAGGTCAGTAAAGGGCTCGTCTCCTGACCGGGAGGCGGGCCCTTTGTCCGTTGCGCTGGCGCCGCACTGCGACCATGCTGTACTCCAGCGACAGGACAGGAGAAAATCGATGGCGAAACGCTGGGTTGGCGGCGCGGCAATGCTTGTGCTTGGCGCCGTGCTTGCGGGCAGTGGCGCGCTCGCGCAAAGCTATAATGAGCGGCCCGATGCCGCGACACTCCCACAGACCGGCTGGAATTATGAGCGCCGGATTGTCGATATTCGGATGCGGGACGGCGTGACGCTCCACACGGTCATCCTCATCCCCAAAGGCGCAAAAAATGCCCCCATATTGATGACGCGCACGCCCTATAATGCCGAGGGGCTGGCCGCCAACCAGAAGAGTGGTGATCTTGGCTCCGCGCTGGCGGGCTATGACAACGCTTATGATGTCATTACCGAGGGCGGCTATATCCGCGTTATCCAGGACATTCGCGGCAAATATGGCTCGCAGGGTGACTATGTGATGAACCGCCCGCTGGTCGGCTCATCGCTCAACCCGACCAAGGTCGACGACTCGACTGATTGCTACGACACGATCGACTGGCTGGTGAAGCACCTGCCTGAATCGAACGGCAAGGTTGGCATCATTGGCATCAGCTATGACGGGTATGAGCCCCTCGTCGCGCTTATCAATCCGCACCCAGCGCTCAAAGTGTCGGTGCCGATGAACCCGATGGTCGATGGCTGGCGCGGGGATGACTGGTTCCACAATGGCGCGTTCCGCCAGACCAACATGCCCTATGTGTGGGAACAGGTGGCAACCCGTGACAACAGCGCACCCTGGGTCTCCAACTATGCCGATGATTACGACCAGTATCTGAACGCCGGATCGGCGGGCGACTTGGGCCGGTTGCACGGGCTGGAACAGGTCGGCACCTGGCAGAAGATTACGCAGCACCCGGCCTATGATGCCTTCTGGCAGGAGCAGGCGATGGACCGGATTCTCGCCAAAGAGCCGCTCAAGGTGCCCGTGATGCTGGTCCATTCGCTGTGGGACCAGGAGGATATTTACGGCGCGCCTGCAGTGTATGCAGCGCTTGAGCCCAAGGATACCGCCAACGACATGGTCTATCTGTCGATGGGCCCGTGGCACCATGGTCAGGAGATTGGCGACGGATCAACGCTGGGCGCGATCAAATGGGATCAGGACACCGCAAAATGGTGGCGTCGCCACGTGCTCGCCCCGTTCCTGGCGCATTTCCTGAAAGGCACGCCAATGGACGTGGCGCCCGTCACCGCCTTCCAGTCAGGCACCAACGAGTGGCAGCGCCTGCCGGGCTGGCCGACGCAACCCGCCGCCACGCCGCTCTACCTGCAACCGGGCATGGCGCTTGGCTTTGCCGCTGCGCGCGGCACCGCGCAGACGGCGGATTATGTGTCAGACCCGGCAAAGCCCGTTACCTATGAAGTCCGCCCGAATACGCCGGTGGGGTATGACGGCAATCGCTGGCCGACCTGGCTTGCGGACGATCAGCGCCCGGTTTCAAGCCGCCCCGATGTGCTTACCTTTACTGGCCCTGTGCTGACCGAGGCGGTCACTATCGCTGGCGCGCCGGTGGTGCATTTGAACGCCGCGACATCGGGCACGGACAGCGATTGGGTCGTCAAGCTGATCGATGTGTACCCCGATCAGGTGGCTGGCGACCGGGCGATGGGCGGCTATCAACTGGCGGTGGCGATGGATATTTTCCGGGGGCGCTATCGTGAAGGGCTGGACAAGCCCAAGCCGCTCGCCGCGGGCGCGCCGCTGGATTATGAATTCGCGCTGCCCAACGCCAACCATGTGTTTCTGCCGGGCCACCGGATCATGGTGCAAATCCAGTCCAGTTGGTTTCCGCTCTATGACCGCAACCCGCAGAAATTTGTGCCGAACATCTTTTTTGCCAAGCCCGGCGATTACCAAAAGGCCACGCAAAGCGTAACGGTGGCGGGCACCAAGGCCAGCTACATCGCACTGCCGCTGGTGAAATAGCGCCTCAGGCCGGGCGCGCGAGCCGGGTCACATGGCCCATCTTGCGCCCTGGTCGCTGGTCCTTGCCATAAAGGTGCAAATGCGCGCCGGGTTCGGTGAGGATGGCGTGCCAGCGCCCGGCATCGGCGCCGATCAGATTTTCCATCTCGACCCTGGGCGCCGTGAGCGCCGTGCTGCCGAGCGGCAAGCCGCAGATCGCGCGGATATGGTTCTCGAACTGCGAGGTTTCCGCACCCTCGATGGTCCAGTGGCCGCTATTGTGCACGCGCGGCGCCATTTCGTTGAACACCGGGCCCGCCGGCGTCGCGAAGAACTCGAGCGTCAGCACACCGACATGGCCGAGCTGTTCGGCCACGCGGCCCGAAAGCACCGCGGCCTCTGCCCAGTGTATCGCCACTTCGGGCGGCGCGGGGAGTGAGGACCGCGCAAGGATGCCGTCGACATGCTGGTTCCAGGGCGGGGGATAGCTGGCGAGCGCGCCGTCTGCGCCGCGCACGGTAATGATGGAGAACTCATGGCTGAAATTGACAAAGCCTTCGAGCACCGCAGGCCCGCCGGCAATCGCCTCCCAGGCAGCTGCCGCCTCGCCGGGCGCCATGATCCGCACCTGCCCCTTGCCGTCATAGCCAAGCCGCGCCGTTTTCAGGATCGCTGGTGTGCCGATGGCCGCCACCGCCGCTTGCAGCTCGCTGAATGTCGTGGCCGGCGCCCAGGGCGCCGCGCGCCCGCCAAGCGATTCGACGAAGCGCTTCTCGCTTGCCCGGTCCTGTGCGACCCGCAGCGCAGCGGGGTTGGGGTGCACCGGCACGCGCGTGTTGAGATGGTCGAGCGGCACCGCGTCGATATTCTCAAACTCATAGGTGATGACGTCGCACGCCGCTGCCAAATCGTCCAGCACGATGCGGTTGTGATAATCGGCGCGCGTGAAGCTGCCGGCGGTTTGCGCGGCCACGCTTTCGGCATCGGGCGCGAGCACATGCGTGCGGTAGCCAAGTTCGGCCGCCGCACTCGCCAGCATCCGGCCAAGCTGCCCGCCACCCAGAATGCCAATGGTCGAGCCGGGCGGGAGCGGGATCATGCAGGTTCCGTCGCGACGCCGTCTGTTTGCGCGGCCCGCCATGCTTGCAGCCGTGCCGACAGCGCCTCGTCCGACAGGGCGAGAATGGCCGCGGCGAGCAGCCCGGCATTTTTCGCGCCGGGCTTGCCAATGGCGAGCGTGCCAACCGGAACGCCGCCCGGCATCTGCACGATCGAGAGCAGGCTATCCATCCCGTCAAGCGCCTTTGATTGCACCGGCACGCCAAGCACAGGAAGGTGCGTCATCGACGCGGCCATGCCCGGCAAATGGGCAG
>JBJXEC010000154.1:0-16905 GCA_046155125.1 Sphingomonas sp. | reverse complement strand
ACGGCATAGCCCCAAACGGCGTCGCCATGCGCGCCCTTGAAGGTGAAGCGGCTGATGCCCGGCATGTCAATGCCCTCAAGTTTAGCCGCGTTTACCGCCGTCAGCCGAACCGGCGTGCCTGTGCCGGGCAGCAGGTAAAAGTCGTCGGGCGCGACCAGCGAGTTCATTGCATAAATGATGCCGCCGCGGGTCGGTACCACCGCGGTTACATTGCCGGCCCGCGTCAGGCGCACGACCTTGCCGCTTGCCGCATTGACCGACCAGACCGGATTCTCCTGCGTATCCTCAGCTGTCACCAGCAGCGATTTTCCATCTCGCGCCCAGCTGATCGAGCCGATCGACCGATCCCACTCCTGCGTGAGAGCGAGGGTCTTGCCGCTCGCCAGATCGCGCAGCATGAGCACCTGTCGGTCCGCCTCATATCCTGCCCGCGCCATGGCGACATAAGCAAGCGTCTTGCCGTCAGGAGAGACGGTCGGCAGCGTATCGGTTGCCTTGTTCGCGGCGGTCAGGTTCTGCGGTGGGGCCGAGCCGTCAGCGGGTGCCGCAAAAATATCGAGATTGGTGGACAGCGGCTCGATGCGGCCCGCTTCGCGCAGCGCGAAGAACAGTGTTTTGCCGTCCGCACTCCACGATACTTCCTCTGTGCCGCCAAAGGGTTTGGAGGGCGTGTCCCCGATCAATCCATGTTCGATGGCGACGCCATTGCCTTTTGCGCCATCGACGCCCAGCGGCACCACGAACAACTGCGAGCGCGTGCCGTCGGCCCAGCTCGCCCAATGGCGCACAAAGAGCTGATCATAGGTACGGCCGTTTCCAGCCAACGGATCCTTTTTGGCCATCGGCACTTCGAGGCTTGGTGCGCCGGGCAAGCGATCAGCAAAAATCGCGATCCGGTCATCGGTTGGCGCCACGATGAAGCCGCCCATCCCGCCTTTGAAATCGGTCAGGCGGCGCGCATTTGCGCCCGAGATATCGACTGCCCAAACGGCATCGCTGCCGCCTTTGTCAGACTGAAAATACACCGTTTTCCCATCGCGCGAGAATTGCGGGGCGGTCTCGTTCGCCTCACCATCAGCAACCAGATGCTCGGGCACGGCGCCCTTTTTTGTCAAATCGAGGCGCCACAGATCAAACCTTGCGCCATCGATTGAAAGGTCGGTTTCGCGCTGCTGCCAGACTAGCCACTGCCCATCGGCCGATGCGGCAGGCGCCGAGACGCGCGACAGCGAGGCCACGTCATCGATGGTGAGTTGGCGGGCGGCAGCGGGCGCGGCAAGCGCGAGGCCAAGCGCTATTGCGACAATCAAGTTTCTCATGAACGCCAATAAAGCAGAACCAGCCGACTCCGGCAACGTCTGCCGGATGCTCCGCAAACCCGGCCGCAAACCCGGCGTCAGCGGCTTCCGGTAATGCGCTCGATTTCGCGGGCTACCATCTTCTCGACCATGCCGGGCAGCTGCGAATCAAGCCAGTCCCGCAGCATCGGCCGCAACATGTCCCGCACCAGATCGTCCAGCGTCGTCGCCGGTTGCGCCTCGGGCGTCACCACCAGCCGGGACAGCGCATCAAGCGCGCCGCGGCTCGCCTGCGCGGCCTGGACAGACACAATAGCATCATGCGCGTTGCCCGCTTCGGGGATATCGGCCGGGCGCGTCGCCGCAGCAATAGTGTTGGTTGCAACGCGCGGCGCATCGACTGGCGGCCGGTCAACGGCCATTTCCGGCGCCCGAATCGCATGAAGCGGCGACGGTCGCTCGGAAGGTGGCGGGCCGCCAAGCTCGGGCGAGTCGCCACGGCCAGAGCGCAACGCGTCCTTCAGTTCGAGGACGCCGACTGACATGTCATCGTGCCCATATGAGTCGTTGACTGGTGTCGCCTGCTGCGCGTTGGTACGGCGGCCCCGACTGGCACCGGGATCGCCTTCTTCGGCAATGATCCTCTTAATGGAAGACAAAATATCTTCCATCGACGGCTCGGTACTGAAGTCTCCCATATTTCCGACCCTCATTGTCGACGCCTGCGACCGTCAGTTTTTCGGGAGGACACCTGACGCATTTGGCCTAGGCCTGTCAATTGGCGTGTCCAGTGCAGGATCAAAGCTGCGGGTGACCTGCGCGCCCTGCGCCGGCGTTTTCGCAGTGCTGGTGCCTGTCGGTTGCGGCTCGCGGCGGTCGCTCCAGTCAAATGCGGCATGGCTGCTGCGGCGGTAGTTCACGGTCGGATCGTAGAGCGCGCCGTTCTCCAGCACCAGATCCTTGGCTTCGGCATGTCCCATGGCGGCGAGCACCGCAAAGCCAGCCACATAGGCATCGCGTCGCGCGGTGACGAGCGTTACCTGTGAGTTCAGCAGTTCCTGCTCGGCATTCAGAATTTCAAGGATCGTGCGATTGCCAACGCTGTTTTCGGCGCGGACACCCTCCAGCGCCAACCGGTTCGCGCCCACTGCTGCCTCGGCTGACTCGATCACGTCAAGCGACGCACGATAGGCGGCAAAGGCGGAGCGCGCCTGCGACACCACACCGCGCTCCGCCTCGGTCAATTGCTCAAAGGACTGGCTCTGGCGCGCCTGCGCCTGGCGAATGCGCGCAGCGGGCGCCCCGCCCTGATAAAGCGGCAACGTCAGCCGAAGCCCAAGCTGCGCCGTGCGATCAAACTGCGGCGGCGACGTTGTGGTGCCAAACGAGCCAAGCGTACCGAGGAAATTGGTGTAATTGCCCTGGGCAAAAGCATCGACCGTGGGCAGGCGCGTCGCGCGAGCTGTCTTGATGTCGTAACCCGTTGCTTCCAGTGCCTTGCGGGCGGCCAGAAGCGTCGGATTTTCAGCCAGCGCGATTTGTACCGCGCTCTCCGGATCGCTCGGCAGGCCGGGCAACGGCGGCGGTGCATCCAGCTCGCCGGGGGGCGACCCGACGAGCCGCACATAATTCTCGCGACTGCCGATCAGCCGCGATTCGGCCGTCTCAAGCTGGCTGCGCGCCAGAGCCAGCCGCGCTTCGGACTGAGCAACATCGGTCCGCGTCAAATCGCCTACCTCAAAGCGATCACGCGATGCCTGAAGATTGACGTCGAGTACGCGCAGATTCTGCTGGTTGAGCTGGACGACCGCAGAATCGCGCACGACATCCATATAGGCCGCAACGACGGCGGTGAACAAATCGGCTTCAGTCCCGCGCAACGAGGCACGCCCGCCCTCGACGCGAACCTTTGCCGCGGCCACGCCGTTCTTCACCGCGCCACCCGAATACAACGGATAGGTAAGGCTGGCCTGTGTCTGCGACGTGCGCGACGGTGCCGTAAACGAGGTGATCGGCAAGATGACATTCTCGCTGTAAGTGCTCTGCAACTGCACTGTCGGCAGCGCGCTTGCCCGGGCGATCGGCACATTTTCATCGGTTGCGCGCAGGCCGGCGCGCTGAGCGGCAAGCGTCGGGTTGGTCTCATAGGCGCGACGAAGCGCTTCCTGCAGCGACTCCGCCGACGCGGGGGCAGTTACCAGCCCGACGCCAGCGGCCCCAAGCAACAATCTATGGCAGTATTTCGTCATGGAGCCTCTCAAAACACGAACCCTTTTGGTTCCGCAAATCCGGGGAGCACGGCGCAATCAAGGTCAGCAAACGCGGCAAGCGCAAAGCCACCCTCGGTCCGCCGGCCCGCCGCCAGCCTGGTAACACCGTTGTCGACCAGCCCCGTTGTCATGCGCCCACCAACTGCAAGCTGGTCGACAAGCACCTGCGGCACTTCCTCCACCGCGCCATCGATGATGATAACATCATAGGGCGCAGACGCCGCCTGGCCAGCCGCCAGCGGCGCCTCGACAAGCGTGACGTTCGACAGGGAGGCAAGTGCCGGTCGCGCTATGGCCAGCAGCGCCGAGTCGCTCTCGACCGCGACAACCCGGGCGACGACCGCAGCCAGCACGGCAGCGGCATAGCCCCCCGCAGCGCCAACAAGCAACACGGTGTCAGTTGGCTGCAGCCGGGCCTCATTGAGCAGACGGCCAGTGGCTATTGGCAGGTTCGACATGCGACCGTTGCCGAGCGTAACCACCATATCGCGATACGCCAGTTCGGCGACAGCAAAGGGCAAAAATGCTTCGCGGGGCACCGTGGCCAGGGCCGCCACGAGGCGGGCATCGCTAACCCCACCGGGGCGCAACTGACTAGCGACCATTGCCGCGCGCATGGCGCCATAGGCGGTGGCGGAAGGGGCAGCGTGTAACGTCTGTTCCATACGGGCTCCTTGTGGCATAACTGTTTTAGCTATGCAACACACTTGGCATGTTTCGACGCTTGTATCTTGGTCGCTGCACGGCGCCAAGCGCCGCGCACATTTTATGGTGACCCGGTTGACAGCGCGGCGCGTCCCGCGCATTGGGCGCCGCTCCGGCCCGATGGCGGAGTGGTGACGCAGAGGACTGCAAATCCTTGCACCCGGGTTCGATTCCCGGTCGGGCCTCCAGCGCGACAGCGCGACGTTGGCGAACAAACGGCCGTGCCGCTGCCGGTCACGCAGCTCGATCTAGCAGCGCTTCAAGCGATTGCGTACGGCACCGCGCGTTGACCGGATGCCCGAAGGGCGGGGACAAGCCGGGGCATCTCTGCCGGGTAGTGCGACACGGAATCGCGCCGATAAGTGCTGGGATCCGCGCCATATCCGTCGCGAAACGCGCGGCTGAAGTGGCTGCGGCTGGAAAAGCCGATATTGGCCGCAATGACTTTCACCGGCATTGTCGTCGAACGCAGCAACTCGGCTGCATGGTGCAGCCTTGTCTTCGCGACAAACTCCATGGGGCTCATCGTAAAGGCCTGCGAAAACTCGCGCGCAAACGCAGAGCGGCTCATCCCCGCAACTGACGCAAGCGCGGCCACGCTGTGCCGTGCCGACGGGCAATCGAGCACCGCCGTGACCGCTTTGCCGAGCCGCGGATCCCGCAGCGTACTCAGAAGGCTGGTTTCGTGCTTGCTGCGACCGAAATGCCGCCGGAGCAAGACGAGCAGGCACGCCTTCATCAGCGACCCGGCCAAGGCGCGTGACCCAAGCCCGGGCCGGTTAACTTCCGTCAGCAGCATCGCAAGCGCGGCGGCGACCGCCGGCTCGTCGCTCAGATCTTCTGCAACCGGGTGGCGCACCGTATCAAGCAGGCCGAAAGAACCTGAAATATTTGCAGAGATAACGCCGCACGCAAATCGCAGATCGCCAACGCCACCGGCGGCGGCGTCATAGCACAGCAGACCGTTGGCGGTTTGCTGGCAATTCTCAAAGGCAAGCACTTCCGTGGTCGGGCCTTCGTCCGCAGTGATTTGCTGGGCAAGGTTTGGCGGAACGAGAACGACGCTGCCCGGGCCACAGGAAATTGTCGGGCGCCCCGGGATGCTGAGATACATCGTCCCAGCGAGCACGTAATGCACCTCAATCTCGCGGCACGGGCGGACAACAAGTCGCTTTCCCGAGGCAACCTCACAAACGGCAAAGGCCTCAACCGCGACATCCAGGGTGACCAGCAACCGGTCCAGGATAATGTCGCTCATCGTCTCTACTCCGCCTTACCATCCAATGTTGGATGAGAGAAGATAGCACCCAATCGATAGGATGGCGCCCATGATCCGGTGTGCATTGTTCGAATATTGCTATTAAGAATAAAAATTCGCAATGAAGCGCGCGCAGAAACCCGCCATTAATCTATGATGCCGTCGCCGCGGACATTGCGCGCCATCAATCTGCCGATGGCATCGAACAGCGAATCCATCGCCACTGGCTTAAACAGCACCTCGTCAGCGCCACCGTCAAGACAATGCTCGCGCAGGTTCACGGCCGTGTCGGCGGTCAGCACGATAATCGGAATTTGCGCCTTGGCGTCCGCCCGATTGCGGATATGTCTGATTGCGGTCATCCCGTCCATGCCAGGCATCCGCAAATCCATAAGGACGACGTCGAAACGCTGTTCATCGAGAATCGACAGCCCGATTTCCGCGCTTTCGGCACCAACCATCACCGCACCCGCCACGTCCAGCATGTCTTTCACGACGCGGCGGTTCATCGGATCGTCTTCGATAAACAAGACATTCATAAACTGTTGGTCCAAAGCGATAGCGTTCCGACATGCTTAATAGGTCAAAACAGCTGCCCCATTAAGTCAGGCCGCGCGGGAAGCAACGCGGTCGATACCCGATCCGGTGTTGTCGTACCCGACAATCGGATACAGCAGTTCGATCAAATGCGCGCGCGCAATCGGCTTTTCAATAACATCGCAGACGCCACTGGCCACCCAACCGGCCGTGACGTCGGATGTTACCGGTTCTGACAGAATTCGGACAGGCGCCGCGCCCGCCGCTTGCACGAGCGCCCGGAGGCAATCAGTCGGCGACGCCGAAGCCAATAGCGTCGCAGAATCGATCAATACGGAATCAATTGCACCGTCCAGTATAGTCGCCGTCGCGTCCTCCACGGTCGGCGCAATGCAGACCGCGCCAGCGCGCGCTTCCAGAAGGGCGCGGATCATGCTGGCGGTAATGGGGTTGCGCTCGACGATGAGAAGGCCGCGCGCTCGTGCATCCTCGGCCTCGGCGCATAGCGGCGAGGTAGCGACGACCAACGGCATCGCAAATGCGAAGGTGGCCCCACGCCCGGGGGTGCTTGTCACGGTGACATCGCCGCCCATTGCGCGCGCAAGTTTCCTGCAAATTGCGAGCCCTAAGCCGGTGCCCCCATATTGACGCGTCGTACCCGCATCCACTTGCTTGAACGATTCGAAAATCTCCGCCTGCTTGTCCAGCGGAATCCCGATCCCGGTATCTGTCACCGCCACCTTGATCATCTCTCCGGGTTCCACCGAGGCGCGAATCGTTACCGATCCGTCCTTGGTGAACTTCATTGCATTTGACAGCAGGTTGAACACAATTTGCCGAATGCGCGCCGGATCGCCGGTGATCATTTCGGGCGCGTCGGCAAGATCCATCGCAAACGCGATGCCGCGCGACCTTGCCTGTTCAGCCCATAGTTTGGACACGTCGCGCAGCGTTGCGTGAATGTCCATCGGCACCGCTTCCAGCGTCAGGTTGCCAGTTTCCATTTTCGCCACATCGAGGATGTCGTCAACCAGCGCGCGCATGGTCGTGCCCGCGCTTTGGACGACGCCAAGCCGCTCACGAACACTGTCGGAGAGCGCCTTGTCCGCGAGCATCACCTGAGTCATGCCCAAGATGCCGTTCAGCGGCGTCCGGATCTCATGACTTGTCGTCGCCAAAAACTCGGTTTTCGCTGCGAGCGCGTGTTCCAGCGCGGTGTTGGTGTACTCAAGATCCACGTTGGCGGCGCGAACTTCGTTGCGGCTGCGGCGAATGGTGAACAGGCCAAAGATCAGCATGCCAACGCCGACCATCGTCGCCACCACTACCCCGCCGAAGATCGTGCGTTGCAGCCGGGCACGCGATTGCTCGAACTCGATTGTCCGCTCCAGTTCGGTCTGGCGCAGTTTTGCGATTTTGAGGTTCTGGTTGGCATAATCGAAACGAGCGGTCATCAACGCTGTGTTGGTAGACGCGGCAAGCTTCGTCGTTTCGTCATCGAGCCGCTTCATCGCCTCCAGATGCATAAGCGCAAGCGCCGGCTCGCCAAGCCGCTTGTAGATGTCAACGGCGGTTTCATGGCTGTTGCGATAGGCCAGCGACGTTTTTGCAATATCAACGCCTGTGAAAACCTGGCGTATCAACTGCGTCGCTTCCCCAATTCGCCCGCGAACAAGCGCAACGCGTGCGGCAGCACTCACAAACTGCATGTGCGTCGACGACCCATCATCCTGACGAGAAAGCCGCATCCCGGTTGAAATAGTATGCTCAGCTTCTTCTACACGACCTGCGTTTAGCTGACTGCCGGCGAGGTTGCGGAGAATTTGTGATTCAAGTGCATCGCTGCCCATCTTTTTGGCGAGCGCGATGGCGTGGCCGTAATCAATCTTAGCTTGCTCAAATTTCCCCGCCTGAGTTAGCGAGTTTCCACGATTGTTATATATAGAAATCAATAGTTTTGGATCAACAACCGAAGTGTCGAGAGCCTGCGTATAATATTTGAACGCGTTATCAAAATCTTGGGCGTCGCTGTAGATTGATGCTATATACAATAGAGATATAGCCTGACTTCTAGCGTCGTTGTATTTGTGAAAAATGCGGTAGGCATTTTGATAGTCGGTCAGCGCGCGGACAATATCCGGTTCTGCGGCCGCGATACCGCCACGGGTGAGCAAGATATCGCCCATCACGTGCGACCCGGACGCACTTTTGGGAAGTGCAGCAAGCGCCGCTCGGACCAGAATTTGCGCCTTTTCCCTGTCGCCCAGCCGAAGGGTCGCCTCGGCCTGGAGCCATTTGGCAGTAGCTAACGCTTCGCTTGGACCTGCATTAGCGGCGACAGATGCAGCTGTTTGTTGAAGCCGTTCTGCCCGACGCAAAGCGAGCGTCGGGTTGGTCACCATTTCTGCCTTGGCCCGCGCGACCATGTCGTCGAAATTCGGGGGCGAAGACGGCGGCGTGGCGGCTAACGATGCGCCGTGGACAAGAGTCAGCAGAGCGAGCGCCGCCGAAAGCCAGAGGACACTAGAAGCAGCTAATGACGGTCTGACGAACATGCGCATAGGGGGAGAATAGCACCCTCGCCTTAAGGCCAAGCTAACAACTCAAGCTAGGCGCTTTTCCAGAAACTTGCCGGGCGAATAAAGCTTGCGCGCGGCTCAGCACTTGCGGCAAGGTGCCGGTCCTCGTCCAGATATTGTTTCAGTGCGTCGATTCCGATGGGCCGACTGATCAAATAGCCCTGCACCATGTCGCAACCCATTACGCTCAGCAGTGCCATTGCCGCTGGCGTTTCAACACCCTCTGCGGTGACCTCCATTTCAAGAGCATGGGCAAGGTCAATGGTTGAGCGCACGATGAGCGGATCACGATTGCTGCTGGTAAGCTGCATCACGAATAACTTGTCAATCTTGAGCTCGCTTGCTGGCAGTTGCTTCAAATAGGCAAGCGATGACAAGCCAGCGCCATAATCATCAATCGCGATCGAAATCCCCATATCGGCGAAAACCCGGAGATGGCCAATAGCCGTTTCGGGGTCGCGGATGACCGACGTTTCGGTAATTTCAAAACCGATCTTGGCGTCGCAGTCTCTGACAATCTGGCAGGCACGGGCAACAAAAGTCTGGTCGGCGAGGAGTTGGCCAGAAATGTTGATGAACAGTGTCAGGTCATGGCCATAGCCTGACAACACCTTCTGGTCCGCTATCACACGCTCGAGGGTCCACAGGGTCAGCGCGCCAATTTCCCGCGATTCCTCGACTGCAGGAATGAAGTCGCCCGGCAGGATGACGCCCCGCTCGGGATGCCGCCAGCGGATCAACGCCTCTGCGCTCGCAACCTGTTGCCGTCGCAAGTGAACCTTGGGCTGGTATTGAATGAAGAACTCTTCGTGTTGCAGCGCGCGACGGAAATCGACCATCAAAGTCTTGCGGTCGAACGCCGGGGTAGCGACCGACAAATCACGAACAACAGATTGCCCGGCAAGCTTAGCCTCGACAAGTGCCTCTTCGGCTTCTTCAGCCAGGCGAACATCGTCGAACATTGTTGAACGACCGGCGGCAGCGCCAAGCGCAATGTCGATCGTGTACAACTCGCCATCGAGATCAACCGGCTGCGCGAAAATCTCGCGTGCACAGACCAGAAGACTGTCCAGCGCATCAAGCGAGTCGCCGTCAAGGGCGATCTCCAGCAGGGTCCGCCCCGCGACCGCGATCTGCATATCAGCAAGGTGGCGGCCTAGTATTTCCGCAACGTCTAAAATCAGCGCGTCGGCGCGCCGCGCGCCCAACTGCCGCCGAATTGCTACAAAATTTGTAACTTCGGCAAGCACCAGAAAGCGCATGTCGAGATTGGGTCCACCATCGCCAAACTCCGCCGCCGATGAGGCGTTAAGCGCGGCCTTCCTGCCGGGCAGCGCAGGCCTGACTGACTGGATAGGGACGCGAAGCGACATGGTAAACCCGATAGCGCCAGCGTTCTGAAGGAAGCGTTAATCGGCACGACACCCTGCTACCAACTTTGGGGCGAAACCTTACGGAAGCCATTGCTTTACCCTTAAAATCTTCTTAACGTTAGTGTTGCGCCCAAACGAAGGCGCATGACGGGAGATAGTACATGCTCGAGTTCTTTTTCGGCTGGCGCGGTGAAGACATTCGCCCCTTTTAACGGCTGATCGGCCCGGTTGCCGCTATGTTGTTTGCGTAATGCGATCAGCAGGCTGCACCCGGGCCGTTTTCGCGTTTGCCCGCTCGCAAGCTTGATATAGCCGCAGTGCTAGCTAGCTTTAGAGTATTTTAGCCCCGGCGCCCCTATTACGGCTTGACCTAAGGCGGGTGCTAAAACTTCCGTCGCTTACCTCAAAGTTTGCCAGTTGGTCGGCAACAACGCTGTTACCGAAACTCCCTGCATAAGCCGGGTCGCATCCGGCTGATTGGCTGCCGCAAATCGGCTGCAAAGTCTTTAATAATCAGACACTTATACGGAAGATTGGCTGGGGCGGCAGGATTCGAACCTACGAATGGCGGCATCAAAAGCCGCTGCCTTACCACTTGGCGACGCCCCAGCAGAACGCGGTCCTTTAAGACCCGATTGACGGGATGAAAAGAGCCATCGCAGAAATGTCTGTCAATCCAGCCGGTGCCGCCATTGGTGCGGGTCCGGCGCGACGCCGCGCTGCACGTCGACCAGCGCCTGGCGCAACCGCAGCGTAATCTGGCCAGGTCCGCCGCTTCCAATAACAAATTCGCCATCCCCCATCGCCATTTTTGCAATCGGCGTGACAACGGCGGCCGTGCCGCAAGCAAAGGCCTCGCGCAGCCGCCCGTTGGCGGCATCCGCGCGGCATTGGTCGATGGCATAGGGTTGCTCGCGCACTTCCAGCCCCTGATCGCGTGCGATTGTCATGAGCGAGTCGCGAGTAATTCCTGCCAGAATCGTTCCGGTCAGCGGCGGGGTGATCAACACACCATCATTCATTACGAAAAAGACGTTCATGCCGCCAAGTTCTTCGATCCAGCGCCGCTCGACGGCATCGACAAACAACACTTGATCGAATCCGCGCCGCGTTGCCTCTGCCTGCGCAATCAGGCTCGCGGCATAATTTCCTCCGCATTTGGCAGCGCCAGTGCCGCCGGGCGCCGCGCGGGAATAGTCCTGCGACACCCAAAGCGACACGGCGGCCGCGTCACCCTTGAAGTAAGCACCGACCGACGACGCGATTACCGCGAAAATATATTCAGTCGAGGGTTTCACACCCAAAAACACGTCGCTCGCGATCATGAACGGGCGCAGATAAAGGGCGCCACCCTCCACGCTGGGGATCCAGTCCCGCTCGCTCCGCACCAGCCGCGCGACCGACTCGACAAACAGCGACTCGGGCAACGGCTTCATCGCCATGCGTTCAGCCGAGGCACGAAAGCGCCGCGCATTGGCCTCGGGACGAAACAGCGCGACACCGCCATCAACGAGGCGATAGGCTTTCATGCCTTCAAAAATTTCCTGCGCATAATGCAAGACTGCCGAGGCCATATCCATTTGGATGGGCGCTCTGGGTGTTAGCCGCGCATCATGCCAGCCTAATGTCTGACTATAGCGGATCATCACCATATTATCGGTAAATACGCGCCCAAAGCCCGGGTTTGCGATAAGCTGGGTTCGCGTGGCGGCGTCTACCGGCGCGTAATTTGGGTCAGTAACAAAGGAAATATCCGTCGCGCTGGCCTGAGGATCGCTATCAAACATTACATCACCGCGCGTTTAAGGGCTTGACCCTAATATGGAAGGCGGCAAACTCGGTCAACATGGCTGCCGCAATCGCCTCTGCCTCCCCGCTATTCCTCCGTGAAGCCGAAGTGCGTCGTGGCATCGAATTATTATATTTTGGTTATACCAATCTCACTCAGACGGCGGACGAGGTACTCGCCCGTCAGGCACTTGGCCGCGCGCACCATCGGGCGCTTTACTTCGTGGCCCGCCGACCTGACTTGACGGTGAGTGAGTTGCTCGCGGCACTTTCCATTACAAAACAATCGCTTGGTCGGGTATTGACTGAGCTGACCGACCGTGGCCTGATCGAAACGCGACCCGGCATGCATGATCGGCGGCAGCGCCTGCTGCGACTGACCGACGCCGGCACGGCCCTTGAAACCGAACTTTTCGAGGCAGTGCGTGGGCGCTTGTCTGCGGCCTATGCCAGCGCGGGCCAAGGCGCCGTGACGGGGTTCTGGGCGGTGCTCGAAGGCCTTATCCCTGTAGACGAGCGCGTCCGCTACTTCGCGGCACAAATCTAGCTATTCTGATCCGCGAGCTCTGCATTGCGCCGCCTGGCAGCCGCCAATGTCTGGGTGAGTAACTCAGTCAATTCACTATCGGCATCCAGCACATTGAGGCCTTCGCGCGTTGATCCGCCCTTGCTGGCCACACGGTCGGCAAGGGCCGCTGGCGACAGGGTTGATTGCGCTGCAAGGATGGCGGCGCCCTCAACAGTCGCCAGCGCGAGCCGCGCCGACAATCCTCCAGGCAGGCCAATCGCCTCACCAGCCGCGGCCAGCGAGTCGATGAAGCGGAAGAGGAACCCCGGTCCGGACCCTGAAAGTGCCGTTACCGCATCAAACAAGCACTCCTCGTCGATCCACTCAACATGACCAAGCGGGCGGCTGAGTGCTTCGACGCGCGCGCGCAACGCCGAATCGGCTGCATCGCTGAACAACGCGACAACCCCTTTGCCGATCCCGACGGGCAGGTTGGGCATCGCCCTTACGACGTCTGTCGCTCGCAGCCTGGCGGAGATAGTCGCGGCGTCAACGCCTGCCAGAATCGATAGCACCTGCGGCGCGCGGCCCTGCCAAGCGGCGAGCCCAGCAGAGAAGTCGGCGAGGTGTTGCGGCTTGATCGCGAGCACCAACACCTCTGGCGCCGGGCCAGCGGGCAGATCGGCGCGCACCGAAACACCTTGCGGCACCATCGGCGCGCCGGGGTCAATGACGGTAATGGTCGCCGGGTCAAGGCCCTCGCCGATCCAGCGGCCGAGCATCGCGCCGCCCATGTTTCCACAGCCAACCAGCCAGAGGCTGCCCGGGATCACGCCTCGCCCTGGGTCTCGGTAAGGGCCGCCGCCATCGCTTCTTTTGGCGTCTTGCCGCCCCACAGCACGAACTGGAAGACCGGATAAAAGCGCTCGCACTCATCAATTGCCGATTCGATGAGCAACTCGGCAGCCGCAAGCGACAAGGTCCCGCCGTCCCCGCCCTCGATCAGCGCGGCGTGGCGGTACAGCAATATCCCGCTTGACGACCACAGCTCGAAATGGCCAACCCAGAGCTGCTCGTTAATGAGACCAATCGCCTCGTACACGGCCGATCGCCGTTCGTCGGTCACGCGGATATCGGGAAATGCCAGAAATTGGAGAACACCGTCTTCCTCCCGCCACAGCGCGCGGAGCTCATATTGCGTCCAGCTGCCCTTTACGTGAGCGACGACTTCATCGTCGCTGCGCTCATGCTCCCAGCCATGGGCCGCATAATAATCTTCGAGCATGTCGATGGGCGCTGCATCCTCGCGCTCCTCTTCTACTTCATGCAGTTTCAACCTGTGGCCCTCGCTGACGGCAAAACACACAAAATATTGTGGCGAGTGCCTACACGCCGCGCAAGCGACAAGCGGTTTCCGCAACCAGATAGCTGTGGAAAAGCCCTCAGGACGGGTCGGCCGACTTGCGGGACTTGCGCGGTGACGCTTTGGGCGCAGACGCCGCGCCGCCCGCTACCGCGCCGCTTGCCTCAAGTGCGTCAACCCTCGCACGCAGCGCATCGGCCTCGTCGCGCGCGGCGGCGGCCATAGCCTTCACCGCTTCAAACTCGTCGCGCGAGACGAAATCCATGCCGCCAATCCATTCACGCGCGCGCTCGCGCGCGGTCGATTCGGCTTCGCGGCCCATGCCGGCAAGCGTCCCGGCTGCACCGTTCACAAACTTGGCGAAATCATCGAAAAATCTGTTCTCGGATTGCATTGCTCAAAAATCCCTCACCGCGTCAGTCCAGGATTTGGGTGCTCGACGCCGATGGCACAAGGGTTTCGGCATTCGGATTGAGTTGGTGGATGCGAAAATTCAACACGCCAGCGAACATGATCCACACCAGATAGGGCACCATGAGCCAGGCCGCCGCCGAGCGGATTCGACCGAACAATAAGGTAGTCGCCAGGGCAAGCACGAACATCACAACGATAATGATAAGCGCGTTCAACACTTGGTGGGCGCCAAAGAATATCGGTGACCACACCAGATTGACGGCAAGTTGCCCGGCAAAGGAGAGGATCGCCAATCCACGAAGTCGCGCGCCCCGTGCATAGACGACAATAGATAAGGCCAGCCCCATCATCACGTAAAGCGCACTCCACGCGACGGGAAACACCCAATCAGGCGGTGTGAGATCAGGTTTTACTAGCGCCTGATACCAGCGGTTGTTTGCACCCATCGGCACCATGCTGGCCGAAGCAAAGCCCAACAGCAGAATGAACGGCACAACGACGACCGCCCATCGCAAAAACGCCCATCGCAACTGTGCTTTGGATGCAATCTCGCTCAACGCTACTAACCTCCTGAAAACGAGATGGGCGACGCCCACACGCCGCAAAAATGGCTGACTAATGCACAATCACAGGTCCTGATGGACACCGCCTGCTGTGGCCGAAACGCGCGGCCTGAGCAAGACCATTGCCGCGTGAACCGGCGCGGCCGAACCACCGCGACCGGCCAACATGCCGCTAGCGACGTACAGCCAGCAAGAACTCGATGTTCCCCTCCGGACCGGTAATCGGGCTGGGCGTAATGCCCTCTACCAACCAACCATTGTCGCCAAACCAGGCCGATGCGGCATCGCACACGCGCTGATGTATCAAGGGGTCGCGCACGACGCCGCCCTTGCCCACCTCCTCGCGGCCCGCCTCGAACTGCGGCTTTACCAGCACTAGCGCCCGCGCACCGGCGGCGGCAAACCCCAGCGGAACCGCCAACACCTTGGCAAGCGAGATGAAGCTCGCATCGCAGACGATGAGCGCGACCTTCTCTGAGATATGCGCGGTTGTCAGCACCCGCGCGCTGGTTTGTTCATGGACGATAACGCGTGGGTCTTGCCGCAACTTCCATGCAAGCTGGTTCGTCCCGCTGTCGACTGCATAAACGCGGGTCGCGCCGCGACTGAGGAGCACATCGGTAAAACCGCCTGTTGAAGAACCGACATCCAGCGCAACCGTGCCAGACACGTCCCAGCCGAAATGATCGAGGCCATGCGCCAATTTCACGCCGCCGCGCGATACCCAGGGATGGTCTCGCCCCCGCACATCAAGCACTGCATCCGCCGCTACCATTTGCCCCGGCTTGTCGAGCCTGCGCGTGTCGATAAACACAACACCGGCCATGACCAGTGCGTGAGCGCGCGTGCGACTTTCGGCCAGACCGCGGTCGACGAGCAGCTGGTCGATACGAATTTTTCTCATGCCCAAGCTACCCGGCGCGCTACGCGCTCAATCGCACTCCGCGCACTTGCCCCGCACTTCGATGACCGGGCGCACTGGCGAAAACCCTGCCGCCTTCGCTGCCGAGCGCACGCCGCCGGTAATAACGTCGTTGTCAAGGTGGACAGTTTGCCCGCAAGTGTCGCAGACCAGAAAGATGCAATCATGCAGGCAATCGGGGTGGGCATTGGCGATGTAAGCGTTGGCGCTTTCCACCCGGTGTGCAAGATTCGCGCCGACAAACAGGTCAAGGATGCGGTAAACGCTGTTTGCAGCGACTCGCCGCCCTTCCGCTTTCGAGACAGCATCGGCAATGTCATAGGCGGAAGCAGGCTTGTCGAACGTCGCCAGCGCCTTGAAGATTGTGGCGCGCATTGCGGTCCATTGCTCGCCTGATCGCTCAAGCGTGGCGCGTGCAGCATCGGCAAGCGCCTTGCCCGAATGCTCATGATGGAGATGGTCGCCCATGGCGCCAAACTAGGCGCGCAGGCGCCGCGCGGCAAGCCTCAGAGCACCGCCCGCCGGTTCAGGTCATGGCCGAGCGCGAGCAGGCCGACGCCGATAAGGGTAAACAGCGTCTCGCCGCTGCCATCGTGCGGCAGCGAAATCGCCCCCGCCATCACGCCAAGGCCCAGTGATCCAATTGCGGCGGGCATCATATAGCCATGCTCAAGCACCCCCCGCCCCATCGCAATAGCGCCCAGCGCAATCGCGAATGACAGACCGACTTCATGAACAAGCGGACTGAGCAGCAGACCGCCAGCCGAGGCTGCTAGGGCGACAAGCACCGCGCTTGCAAGGCAATGGACGACGCAAAGCCCCGAGAGGCCGATCGCCCATTGGTCAAGCTGGAGCCCATAGCGACTCGGCACGTCCGATGGTACGAGGGTGTTCACGCTGGCCATGTGGCAGTTTGCCCATTGAGTTACAATATATCATTTCAGATGCAGCGCTGCTTTGTCATCTCGGGGATGACGGGGCCACGCCAAACGGCTAGGACGCAGCCATGCTGATGCGATCGACCATCGAGACTGGCGCTAACCCCAAGCTGCTAATGCGCTGGCTGTTTGCTGTTGCGGCGCTGATTTTACTGATGGTTGCGGTCGGCGGCGTTACACGGCTCACCGAATCAGGGCTTTCGATCACCCAGTGGAAGCCGATCAGCGGCATCATCCCGCCGCTAAACCAGGCCGACTGGCAGGCCGAGTTCGACCACTACAAGCAGATACCTGAGTATCAGCAACTCAACCGCTCGATGACGCTGGCAGGGTTCAAGGCAATATTCTTCTGGGAGTATGTCCACCGGTTGCTCGGCCGGTTCATTGGC
>JBJXEC010000153.1:0-4930 GCA_046155125.1 Sphingomonas sp. | reverse complement strand
AAGCCGGAACAAAACGCCCGAGCCCGCGCTCACGACCTGGCCCGGCTCAACGCTGCGGGTGAGCACGAGGCCCGAAGCTGGCGCCCGAATGGCAAGCCGCGCGGCCCGCGCCTGCGCTTCGCTAAGCGTTGCCTGCGCCACGCGCACGCGGGCATTGGCCGCATCGCGTGCCGCAGCCTTGCGGTCCATATCGGCCTTGGAGATGAAACCGCGGTCAACCAGCGCTGCTGCACGGTTCATTTCTGCATCAGCAAGCCGCGCATCCGATTTTGCGACGTTGATTTGCGCGGCAAGCGATGCCGCCGTCTGTTCCTGGACGCTGCGGTCGATGGTGGCGAGCACCTGCCCCGCGCGCACCCAGCTGCCTGGCTGCACCAGCACCGCCGTCACGATCCCGCCGTCGCCAGCCACGCCAACCGGCATATCAACCCGCGCAGCAAGCGAACCGGTTGCCGAAATCGTCCGATCGACTGTCTGCCTGCCGGGTACCGCGATCGTAACGGTCGGCGCTTGCGAATCGGCTCCACCCTTGCCATCGGCGCTGCCACCGGCCGCCGTCGTTGCCGCCGCCTTGTCCGAAGCTGGCGCCCCGCTGCGGGCAAACGCAAAATAGGCTAGCCCCAGCGCAATCACTGCAAGCACCAAGCCGCCCGCAACCAGCCAGCCGCGGCGCGATGGCGCCGCCGTGCCGTCATTCAGGCTGCGCTGAGCGTCTGGGCCGATCGTTCCCGAATCATAGTTCATTTACGTCACTCTCAAGTGTCGACAGGGGGCACCCGTCCGTCGCAATATCTGCTGTATTATACAAATAAAGCACCCAACTCAAGCGGTGCTGTGCATTTCGCGGGGCATTGCCGGTTTTTGCTGCGTTGCGCAAGGGCAGACGACCATCCAACGCGCTGGATTCTGACGGCTTGAACCGGCTGGTGACCGCGATGGTGCGGGGTAACCGTGTGGTTCGGGAGTGACCGCTGGAATAGAGAACGGGCCGCGCGATCAGGTGATCTGCGGCCCGCCTGCCCGATGTCATCGGGCGGATGATTGTGGGGAATTCAGTATTTCTGCTGGCGTTCGTAAAGCGAGCGATATTGCTGGATTCGGGTAACGCGAAGCCCCTGCATGCCCGACCGGTCGATCGCGCGCTGCCAGCCGGCAAACTCCTCCACGGTCAGGTTATAGCGTTCGCACACTTCATCGACATTGAGCAGCCCGCCGTTCACCGCAGCCACAACTTCGGCCTTGCGACGAATGACCCACCGGGTCGTTTGCGGCGGGGGCAGCGAGTCAATGGTCAACGGTTCACCAAGGGGGCCGATAACCTTCGCTGGGCGGATCTTTTGGTTTTCGATCATTCTTAACCTCGATCGGGGCGGGGGCCCCTTATTGCAGTAACGACCGATAGTCGCCGGACTTGAACATCGACTGAAACACTTGGGTAAATTTCCAATTCACTCGTCAGCTTCAGCATCCAGCAATGCTGCAACCGCGCGATTGAAGGCGCCGTGCGCCGGTGCGAGCAGCGATTGCAGCCGAGCAGGCGCGCGCGACCGGTCTTGTGCCAGCGCATGGATGACAGCGGTTGGCCCTGCCGATTGCCGTGTCGCGATTCCCACCATCAGTACAGCCAGCGAAACTGGCATGCTGCCGACCGACGATTCGCTGTCAAAACGGGGGAAATTCAGGTCCATCCAAGGGCTTTCAATAGGTGCGTGGACAAGCGCCTGTCATAGCCCTGGGGTCTGAAGGTCCGGTAAAGCAGCCCTCAACAAATGGATAATGCGCAGCTGTTTTTGCGCTATTGCCCGCCACGCCCTATCTACCGCTCCATGACACAGGGTGAATTTCAGCTCGGGGCCGATCTTGCCGGCAAGCGCATCGTGGTGGCGATGTCGGGTGGCGTCGACAGTTCGGTGGTGGCGGCATTGGCGGTGCGGACCGGCGCCGAGGTGATCGGCATCACGCTCCAGCTATACGATCATGGTGAAGCGGTGGGGCGCGCAGGGTCATGCTGTGCCGGGCGCGATATTCGCGATGCGCGCGCGGTGTGCGACCGGCTGGGCATTGCGCATTATGTGTTCGACCATGAAAGCGCGTTTCGCGATGCGGTGATCGACGACTTTGCGGATGAGTATCTCGCCGGTCGCACCCCCATCCCCTGCATCAAGTGCAATATGGGGCCAAAATTCACCGATCTGTTCAAGCTGGCGCGCGATCTGGGCGGGGATTGCCTGGCGACTGGTCATTATGTGCGGCGGGTCGAGGGTCCAAGTGGTCCAGAGCTGCACCGCGCCATCGATCCGGCGCGCGATCAAAGCTATTTTCTGTTTGCGACAACGACCGAGCAGCTGGATTTTCTGCGCTTTCCGCTGGGGAGCATGCCAAAGCCGCTCGTGCGCGAGATTGCGGCCGAGCTTGGGCTGGGCGTGGCGATGAAGCCCGACAGCCAGGACATCTGCTTCGTGCCCGACGGGGATTATGCAACGCTGGTAAAAAAGCTGCGGCCAGAGGCCGACACCGCCGGTGAGATTGTCGACGAGGCTGGCCGTGTGCTGGGGCGCCACCGCGGGCTCATCCATTTCACGGTTGGTCAGCGCCGCGGGCTTGAGATCGGCGGCACGCCAGAGCCGCTTTACGTCATCCGGCTTGAGCCAGCGCTGCAGCGCGTGGTGGTGGGCCCGCGGGCGGCGCTTGGCGTGTCGGCAACGTGGCTGACGGGGATGAACTTTATCGGCGGAAGTTATGTCGGTCCGGTGCGTGCAAAGGTGCGCTCGCTCGCCAAGCCCGTGCCAGCGCGGCTGGAGGGGGACCGGCTGGCGTTCGAGGCGCCCGAATACGGCGTGGCGCCAGGGCAGGCGGCAGTGCTTTATGCTGGCGAGCGCGTGATTGGCGGCGGCTGGATCGCACAGACGGAGCGCGCGCTCGCCGCCATTTAGTGGAGGCGCAGCTCGTTTCCGCGGTATTTCTCCGGCTGGCAGCCAAGGACGGGGTCGAACCGGGCCGACCGGCTCGCGACGAGCGGCACCCAGGCGGTGATCGTCTTGGACGACGCCTCTTCCGACAGGCGAATCGGCTCCATGCCCGGCTCGAAATCATGCTTGCAGTCGGCAAGCGACCGGCCGCCGATATAGCGGCAGCCACAAGCAACGCGCGCGGCATAGCCGACGCCCAGCGCCAGTTGCGGTTCGAGATGGCGGACATATGCCCAACCGCCAGCCAACGCCACGGCGGACAATAGGGCGCTGGGCAGCAACAGGCGTCTTGCGTTCATGGGCGGCGAGCTTAGGCTTGGATGATGCAGATAAAAAGCCTTGTCCTGCTGGCGATTATCGCTGTGGCATTAGACGGCCCAATTGTTGCCCGCGCGCCGGTAGTGCCTGCACCGCTCGCGCCGTTGTTTGCGCCCGATCAGGGTGAACCGCGCGCGGCTATCTTGCTGGACGATGGGCGCGTTGTCGCGAAACATTATGCGCCGGGCTATTCGGACGCCACGCGCTTTATCAGCTGGTCGACCGCCAAGACGATGACCGCGATGCTGGTGGGCGAGCTTGTGGCCGACGGTCGCCTTGCCCTCGACGCGCCCGCGCCGATCGCGGAGTGGCACCACCCCGGCGACGGCCGCGCGCACATCACGCTGCGGCAGTTGCTCAACATGACGTCGGGCCTGCGGCATATCGAAGAGGGCCAGCCTGTCGAGCGCTCCGATGCGTACCAGGTGCTGTTCGTTGGCGGCACGCGCAACATGGCGGCGCGGGCGATTGCGCAGCCACTTAGCAGCCCGCCGGGGAGGGTGTTCGAGTATAGCTCGCTTACGACCATCATTCTCGCTGAAATTATCGCGCGAACCTTGACGACCAGCCATGACCCGCGCCGCCGCGCGGCCCTTTACCGCGAATTTGCCGAAACGCGGCTGTTCAGGCCGGCGGGCGTCACCAGCGCCGTCCTCGAGTTTGACGGTGCGGGCACGCAAATCGGCGGGTCGATCCTCTATATGAGCTTGCCCGATTACGCGCGACTGGGCGGACTATTATATGACGGGCGCGGGGTCGACGGCACGCAGATCATCCGCCCGGACTGGCTAGCCTTCATGGAGACAGGGTCGCCCGCGAACCCCAATTATGGCGGGCAAACCTGGCTGGACGGTGCCCATGTCGCAGCGCGAGCGGTCGCCACCAAGGTCGCGGTTCGGCCCGCGACGGTTACCGCGATGCACGGGCATCTCGGGCAATATGTAACGAGTTTTTCGGGGCGCGGGACGGACGGTAAACTGCATCAGTGGGTGCTCGTGCGGCTTGGCAAGACCAACGACCCCAAGCTGGGTCCCGTGCGGGCGGCGGTCGACGATGTGATACTGGCCCAATTACGATAGGGGTGCCGCGCGACCGACTAACGCCCCTGCCAGGCTTACACCATGCCAGCCTCACGTCATGCCAGCCTTACGTCATGCCGCCTATACCACGCCATTGGCCTTGAAATGGGCAAGCATTCGCGCCCAGCCATCCTTGGCATCGGCCTCATTATAGCTTGCGCGGTAATCGGCATGGAAGCCGTGCTGCGCATCGTCATAGACCTCAATAGTCGTGCCCTTTTTGTGGGCGGCATCAAGTGCGGCGCGCATCGCGCCAATGTCGGTCTGCGGAATGCCCTGGTCAAGCGCACCGTATAGGCCGAGCACGGGCGCCCTCAGGTCGCCCGCGCGCGCGATCAACGGCTTGAGCTGGCCGTACCAGGCAACGCCTGCCTTGATGTCGGGGTTGACCATCGCCGAACGCCACACGACCGCGCCGCCCCAGCAAAAGCCCGTAATGCCGGTTTTGCCGGGTGCCGCAAATTTGGCGGTCTTGAGCCATGCGGTCGTCGCTTTGACGTCGCCATCGACCTGGTCGGGCGTGGCCTGAAGCACGATCGGGCGGATTTGCGCAAAATCGGTGAG